>CANKLZ010000014.1 GCA_947483795.1 Micrococcales bacterium | reverse complement strand
GTCTCCTTCGAAATCAAGGGTGGTCGTGAAAAGGGTTCTAAGTTCGTTGATTCGCTAGAACTCTTCTCCCATGTTGCCAACATTGGTGATGTTAGATCTCTAGTTATTCACCCAGCCTCAACAACCCACTCACAACTAACTCCTGAACAGCAACTAACCGCTGGTGTGACCCCTGGACTTATCAGATTGTCTGTAGGTTTAGAGTCAATCGATGATCTACTTGCAGATCTTGAAACAGGCTTTGCAGCTGCAAAGTAAGGAAGTACTGATTCACTAGATGGAATTTCAAACACCTGAGGACACCGTCCCGTCCGAGCTCATAACCGAAGAGCTTTCCCGACAACTAGTCGGTAAGCCTAAGGCAACTGGAGCATGGCGAGACGGTGATCCTGTAGGTGATAGATCTTTCGCCAACCTTGGCACTCTGACTCTTGAATCAGGTAAAGAACTTCATCAGGCAAAACTAGCCTTTGAAACCTGGGGCACACTAAACAAAGATTCCTCCAATGCAGTTCTTGTTTTGCATGCTCTAACAGGTGATTCTCATGCCGTTGGCAAATCAAGTAAAGAACATCCAACTGAAGGTTGGTGGAGTGAACTAATTGGACCAGGGCTTGCTATCGATACCAACAAATACTTTGTTGTAGCTCCCAACATTCTGGGTGGCTGTCAGGGTTCAACCGGCCCATCATCTCTTGATAAAACGGGCAGAGAATACGGATCAAGGTTTCCTTACCTAACTATTAGAGACCAGGTATTAGCTCAGGTTGCTCTAACTGATTCTCTGAACATCAACTCATGGCATGCAATTATCGGTGGCTCTATGGGTGGCATGCATGTTCTTGAGTGGGCAATTCAGTTTCCGGCAAGAGTTCAACGTATCGCCGTGATAGCTGCCCCTGCTGTTACTTCAGCCGATCAGATTGCCTTGAACTCTGTTCAAGTTGAAGCCATCAAGACTGATCCTAACTTTGTCAAAGGTAATTACTACGATGCCAAGGCAGGTCTAGGTCCTCATGCTGGGTTAGCTCTCGCTAGAAGAATGGCTCTACTGAATTACCGATCCCCTAGTGAACTAAACGAACGCTTCGATAGAAGCTGGCAAAGTGAGATAAACCCTCTAGGTGAAGGCGGTCGCTTTGCAGTTGTTTCTTACCTAGATTTCCATGGCAACAAGTTCACCAGAAGATTTGATGCCAATTCATACATCACACTTCTAGAAGCCATGAACTCTCATGATGTCGGTAGGGGTAGAAAGTCAGCTAAAGCGGCTTTAGGGAAGATCAAAGCAAAAACCTTAGTCATTGGTATCGATAGCGACAGGTTATTCCCTATCGAGAATCAAAGGTTTATTGCTGAGAACCTAACCTCTGAATTAGTTGGTGGAAAGTTACACACCATCAAGAGCTCGTTTGGCCACGATGGTTTCCTAATTGAACACCAAAAGGTTGGTCCGCTTTTAGCTAAGCTACTTCGCTCTTAGCCTTATTGCCGAGCTTGGTGAGTTGAATATTGGCATAGACCAGTATTGCTACCACTCCTAGGTTTCTGAGAATCAGAAGTCCAACACCCACTGTTTCTCCATCAAGCAAAGAGCCGTAGAAGATTGGGAAGATTAGCCAAGAGAGCCCTGAAGTGATAATCGTCACCACGCTTACAAACTTCCAATGTGCAGTTCCTGCCATAACGCCAAATACCGCTGCTCCAATAACCCATAGTTGATACTGAGGAGAGCCGACCTTGTTGAAGACAAGTAAATCAAGAGTTGCTGTTAGGAACATCCAAGCAAACAAAGTGTTGGCATCTACTCCCCTACGCTTTGCTCTAAAGCCTAGGAAGATAGTGATAGCTAGTGCCCCGAATTGAACAAGGGTCATCAAGCTAGCAACTTCGGTCACGCCAAAACCGGTTACTTGGAAAGTGAGAATCGCTTGGTCATAAACCACATCAGCACCTGGGATCATGAACAGGATTTGCAATAGCCAGAAAATTGCAACTGTTGATTCAACCTGAATACCTCGACCAGACTGCATGCCTATGAAGCTAAACATGTTCTGATCGCCTCCAAGAAGCAGGCCAATGACTAAAAGAACCACAGTTCCTATAGCCATGTGTAAAACAAATCTGAATCTTCTATCTGAAACTACAAAGCCGGTGAAGATACCTGCAACCGGCGAAACCTTGATCCAGGTAGCCAAGCTAAAGAACTGCATTGAAGTTGATTCTCTCTTTTGGATGAAAGAGATTGCAGCAAGAACAGTGAGGGCCAGGCTGAATACTTCTAAACGACCAAGAGCCACAGGTCCGCAAAGAAAAACACAGCCAATAAAGAACCAGGCTGCCTTGGCTCTATCCATCTGCTTACCCCAACCAAGGAGGTAAGCAATAAGCAGCATGTTTACATTCACACAAAGTATGAACCAACCAGTCATGTAATCAGCAGGCCAGATAACATTCGCTAACCAAACAGGAATGTTTGCGATGTATGGATAAACCCATGGTTCGTTGATGCCAAGAATGTAACCACCCTGAAGGCTGGTGGTTACCCATGATGAATAGGTGTATCGCACATCACCGTAAGGATCGCCGCTAGCTGTTCCAAGCCAAATCAAAAGCAGGTGAGCAACGAGCGAAATACTAAGAACGAACCAGAACTTCTGCGTCAGTACCACCAAACGCGGCAAAAGCTTAGCTAGCAAAAGTGGTTCTCCTCATTTTTGTCTCTCGTGTAAGTCTAGGCGTGAAGACTTATTGGCTTGACTAGGCTGGGGCTATGACCAAGCTATTTGAACCACTAACCATTAGAACCAAGACCTCAAGAAACCGCATCTGGATTGCACCGATGTGTCAGTATTCCTGTGAAAACCAAGATGGCATGCCGTCCAACTGGCACGTTGTTCACCTAGGTTCAAGGGCTGTTGGTGGCGCAGGTCTTGTTATGTGTGAGGCAACAGCTGTTCACCCCGATGGTCGAATCAGCCCTTGGGATACCGGCATCTGGAATGATGACCAGGGTAAAGCTTGGAAAGAAGTGACTGATTTTATTAGAGAGCACGGAGCTCTCTCCGCTATTCAGTTAGCTCATGCTGGACGCAAGGCAAGTAACTATAGGTCTTGGTCAGGCCAAGGAGCCATCTCAGTTGAAAATGGTGGCTGGGTACCTGTCTCTTCAACCAGCGAAGCTTTCCCTGAATACAACACTCCTCACGAACTAACTACCCAAGAGGTTTACTCTTCAATTCAAGACTGGGTTGATGCAGCCAAGAGATCTATCGATGCGGGCTTTGACGTTCTAGAAATACATGCAGCTCATGGTTATCTTGTGCACCAATTCCTCTCCCCGATAACAAACCAAAGAACTGATGAGTTCGGTGGTTCCTTAGAAAAACGTGCGAAATACTTACTAGACATTATCAGTGGCATCAGAGCATCAGTTGGAGAAGATGTTCCAATCATCGTTAGATTCTCAGCGACTGATTATCGTGAGGATGGTTTCACAGTTGAACAGTGTGCAGAGGTAGCTAAGCTCTGTGAAGCAGTAGGTGCCGATGTATTTGATATCTCAAGTGGTGGACTAGTTCTTGGCGTTAAGATTCCTTTTGGACCTGGCTACCAAGTACCGATGGCTAACGATGTGGCTGAAGAGGTTGAGTCACCAGTTGCCGCAGTTGGGTTAATCACAGACTCAAAGCAAGCAGAAGAGATCTTGCAAACTACTGATGTTGAAATCATCATGATTGGAAGACTCTCACTAAGAGATCCATATTGGCCGCTAAGAGCAGCTCATGAACTAGGTGTTGAGGTTGATTACTGGCCTAACCAGTACAGCAGAGGAACATACCCGGCCTAGTCACGTCTTGTGGCGTCTTGAACTTCACCAACAAGTTCTTCCAAGATATCTTCAAGGAAGAGTAATCCAACTAGCTTGCCTTCATCGTTGAAGTTAGCCATCAGGTGCTGGCGGTCTCTCTTCATGAGGGCTAGAGCATCTTCAAGTTCAACTGTGCCACCAATAGATTTCACAGTTCTAAGAAGCTTGCGCTGAACTGGTTCATCCGCTTCTTCTTCATCGCTATCGATAACATCCTTGAGGTGAAGATAACCTTCTATCTCCCCTGCATCATCCAGAATGATGTAACGACTAAAGCCGTGTTTGGCAACCGCTAGTTCAATGTCTCTCGGTGTCACATCCAGTTTGAAAGTAATTAGCTTTCCAATAGGGACAATAATGTCTTGCACTTTCTTTTCAGTAAACTCGAAAGTATTTCCAATCGCACCGGTCTCATCAATCAGAACACCTTCACGCGTTGAGTGCTCAACAATGTTTTCAACCTGATCCAAGGTGTAAGCGCTATTCGCCTCATTGACAGCCTTAACGCCGAAAACCTTTAGGACTCCGTTTGCTATTCCATTCAAGACACCGACCACGGGCTTCATGACAATCGATATTCCATAGGCAATAGGAACTAGAACAAGAGCTGCTCTTTCTGGTATTGAGAAAGCGATGTTCTTTGGAACCATCTCGCCAATCAAGACGTGTAGGAAAGTAACAACTGTAAGAGCAATCAGGAATGAAGTGACATAGACAGCTTCTTTACCAAGACCAAGTGAGGTCAGAGGCTCCTTGAGTAAATCTTTAATGCTTGGCTCAACAACGGTCAGGATTAGCAGAGCGCTAATTGTGATACCCAATTGACAGGTTGCAACAATCTGGCTGACGTTCTCCATGCCCTTGATGGTGAGCTTGGCTGGCTTTGAGCCTGCTTCAGCTCTTGGCTCTATTTGCGCTCTGCGGGCTGAGAAAATAGCAAACTCAGCTGCAACGAAGAACCCGCTGGCTAAAAGCAATCCGATAAAGGAGAGCAAGGCAACAATTGGATCAGTCATCTTTACTACCCTCCTCTACAACTGTGAACTCAGGAATGAAACGGATTCGATCTACTCGTCTACCATCCATGCGCTCGACTCTTAGAAGACCGCTTTCGATTTGTACCTCATCGCCCACAGCAGCAACTCGACCGAGTCGAGCCATCAGGAACCCTGCAACTGTTTCATATGAACCGTCTTCTGGCACCTTGACTGCAAGCTTTTCAAGCAACTCATCAGGCCTATACATTCCAGGGAATGAGTACGACTGGTCCTTACCCCCGGTGATTTCAACTTTGGCTCGATCGTGCTCGTCGCCTAGTTCACCAACAAGTTCTTCAATTAGATCTTCGAGAGTAACAATTCCAGCTGTGCCACCATATTCATCAACAACGATTGCCAACTGAAGGCCATGAGATCTAAGCACACCCATAAGTTTCTCTAAAGACATAGTTTCTGGAACACGGAATGGTTCCACCATCAGAGCGGTAGCAGGAACTATGTTGCGTTTTTCTCTAGGAACTGAGGCTGCAGCCTTAACGTGAACAATTCCATCAACATCATCTGTTGAACCTGTGAAGACTGGGAATCTAGAAAAACCGGTGTTGTGTGAGAGCGCTATTACATCTTGCACCGTTGCCGAAGCATCCAGAGCAGTCAATTTAGTTCTCGGGGTCATCACATCTGCTGCGGTTAGTTGAGATAGCTCAAGAGTTTTGGTAATCAGGTCAGCAGTTCGCTGCTGCAAAACACCAAGGCTTGCTGATCTTTGCACTAGCGAACTGAGTTCTTCAGCAGTTCTTGAAGAACTTAGTTCTTCTTTAGGCTCAATACCTAAAGACCTAACGATGGCGTTTCCGCTTCTATTGAGTAACCAGACAAGCCAACCGAAAACAAAAGTGAAAGCAAGCTGGAATCTAATCACTGCCTTATTCACTTGGAGAGGGAGCGAAATAGCAAGATTCTTTGGAATCAGTTCACCAACGAGGAAAGAAAACACCGTCGCGATAATCAGGGCCGTAATTGTGGAAATGGTCTGAAGGGTGCCTTGGCTCAGATCAAGGAAAGTAAGGCTTGGTTGAAGAATCTTTGATAGAGCAGGCTCAGCTAAGAATCCAGTTAGCATCGTGGTGATTGTGATGCCAATCTGAGCACTTGATAAGTGTGTGCTGGAGCGCTTTAGAGCCCTAATAGTTGGGGCTAGGCCTCGCTCACCCTGGTCCTGACGGCGTTCTAGTTCAGTTCTTTCAAGGTTTATAAGTGAAAATTCACTGGCAACGAAAAGACCAGTGCCTAAAGTCAAGGCAACCCCTGATGCGAGAAGGTACCACTCGCTCATAGGGAAATCTCTTCAGTAGAAGAAGGGTAGGGGTCATAGTCCATAGCGTTTTAAGCATACAAGAACACATCCTTTGGCTTCCAGATGTGGACAAGCCCGATTATCCAGCCTTTCTTGGCTTGGTAGGCTTGGAAGGCATGTTTAGGCGAAAGTGAGAGGTTAACCGGTGTCTTTCGAGAACTCAGAATCTGGCCAGGAATTCGGCGCTAACGAGTGGTTAGTAGATGAAATGTATAGCCAGTGGTTAGCAAACCCAGATTCAATCGACAAGGAATGGCAACCTATCCTTGAGCGTTACCACCAACTCAAACAAGGTAACCAACAGGCTTCTCCGGTCACCCCAATTGTCTCCCAGCCAGTTGTTGCACAACCTGTAACAACCAACACAGGTTCACTTCCTCTAGTTGCTAAGACAACTCGAGTTGAACCTCAAGCTCAGCCAATCCCTGCTCAAGCTCCAGTGGCTCAGGTAGTTGAATCAGATGAAGAAGCAGAAGATCAGATCAACATCCTGAAAGGTATGTCTAAGACCTTGGCGGCCAACATGGATGCATCTCTTACTATTCCAACTGCAACAAGCGTTAGAGCAATCCCTGCCAAGCTTTTGATTGATAACCGCATTGTTATCAACTCTCACCTAGGTCGAACCCGTGGTGGCAAAGTCTCTTTCACTCATATCATTGGCTATGCAATTGTTAGAGCTCTAAAAGAATTCCCAAGCCAAAATGTTTACTACGAAGAGATTGATGGCAAGCCAGCAGCAGTTTCTCCTGCCAACATCAATTTCGGTCTTGCAATTGATATTCCTAAACCTGATGGCACCAGAGCACTCCTAGTGCCTAACATCAAGAAGGCGCAAAGACTAAATTTTGCTTCATACCTAACCGCTTATGAAGATCTAGTAAAGCGTGCACGAGATAACAAGCTAACTGCTGAAGATTTTGCTGGAACAACTGTTTCTCTTACTAACCCAGGTGGAATTGGAACAGTTCACTCTGTGCCAAGACTCACTAAAGGTCAGGGTTGCATCGTAGGTGCAGGTGCTCTTGATTACCCTGCTGAATTCCAGGGTATGAGTGAAGAACACCTAGCCAAGATTGGTGTTAGCAAAGTAATTACTCTTACCTCGACCTATGACCACAGAGTCATTCAAGGTGCAGGTTCAGGCGAGTTCCTTAGAAAGATCAATGAACTTCTTCTAGGCGAGCGTGGTTTCTATGATGAAATCTTCGCTGACCTACGTATTCCTTACGAACCGATTCGTTGGGCTACTGACTTTGAAACATCAGATGCCGATAGCAGAAGCAAAGAGACTCGTGTTCAAGAACTAATCAATGCCTACCGAGTTCGCGGTCACCTTATGGCTGATATTGATCCACTGGAATACCAGCAGAGATCACACCCTGACCTAGATGTGCTAACCCACGGTCTAAGCCTTTGGGATCTAGACAGAACTTATGAGACCGGTGGCTTTGGCGGTAAGTCAAAGATGATGGTTAGAGATGTACTAAAGATTCTTCGTGATTCATACTGCCGAACAGTTGGTATTGAATACATGCACATCCACAACCCAGCAGAGCGCAAGTGGATGCAGGATCACCTAGAAGTTCCTTACGTAAAGCCTCCTCGCGATGCTCAGCTTCGAATCTTAGAAAAGCTAAACGAAGCAGAAGCTTTCGAAACCTTCCTACAAACCAAGTTCGTTGGACAAAAGCGTTTCAGTCTTGAAGGTGGCGAATCAACTATTGCAGCTCTTGATGCAATCTTGCAGGCAGCAGCTGATCACCTACTGGATGAGGTAGCCATAGGCATGGCTCACCGTGGTCGTCTGAACGTCCTTACCAACATCGCTGGTAAAACCTATGGTCAAGTCTTCAGAGAGTTCGAAGGCAACACCGATGTAAAGACTGTTCAGGGTTCAGGAGATGTGAAGTATCACCTTGGTACTTCTGGTGTCTTTACAAGTTCAACCGGTAACACCACCAAGGTATATCTTGCAGCTAACCCTTCTCACCTAGAAGCAGTAAACCCTGTCCTTGAAGGTATCGTTCGAGCAAAGCTTGACCGTATCAATAAATCTCCTAACGAGAACCCAGTACTACCTATCCTGATTCACGGTGATGCCGCTTTCGCAGGTCAAGGTGTGGTTCCAGAGACTCTAAACATGATGAACCTCAGGGGTTATCGAACCGGCGGAACAATTCACATTGTTATTAATAACCAGGTTGGTTTCACAACTCCCCCGAACATGTCACGTTCAACTGTTTATGCAACAGACATCGCTAAGGGCATTCAAGTTCCAATCTTCCACGTGAACGGTGATGACCCTGAAGCTGTGTTTAGAGTTGCTCAAATGGCTTTCGATTACCGTCAGACATTTGGCAAGGACGCAGTCATTGACTTAGTTTGTTACCGTCGTCGTGGACACAACGAAGGTGACGATCCTTCGATGACACAGCCATTGATGTATAACTTGATTGAAGCTAAGCGTTCAGTTAGAACTCTTTACCTAGAGTCTCTAGTTGGACGAGGAGACATCACTCGTGAAGAGTTCGAGCAATCAAACGCTGATCTTCAAGCCAAGCTTGAAAAAGCTTTCACTGATGTCCACGAAGCTATGGCTCAACCTATTGAACTAGTTTCAAGACCTCAGGGTATTGGTACAACAGCTAGCGATCACCCAGAAATCAATCATGAGACCAAGATTTCTAAGGACATCGTTGAACTAATTGGTGCTGCCCACAGCAACATTCCACCAGCATTCAACGTTCACCCTAAGCTTCAGCAACTGCTTGCTAAGCGTGTAGAGATGTCTAGAGATGGTGGTATTGACTGGGGCTTTGGCGAACTACTAGCTCTAGGTTCCCTTCTTGTCGAAGGAGTCAATGTTCGCATGTCAGGTCAAGACACTAGACGTGGAACTTTCGTTCAACGTCACGCTGTCTTCCACGATCGTGAGAATGGCCAAGAGTGGATCCCACTGAGAAACCTTTCAACTGCACAATCCAAGTTTTATATCTACGACTCACTTCTAAGTGAGTATGCAGCTATGGGCTTTGAGTATGGTTACTCAGTTGAGCGTAAGGACGCACTTGTTCTTTGGGAAGCCCAGTTTGGTGACTTTGCTAACGGTGCTCAAACCATCCTTGATGAATTCATCTCTTCAGCTGAGCAGAAGTGGGGCCAGCACTCTTCCCTAGTGCTGCTGCTTCCTCACGGTTACGAAGGTCAGGGGCCAGATCACTCATCTGCTCGCATCGAGAGATACCTACAGCTATGTGCTGAGAACAACATGACTGTGGCTCAGCCATCGACACCGGCGAACCACTTCCACCTGCTTCGTCGTCAAGCATATGCAAGACCTAGAAGACCATTGATTGTGTTCACACCTAAGTCAATGCTTCGCCTAAAGGCAGCTTCTTCTAAGGTTGAAGACTTTACTAGTGGAACCTTCCAGCCAGTAATTGATGATGAGCGTGGACTTAACAAGGCAAACGTCAAGAGGGTTCTCTTCTGCTCAGGCAAGATCTATTGGGATCTATTGGCAGAAGCTGAAAAGCGTAACGACCAAACAACTGCCATTGTTCGTGTTGAGCAGCTATACCCAACACCAGTTGATGAAATCAAAGCAACTTACGCTCAGTACCCAGGAGCTGAGTTGTTCTGGGTTCAGGATGAACCAGCTAACCAAGGACCTTGGACATACATCGGTCTCTTCCTACCTAAATACATGGGTGGTCAGGTTGCTCAACTTGTTTCAAGACCAGCAAGTGCCTCTCCTGCTACAGGTTCAGCTAAACGTCACGCCGTTGAGCAAGCAGACCTAGTTGAGCGAGCTTTCAACTAAATCATGGAAGAGCCACGTCGCAACATACGAGTCGTCATCATTGGTGATGACATCGTTGGTGCAGGTGGCGACCCTAAAGGTTTAGGTTGGGTGGGTCGCGTTATCGCTAAGACGCAAAGTGATTACCCAAAAATCGACTTCTATGTGCTATCAACACCTGAAATCACAACTGCTCAACTAAGCGAGCAGTGGCTTGAAGAAGCATCTAAGCGTTTTGCTTCAGATACCGACAACAGATTGATAGTTGCCCTGAACGCCAATGACATCAATGCTGGAATCACCATGTCCAGATCTCGACTAAACCTAGCTAACATCCTAGATACGGCTATCAGTAAAGATGTGAAGCCTTTCGTACTCTCCCCTATTCCAAGCCGCAACCCTCAGTTGAACTATGACATTGAGCACTTAGCAGCTGGATTCGAAGACGTTGCATCAAGAAGAAGCCTGCCTTTTGTTGATTCCTTCAGACCTCTGGTCGATCACCCTGGTTTCAACGAGGAAATAAGAAACTCTCAGTTTGGCTTGCCTGGCCAACTCGGCCACGGCCTGCTCGCTTGGTTAGTTCTCAACCAAGGCTGGTATGGCTGGCTGGATCTACCAGAGCAAGAGATATAAGAAAAATCCCCGCCACTTGGACGGGGATTTCTTTTTCAGATCTCTGACTGAAGCCGACTCTGCATTTTGGATGCAAAACTCGTCTGAGCTTCCATCGATGAACTAGAAATAATCTTGGATATTTTGCTTTCGATTGCATACTCTTTCTGACAATCTTGGCAATCCTCTAGGTGATCTAGAACCTTAGTTCTTTCATTCTCTTCAAGTTCATTTGCTAGGAAATCAAAAACTTTTCCTAAAGTGTATTCACAGTTCTTTTCTGACATCTAGTATCCCTTTACTTTTTCTTATCTTCATCTATGCCGATTCCGTAACCAGCTGCGATTTCTTTCAACGCTTCGTGCAGCTTTTCACGGGCACGGGAAACCTTCGAACCGACAGTGTTTTGCTTGAGCCCCAGCAAATCTGCGATTTCTTTGTTGCCCAGACCAACAATGAATTTCTGGAATGCAACATCACGGAACTCTTCATCAAGTGAGTCGACCGCCGCTTCGATCTCGGCGATACCGAACTTCTCGATAACTTGCATTTCAGGAGAGTTCACTAAATTCTTGATAACGAATTTGTCGAAGCCATGGTCCACGACACCGTCTTCGTTTTCGTAAGCATATTCCTGCTTTTCATCAAGCTTTGTCTGCTTGATTCCTGAGGAGATCAGCTGTCGATCTGCAATGGTAAACATCCATGCTTTTGGACCATGACCTAAATCAGTGAATGTGTCCCAGGACTTGAAGGCTCTAATGAGAGCTTCTTGGGCGATGTCTTCTCCGCGTTCGCGGTTTCCAGCTCTAGAAACACAGAAGCGACGGATATCCTCAAAATAGAGTGAGGCTGCCTCTTCGAATGACTTGCTCTGAGGGGCGTTTTCTTCTGGGGTTCCCGTTTGGTTACTCATCGATTGTGAGTTTAGTAGTTCTGACTGGTGATTGCTGCTGATTCTGGCAGTTGCACTATAGACGTGACGACGTGGAGCTAGTAGTGTTGCGTTCTCTGTAATGTAAATAAGCATCTTCCTTAGGGTCGTTTTGCTCGGGATTGAGCGGTTCTGTATCCTTGGGCACCAATAAAGCATGCCGTTAGAATAGGAAACACATGACGGACAACATTTATTCCCGGACGGCTAAAAGTCCTTGGCTAGCCCCAACAATTCAACATGCCATCTCTGGATCCGTCTCTTTGCCTGGCTCAAAATCTCTCACCAACCGCGAATTAGTGCTCTCTGCCCTTGCTGCATCACCCAGCCACCTTAGAAACCCATTAGATTCAAGGGATTCCCAGCTGATGATTGAGTCCCTGATGAAGCTGGGGACTCAAATCAACGTCAGTGAAAGGTGTGACAGTCTTATAGTGACACCTACCACTGACATTGAGTCTTCCAAGGCACTAAATGCCCGCATTGACTGCGGTTTGGCCGGTACGGTGATGAGATTTGTCCCTCCCATGGCTGCCCTGTTTCCTGGGGTTATCGCCTTTGATGGTGACGAGTCAGCTCGAAGAAGACCCATGAAGACCACCATTGAATCACTCAGAGCATTAGGCGTGTCAGTTGAAGATCATGGCACCGGGTCACTTCCCTTTACCATCACCAGCTCAGGTCAAATCGAAGGTGGCAACCTTGAGATTGACGCCAGTGCATCGAGTCAGTTCGTTTCAGGTCTCCTGCTAGCAGCTCCAAGGTTTACTAAAGGACTAACGCTTAGACACATTGGTAAAGAGTTACCAAGTCTTCCTCACATTGAAATGACTCTTGAGTGCCTTCGACAAAGAGGTGTAAAGGTATCTCAACCTGAAGAGACCCTATGGATTGTTGAGCCCGGTCCAATTGAGGGTGGCAAGTTCACTATTGAACCAGACCTATCTAACGCCGGACCTTTCTTGGCAGCAGCTCTAGTTCTTGGTGGATCAGTAACTATTCAAAACTGGCCAGAGACAACAACTCAAGTCGGTAAGCACTTTGTTGAGATTCTCACGGCTATGGGAGCAAGCTTTGAACGAGTTGGCTTAGATCTTGTAGTTAGTGGAACAGGTTCAATCAAGGGAATTGAAATCGATCTATCTATTGGTGGCGAACTAGCTCCGGTAATTATCGCTCTGGCAGTTCTTGCCGACTCTCCATCTCGAATTACAGGAATTGCTCACCTAAGAGGACATGAGACAGATCGACTGGCAGCTCTGACTGAAGAAATAAATAACATCGGTGGAAAAGCCACAGAGCTCTTTGACGGTATAGCTATTGAAACAAGCAAAGATCTTCATTCTGGGACTTGGAAAACATATGAAGATCATCGGATGGCTACAGCTGGAGCAATCATTGGTCTTAGAGTGCCTGGCATAACTATTGAAGATGTGAGTGTTGTCAGTAAGACAATGCCTGAGTTTGTATCTCTCTGGAATCAACTATTGGAGCACAAAGCTTGAGTTGGCTTTATGAGCCCGAGCCTGACTCTCACGATATTGACGAGAGTGAGATTCGCTTCAGACCCAACCCTAAAGGCAATAAGCCAAGAACTAAAACAAGACCAACTTACAAAGATGCGCCTATCGGAATGGTTATCCAAGTTGATAAAGGTCGATACACCTTAATAGTTGTTGGATCAAGAGAGATAACAGCAACTCTTGGCAAAGAACTAAGAAAAGAAGGTGTTGCTGTTGGTGACCTTGTGGCTCTAGCTGGAGATACCTCTGACACAGTAGGTGCGTTATCTCGAATAGTCAGGGTTGAACCTAGAACTTCACTTCTCAGAAGGAGTGCTGATGACAGTGATCAGGTTGAAAGAGTAATGGTTGCCAATGCAACGCAGATGCTCATTGTGGTAGCTATCGCTAATCCTGAACCTAGAACAAGGCTGATAGATAGATATCTAGCCGCTGCCTTCGATGCTGGTCTTAGACCTGCTCTATGTATTACCAAAGTAGATTTAGCTGACCCAACTGAGTTCCTTGCCAACTTCTCTGGACTATCAATTCCTGTAATTCTAAACAAACAGGAAAGTCCCTCACTAAAGGAACTCAACGAGTTCCTAGCGAATGAGATAACAGTTGTTGTAGGCCACAGTGGTGTTGGTAAATCCACTTTGGTAAATGCTGTTTCTCCTGGTGCTCTTCGTTCCACCGGTGGAGTCAATGCCGTTACTGGTCGAGGTCGACACACCTCTAGCTCTGTAAGGGCCATAAACCTAGATACTGAAACAAACGCTTGGATTATTGATACTCCTGGTGTTAGATCTTTTGGACTTGGACACATCAAACTTGAGAATCTACTCAAGAGCTTTGAAGATCTTTGGGCAGTAGCGATTGAATGCCCGAGAGATTGCTCCCACCTGATTGACTCGCCTGACTGCTTACTGGATGAAGCAATAGCCAATGGCTCAATCCCTGCAGCCAGAGTGGATTCCCTTCGAAGACTGATGTCTTCCCTTGCTAACTCATCTAACGAGTAAGTTTTATACATGGACTTCAGTAACGACTTGGCACTCGCCCTTGAAATGGCAGACATCGCAGACGCAATCTCTTTGGAGCGCTTCTATGCTCAGGACCTTGTTGTTGAAACTAAGCCAGACTCAACTCCGGTAACCGATGCAGACAGAAGCGTTGAGGCTGCTCTTAAGGCAAAACTTCAAGAATCTAGACCTAACGACTCTCTTATCGGTGAAGAATACGGAACAGTAGGTGAGAACCTGCACGGTAAGGGAAGTAGAACCTGGATCATTGACCCTATCGATGGCACTGCTAACTTCATGCGAGGCGTTCCGGTTTGGGCAACTCTGATAGCCCTAGCTATCGATGGCAAGCCAACAGTAAGCGTGGTTAGTGCTCCTGCCATGGGCAGAAGATGGTGGGCGGCGCCTCTTGTAGGAGCACACACCAGACACATTGATGGCAGAGAAGTGCCTATCCAGGTATCAAAGATAAACAACCTAGAGAATGCATCGCTGAGTTACAACAACCTAAAGCTATGGGATCAGATTGGACAGTTAGATCAGCTACTTTCACTGTCAAGAAAGTTATGGCGCACTCGTGCCTTTGGAGACTTCTGGTCATACATGTTGCTAGCTGAAGGAACTCTCGAGATAACAGCTGAGCACAACCTAGCAATTTATGACATTGCAGCACTGGTACCAATTGTTGAACAAGCTGGAGGAACCATTTCAGACTTACACGGTGAACTCACAACGACAAGCTCAAGTGTTCTAGCAACTAACGGAGTTTTACACAGAACAGTATCTGAGCACTTCAATCACCCAAACGTCAAGAACTAGTTAGTGAGATAGCTTCTGGCCCCAAGATTTCAGAACACCTTGAAGTTCTGGAACTGAAATCTCACTAACCTTCTTCTTACTCTTTATAGCCAGTTGGGCTGCTACTCCAGTTGCTTGGCCGATAAGCATGTAGTGCGGTTCCATGCGAATAGAGCCATAGGCAAGTGGCGAAGTGGAGACTCCAACTGCTACTAACAAATTTGTTGGGCCGGTTTTAGGAACAGTTATTGAATAGGGAATCTCATAAATCTTTGACTTTTGGAAGCTGGTGTAGTCACGATAGAAGCGGTTCTTATAGTGAATGCTCAGTGAAAGCTTGTTATCGATGTGATACATACCGATACCTATGCTGTCTTTCTTTTTGATGTTGGTCTTCTCATCCGTTGCTAACATGACGTACTTTCCAACTAGTCTTCGTCCTTCACGAACATAAGGTTCGTAAGGAACGTTCTTGTTATCCGTAAACTCATCGGCACACATGCCAAAACCTCTAAGGGCATTCTTTTCCACGATGTTTACATTTGGATCAGTTTGCATGTAAGCAACCAAGGACTCTATGTATCTGGCAGCAAGAGCGTTGGTTCCAGCTCTGGTTGAGTGATCGCTGAAGTAACTTCTAGGAATTGGAAAGTTTGTGAAAGAGTTCAGAGAGTTTAGGTCCCACTTATTGCCAAAGACTTTACCAATTCTCCAGAATCTTGTGACCACATGAGCGTCAGTTGCTTCACAGTCAACGCAAGGCTTCTTGGAAAACCCTTCAATCATTACTTTCCAAGCAGGGACAAATTTCTCATCTTCAGGAGCTAACCTGAATGCTCGCTTCTTCTCTCCATTAGTTATGCAGAATCGGTAAGTGAATGAGGGCATGCCATCAGTTAGCTTTACTTTAGACAAGCTAAAAGTTTTTGGATGCTCCATGAATGGAATAGCGTTGATGCTTTCCTCTTGTTCCTTGGTGAGCGACTCGTTCAGTGTCACCCTAGAACGGATAACGATATCCATGCCTTTGTCATCACCGTAGTCAAACAAATCTTCTTTGCCTAGTTTGAATTTGGTTTTAGTCAGAGGTAGTAGATCTGCAGGGTAAGAGGCATCAATGAACTGCTTGGCACAGAACTTAGAGTCGTTTTGAATAGTTAGGCAAGTTATCTTGCCTGACACAATCGTTGCCTTGGTTGCATTCACATTGAGCCAAACATCTACCTTGGCAGCGCTGAGCATCTTCCTAAAAATCTTTTCCGCGAGCTTTGGTGTTACTCGCCAAGCATCACGGTTCTTATAAGCATCTTTTACTTGATTGAAGAATTCCAAAGGAATGCCTGTTACGTTACCTGGCACCAATACATCTGTGGCACCTAGACCGTTAGAGATAGTCCCACCAACTGTTGGGCTTTGAGATAGCAGAACTACCTTCAGCCCCTTTCTACTTGCAGCTACCGCTGCAATCACACCAGCTGGAGATCCACCATAGACGA
Organism: Micrococcales bacterium; assembly: GCA_947483795.1. Taxonomy (GTDB): domain Bacteria; phylum Actinomycetota; class Actinomycetes; order Actinomycetales; family Microbacteriaceae; genus Rhodoluna. The sequence goes on along the minus strand of CANKLZ010000014.1, from coordinate 6,333 downwards.
CTAGGTCATGTGTAGAGCTGGCTGGAGGCAACTTGGCTTCGCTAATTGAGTTTGGTTTAGCTGACGCTGAAACTGCAAAGGAAGCAACAAAGGTCAAAGAAAGAGCGGCTGAAATTAGTTTTCTTGCAATCTTTGATTTCTTCATAGTAATAATTCTCCCCCAAGTTTGACTGCCAAAAACGGCTGCTCTTTATCTATAAACCAATCATAGCGAGGATTACTGAGCGCTATTTAGGGACAGCTAAATACCTGCAGCCTGTCCGTCCACTCGAACATCACTACCCCAAGCTTGGGTTCTATTATCAAGAATCTTGAGAAGCTGAACAGCAGATCCATGGCCATACTCAGGCAGCAGCATCACATCGTGGCCTTTAGCCTTCAGTTCCTGAATCACCTCTTCTGAGACTCTTGATTCAATTTGAAGTTTGCCTTCACCTGTTTCATATGCTGATGTGTCGCCAATAAGGTGTTGCCATCTGGCCGCTTCGCAGGCTTCCTGCACGTTCATACCTAGATCGATAAGAGCAACTATTAGCTGGAAGTTAGTCTGCACCTGGATGTTAGCTCCCGGTGTTCCACCAACGTAGGCAAGTGTGCCATCAGCTTTAGTTATAGTCCAAGCGTTTAGCGTGTGTGCTGGACGCTTACCTGGAACGATCAGGTTTGGTGAATCTTCTTCCAAGCTGAAACCTGTTGCTCTGTTGTTTAGTAAAACTCCAGTGCCCTTTGGAACAAAGGCAGAACCAAAACCATGGAAAACACTTTGAATCCATGACACAGCATTACCTTCGCCATCAGCCACGATGAAGTAAGTGGTGTCACTTCCTTCCTGAGTATTTCCCTCTGGACCGTTGTATGCCTTATCTGGATCTATCTGCTTGCGGCGCATAGCGATGTGTTCTGAGGACAGAATTCTTTGGGTATCAACTGGAACAAATTCAGGATCAGCAATGATTTCATTGCGGTCCATGAAACCAATCTTCTTAGCCTCAACCATGAGGTGAATACGTTCAGCTTCAGATAAAGAAGCTAAGTCCTGATCTTCAACTAGGAGTAGTTCTTCAAGAAGAATCATGCCCTGGGTTGGGGGTGGTTGACCATGAACTGAGTAACCACGGTAGTTAGCAGTTAGCGGAGCTTCAACTCTTGTTTCATGGTTAGCAAGATCTTCATGGTTGAACCAACCATCAGTACCAGCAACAATCTTGTCGGCTACCTCACCCTTATAGAAACCATCTCTGCCATTTGCAGCAATCAGCTTGAGAGTGTGTGCCAAGTCCTTCTGAATAACAACGTCTCCGATAGCTAGAGATGTGTCGATACCCATGTCAGCGAAGAAGGTAGAAGCAGGGAACTGCTCTAAGAACTTTTGAATTCGAAGAACAAAATCCCTAGATGCTGGAAAGCCTTCTTCTGCATATCTAATTGCTGGAGCCAAAATCTCTGCGATAGATAACTTGCCGTATCTGTCGTGAGCTGCGAACCAAGCTGCTACTGTTCCAGGCACTGTCGAGGATCTAGGTCCGTGGTGGTCAATGATGTCCTTGAACTTATCTCTAGTCGCAGAGTGACCTGCTTCACCACTTCCGTTGAAGGCTAGGTTTTCTTTGGTCTTTGCGTGGTGAGTTATTAGGAATGCATCGCCACCTAGTTGAGATGCCCCTGGTTCCACTACTGAGATAACAGCACTAAGAGCGATACCCGCATCAATGAAGGAACCACCTGCTCTAAGGATCTCTAGAGCTGCTGAAACAGCTAAAGGTTGACTGGCGGCAGCGCCACCATTTCTTGAGTAAACGACTCCGCGATGTGTCTTCATGTGCCCATTCTTCCCGAGTTTGAGCCTAGGGAACTACCCAAGCCAAACATCTAGACATAATTGATACATGGAATTCATAGGTAAGAACATATTGGTACTAGGCGGCTCAGGGGTATTAGGTGCTGAACTAGTAAGACAACTAAGCGCTCAAGGCGCAAAGGTAATGGCAACTGCTCGCAATGCTGAGACTGCCACCAAGATACCTGCTGAGGCAACCCTCAAGTTAGTAGTGGATCTAGAAATACCAGAGAGTATCAAGACTCTGACCGATTATCTACTAGATGCCAACACCCCTATCAACGGAATCATCAATGCCGCTGGAGTTGTTGGCTTTGCTAAAGCAACAGAAACTAGCCCTGCAGACTCAGCCAAGCTGATGCAAATCAATAACTTAGGTCCAGCAGCAATCATTTCTGCATTACATCCACTACTTATTCTGGATAAAGAAAATGAATCCTTTGTCGCAGCATTTACCGGTGTCGTATCAGAAAAGGTATTCCCAGGCATGTCTTCTTACACAGTGAGCAAGACTGCTCACGCTAGTTACCTAGCCACGATCACTCAAGAATTCCGCAGAGACAAGATTCAGGTAACTGATGCCAAGCCTGGACACACTGAAACAGGACTTGCCTCAAGAGCGATATTTGGCACAGCCCCAGCCTTCCCTGAAGGTATGACTGCTAGCCACGTTGTGACTGTTCTTCTCAATGGAATCAAAGAAGGCAAGGCTGTAATAGCCAGTACAGAGTTCTAGAACACACAGCCTCACCACAGGCTCTAGGCATACTAAACCCAGATACTAGGCTTAGTTTGTAAGTGAAAAGAGGAGACCAAATGGGTATTTCAACAACAACACTAGCCAGCCTAGTAATTGCTGGAACAGCAATCGGCGGTTCAACTTTCGCCGTGATGGCAAACACTGCACCTTCAGAAATCAACTCCCCAAGCATCACTCAGACAACCACGACTGATCCATCAGCCAAGCTACCAGGTGAAGATTCTCCACTAGTAGATGAAACCACTATCCCTTCGCCCATCACTTCAGTAGCTCCTTCTTCAACACCAATGCCTACCCCATCCCTACCTGTTCTACCTCCACCAACTTTCAATGGTGATGACGAAGACGATGAAGAAGAGGATGAGGGTTATGAAGATGAGGGCGACTACGAAGAAGACGAAGAAGACGGAGACGACGGAGACGATGAAGAAGAATATGAAGAGGGCGAGGACGACTGACAACTAAGCACATAAAGCGAATCTCGCTTCTTGTGGCCTATGTCCCATTTTGGAAACATTTGACCACGTCTACTAGAGAACCAAGCAACAGTAACTAATCTTGTGAGTTACCTGAACACTTGCAGCCTTCGCCACAGTTACATTCCTTGTCAGCCAACATATTCACACCTCCTTTACTGGTCTAGTTCTTGAAGTATCGCAGACTAGGTGGGCCTTAGAGCCTTGTTTAGGAAAGGTGTTTACGAACTAGCACAAAGCCATCTTCAAGTTCAACGACCTGTTCAAAGCCTCGCTTAGTGAACATGTTTAATGTTAGGGACCTGCCTAAACGTTAAACCTAAACTCAACAACATCTCCATCACGCATGACATACTCTTTGCCTTCCATGCGGACTTTACCTGCTGCTTTGGCATCGTTCATTGAACCTGCTGCGATTAGATCATCGAAAGAAACAATTTCAGCTTTGATGAAACCTCTTTGGAAGTCTGTGTGAATAACACCGGCTGCTTGAGGTGCTGTTGCACCCTTCTTGATGGTCCAGGCTCTAGTTTCTTTAGGGCCAGCGGTTAGGTAGGTCTGAAGACCTAGAGTGTTGAACCCAATACGAGCAAGCTGGTCTAAACCAGATTCTTCTTGTCCAAGAGAAGCTAGTAGTTCATTAGCTTCTTCAGGAGATAGATCAATAAGTTCTGACTCAACCTTGGCATCTAAAAACACTGCTTCTGCAGGAGCAACTAGGTCAGCTAACTGCTTACGCTTTGAAGCATCGCTAAGCACTGACTCATCTACGTTGAAGACATAAAGAATAGGTTTAGCAGTTAGCAGACCTAGTTCTTTGATTGGTAGCAGATCAATTGTTGAAACAGAAAGTGGCTTACCTGCATTTAGAAAAGCAAGTGCTTCATCGACTGTGTCAAGAACAGCAGGTTCTACCTTCTTGCCCTTAACTTCTTTTTCAATTCTTACTCGAGCCTTATCTAGGGTTTCTAGATCAGCCAAAATGAGCTCTGTGTTGATGGTTTCGATATCACTTGAGGCATCTACTTTGCCATCTACGTGAATAACATCTGGATCAACGAATCCTCTTACTACCTGGGCAATAGCATCAGCTTCACGAATGTTAGCCAGGAACTTGTTACCTAGGCCTTCGCCTAAAGATGCACCTTTAACGATTCCAGCGATGTCAACAAACGATACTGGTGCAGGTAATAGCTTTTCGCTTCCAAAGATGTCAGCAAGCTTCTGCAGTCTTGGATCTGGAAGGTTAACTACACCTACGTTAGGTTCAATGGTTGCGAAGGGATAGTTCGCTGCCAACACATTGTTCTTAGTAAGAGCGTTGAAGAGAGTTGATTTGCCGACGTTTGGTAGTCCGACGATACCGATTGTTAGAGCCATTCAAGCAAGTTTACTTGCCTCAAGGCTTTGTCTTGGCCCTAGGTTAGATTGAACTATGCCGCTAAATTTCACAGCCATAGACTTCGAGACCGCTAACCGGTCCTCGGCAAGTCCCTGTGCTGTTGGGTTGGTGAAGGTGGTTGAGGGGCAAATAGTTGATACCTTCTCTACTTTGATAAAGCCCCCCTATCCAAATGACTGGTTTGCCTCAGGCAACATTGGGGTTCATGGAATTAATCCTCAAGATGTTGTTGATGCTCCTAGCTGGGCAGAGGCTCTAGAGCAGATGCTTGGGTTTATCGGTATGGATGACCTGATTGCTCACAATGCCAGCTTTGACATGGGGGTGCTGAGATCTAGTGCCGCTCTTATAGAAGCTGAGTTACCTGATCTTCGCTATGGCTGCTCGCTGATTATGGCTAGAAAGACCTATAACTTAGAGAGTTATCGGTTGAATCAGGTGGCTTATGTCATAGGGCATGAGGAGTTTGACCACCACGATGCCCTTGCCGATAGTGATGCCTGTGCCAGGATTGTCATTCATATGGCCGATAGACATGGGGTCTCTAGCCTCGATGAACTAGCAAAATTGACCAACCATAAGATCAAGAGTCTCCTGCTCGAATCTGCCTAAATCTAGGCATTTGTTATACTTTTGGGAGTTAGCCGACATCGTCGTTTGCTCTAAACAGCCTGAACATCAGGCATAAAGATAGATACGAGTGAGTAGGAGAAACACATGTCGCAGAGCCATTTTGGTGCTCCGGTGGTCACACTGACCCCTGCTCCCACCCTCGATAGAACCTACTTCGTAACCAACCTGAACAACGGTGGAGTAAATCGAGCTGAAGATGTTCGAGAAGAACTAGCCGGTAAAGGCATAAACGTTTCTCGTGGACTTACCCTTGCCAACATTCATGCGCCAGGAGTTGTTCCTATTGGTAATGCTGATCTAAGTGTTCTAGAGAGAACCGGTTCTTCTTTTCTAGTTCCACTTTGGGTTCAAGGTAACCTTCGTGTTTCAACAACAATCGTTGACAAGCACGGCACAACCACCAAAGTAAATGAGTCTCCTAGATCTCTAAGCGAAGAAGACTGGCAGAAGGTTGTTGATCTAACTGAAGCTGAAGTTAGAAACACTGGAGCTAAATGGTTGGTAATTGCTGGTGCCCTTCCTACCTACACTTCAACCGGTGTCTATGTTGATCTGCAGCCAATCTTTGATTCAATGAAGGCTATGGGAGTCAAAGTTGCTCTTGATACTTCAGGTGAACCTCTTTCTTATTGGGCCCGTAAGGGTTGTGTAAACGTCATTAAGCCAAATGCTGAAGAACTAGCATCTGCAGTTGGTAGAGAACTAGCTACCGTTGGTGATGTTGTTGAAGCAGCTCGTGAGCTTTGTGAACATGGCATTGATGTAGTTCTTGCATCTATGGGAGCCGATGGAATGATTGCTGTGACCCGAGAAGGTCAATGGGCAGCTAGAACTCCTCCGGTTAAGGTAATCAACACTGTTGGTGCTGGAGATGCAACTCTCGCCGGTTTTCTATCTGCTGTTGTTTCTAATCCAATAGCCGAAGGTGAAGAAGACTACGGCGTTGGCTTCAATGTTCCACTTGGTGTGCAGACAGCTGTCCGTTGGGGAGCTATCGCTGTGACTCAACCAACCTCAGGTCTTGAGAACCTAGATAACATGCCACCGGCAACTGTTGATTCTGAACCAAACCTAAATGTTCCACTCGAAGAAATAGCCAAACCATAGGAGTACTAAAGTGCCAGTAGCATCACCTGATCAATACGCAGAAATGATTGACCGCGCTAAGAAAGGTGGATTTGCTTACCCTGCTATCAACGTATCTAGTTCACAAACAGTTAATGCT
>CANKLZ010000013.1 GCA_947483795.1 Micrococcales bacterium | reverse complement strand
GGTTGTTGTTGACAGCATGACAGCCCCTTACATCACTGGAGCAACTTTCGACTTTGTCGATACTTTCCAAAAGCGTTCTTTTGAGATCGACAATCCAAACAGCCAGGGCAGTTGTGCCTGTGGTTCTTCGTTCAGTTAAATCACCTCATCTAGCCAACACCTAAGCATTTTCGGGTGTTTTGGCAGTGCGCCATCGGATTAGAGCGTAAACTTGATTTATAACGAAACGATATTGAAGGATCGATTTTGCTTCCTAAACGAAGACTCAGATGGGCCGCAGTACCTGTAATTGCCGTTCTTATGGCAACCCTGAGTGGCTGCTCCTCATACGAAATCTCTAGAGCTTGGCTACCTGGCGTTACCGGAGTTACAAATCACACAGAGCGCATTGTAGACCTTTGGGTCGGGTCCTGGATAGTCCTTTACGCAGTGGGTTTGATTGCTTGGGGCCTTATGTTTTGGGCGATTATCGTTTATCGTCGTCGCAAAGGTGATGCAGAAATCCCACCACAGCTTCGCTACAACATGCCGATTGAAGCCTTGTTTACAGTCATCCCTTTCATTCTCGTAGTCGGCTTTTTTGCCCTGACAACTAGGGATATGGACATCATTGAGCGTCCGGTTGCTAGCGATTACCGTATTGAAGTTGTTGGAAAACAGTGGGCGTGGGACTTCAACTACACAAATGACAACGTTTTTGACTCTGGTATCCAGCTTCAAGAAGTAACTGAAGAAGCAGAGAAAGAGCTACCGACTCTATATTTACCGGTCAACAAGTCAATTCAGTTTGATCTTGTTTCTAGAGACGTGATTCACTCATTCTGGGTCATTGACTTCTTATATAAGAAAGATGTTTTCCCTGGTCGAGTGAACAAAATGTACCTAACACCTCAGGTAATTGGTGACTATAAGGGTAAATGTGCTGAACTATGTGGTGAATTCCACTCCATGATGCTTTTCAACGTCAAGGTTGTTTCTCAAGAGGACTATGACGCTCGAATGGCAGAACTTGCTGCCATGGGTAACGTAGGCCAACTGACCGCTGACCCTAACGACCCAAACAACTTCAACAGAAACAATAACCTCCCTGGCGATAACCCTAAGAGTGAAGGCTAATCACAATGAATTCAGTCAAGAAATCTAAGGGACGCATTGTTGTTGATTGGTTAACCACTACCGATCACAAAAAAATCGGTTACCTCTATCTAATAACTTCCTTTGTCTACTTCATGATTGCCGGTGTCATGGCTCTCTTGATTAGAGCACAACTTGCAATGCCAGGTCTCACAATTGTTGAGACTAAAGAGCAGTACAACCAACTCTTCACAATGCACGGCACGATCATGTTGCTTATGTTTGCAACACCTTTGTTTGCTGGATTCGCAAACGTTTTGATGCCAGTGCAAATTGGTGCACCTGATGTTGCTTTCCCGAGACTAAACGCCATTGCTTATTGGTTGTATTTCTTTGGTTCATTCATCGCTGTGGCTGGCTTCTTTACTCCGCAAGGTGCTGCGTCGTTCGGTTGGTTTGCTTACGCACCGCTGTCTAGCACGACGTTTTCTCCTGGACTCGGGGGAGACCTATGGGTCTTTGGTCTAGCACTCAGCGGTTTCGGCACGATTCTCGGTGGTGTGAACTTCATCACCACAATCATCACCATGCGTGCTCCAGGTATGACCATGTTCCGTATGCCAATCTTTACTTGGAACACTTTGGTTACCTCAATCTTGGTCATCATGGCTTTCCCACCTTTGGCAGCAGCGCTGTTCGCCTTGGGAGCTGACAGAAAATTTGGAGCACACATATTTGACCCAGCAAATGGTGGACCAATGTTGTGGCAGCACTTGTTCTGGTTCTTCGGTCACCCAGAGGTTTACATCTTGGCTCTGCCATTCTTCGGAATTGTGTCAGAGATCTTCCCAGTATTCAGCCGTAAGCCTGTCTTCGGTTACAGAACTCTGATTTACGCAACAATCGCTATTGCTGCCTTGTCCATGACAGTGTGGGCTCACCACATGTATGTAACTGGATCTGTACTACTTGGATTCTTTGCGTTCACTACAATGCTTATTGCTGTTCCCACCGGTGTGAAAATATTCAACTGGATTGGAACGATGTGGCGAGGGTCGATAACCTTCGAAACTCCGATGCTATGGAGCTTGGGCTTCCTAACCACATTCATATTCGGTGGTCTAACCGGTGTAATTCTTTCTTCTCCGGCACTTGACTTCCATTTGAGCGATTCATACTTTGTTGTAGCTCACTTCCACTACGTAGTCTTCGGAACAGTAGTGTTTGCTATGTTCGCCGGTTTCTACTTCTGGTGGCCTAAGTTCACTGGAAAAATGCTGAACGAACGTCTAGGTAAAATCCACTTCTGGTTACTGTTCTTTGGTTTCCACATGACATTCCTAATTCAGCACTGGTTGGGTGTGAAGGGTATGCCTCGCCGTTACTACACCTATCTTGAAGGTGACGGCTTCACCTGGATGAACCAAGTCTCAACAGCTGGTTCGCTTTTGCTGGGTCTTTCGATGATTCCATTCCTATGGAATGTTTGGGTAACTCACCGTAAGGGTGTCAAAGTCGAAATGAATGACCCGTGGGGCTTTGGTCGTTCACTTGAATGGGCAACCGCGTCACCACTACCTAGGCACAACTTCACTTCGATTCCAAGAATCAGATCAGAGTCTCCAGCATTCGATTTGAATCACCCGGAGTATGCATCACCAGATGCGACACCATCAAAATCTGGAGGGAAGAAGTAAATGAAGACCAACGTTGTTTTGTTTAACGTCCTCACAGCTTTCTTCTTTATCTCTGCTGCTGTCTATGGTTACTGGTCATTCATCAGCTACGGAGAGATTGAAGTAATTGGTTTTTCCGCTATCGGCATGCTAGTTTTCCTAACCGGATTCATTGGTTTCTACCTGGCTAAATCTGCCAAAAGCTTTACAGGACCAGAAGATCTTCCTGATGCAAACATTGAAGACGGTGAAGCTGAGATGGGCTTTTTCGCACCTTGGTCTTGGTGGCCACTAATGCTTGGTATTGGTGCAGCAGTTTGCTTCACATCCCTAGCCGTTGGCTGGTGGTTGTTTGCTATCGGTTTGCCTCTTTCATTCCTTGCTCTAATCGGATTCGTCTTCGAGCACTCTAGAGGGCAGCACGCTCACTAGTTATCAACTTCATTAGAACACCTGCCGAGCAATTTGCTTAGGCAGGTTTTCTTTTGCCCACAAGTTCGTCGTTATCATTCGGAAGGGTTGAAGACAAAAAGAATCCCGCCCAAAGACTTGAGCGGGATTCTCATTTCTAAGAATTTACTTACCTGATTCAATAGCCTTTTGAACTTGAGCTTCGAGTTCAGCATTGTGGTGTGTAGCTTCTGCTATCTCAGCTTGAGTCGCCGGAGTGATTCTGTCCTGGAAGTAGAACTTGGAGAGTGAAGCACGAACTCTTGCACCAACAGTAATTTTTCCTTGGGCATTTGGCCTTGCTAATGTCGGCTTGTAATCTTTGTAGTCAACTAGCTTGTATAGGTCATAAGGATCTAGCGGCTCGTGCACTTCAATGTACTCACCGTGCGGTAGACGAACAATACGGCCCGATTCTCTTCCGTGAATTGCAATCTCTTTGTCCTTGCGTTGCAAAGCTAGACATACTCTTTTGGTGATGTAGAAAGCAGCTATAGGCAAGAGGATCAATGAGATCTGCATAGCTAGCAACACCTGGTTCAAATTCATCTTGAAGTGAGTAGCTATCAAGTCTGTGCTCGCACCTGCCCAGAGCACCGCGTAGAACGTTACACCGGTTGCCCCGATAGCAGTTCTGGTTGGTGCGTTTCTAGGACGGTCAAGGGCGTGGTGTTCACGCTTGTCTCCAGTGACCCAGTTCTCAATGAATGGGTAGATGGCTACAAGACCTAGGAAGACCAAACTGATTACCAGTGGCAAAAGAATGTTCATCGATACCGTGTAGTCACCAATCATGAACTCTAGGCCAGTTGGAGCTAAACGCAGAGCGCCATCAAGCCAGCCGATGTACCAGTCTGGTTGAGTACCAGCTGAAACAGGGGATGGGTCATAGCCACCGTAGTTCCAGATTGGGTTGATAGTGAAGAAGGTTGAGATAACCATAATCACACCGAACACGATGAAGAAGAATCCACCAGCCTTGGCAACGTAGACAGGCATTAGTGGGTAACCAACGATGTTGGTGTCTGACTTACCTGGACCTGAGTAGTGGGTGTGTTTGTGAATGATCAACATGAACAAGTGGACAGCTAGGAATACGAGAATCAGAGCTGGAATCAACATGATGTGCAAAGCGTACAAACGACCGATAACTACGTGGCCAGGGAATTCACCACCGAAGAGGAGAGAAGAAATGTTTGTACCAATGAAAGGCACACCCTTGATCATTCCATCGATGATTCGTAGACCGTTTCCAGAAAGCAGATCATCAGGAAGTGAGTATCCGGTGAAACCAGCAGCCATACTCAGAATGAAAAGTACGAAACCAACAACCCAGTTCAGTTCACGAGGCTTACGGAAAGCTCCTGTGAAGAACACGCGAAGCATGTGAAGACCAGCGGCAGCGACAAACAACAAAGCTGACCAGTGATGCACTTGCCTCATCAGCAATCCACCACGAACTTCGAACGTAATGTTCAAGCTAGTTTCATATGCCTTGGACATTAGAGAATCTTTTAGGGGAGCGTAGACGCCGTCGTAACGGACCATTGCCATTGAAGGGTCATAGAAGAATGTTAGGAAAGTTCCTGATAGTAGAAGGACGAAGAATGAATACATCGCAACTTCACCGAGCATGAATGACCAGTGGTCTGGAAAAATCTTTCGACCGAACTCTTTTAGAATTCCCGCAGCACCAACGCGCTCATCAACGTAGTTAGCTGTTCCAGCTAGGAACCCATTTTTCTTTGGTGCTTCTTTTACGATACTCAACTCTTTACGCTCCTATCCCAGAATGATGGACCTACAGGCTCTAAGAAATCACTTTGAGCGATTAGATAACCTTCGCTGTCAACAGTGATTGGAAGTTGGGGGAGAGGACGCGCGGCAGGGCCGAAAATAACTTTGCAACCATTCACTAAATCGAAAGTTGACTGGTGGCAAGGGCACAGCAGGTGATGTGTTTGCTGTTCGTATAGAGCAACTGGACAACCAACGTGTGTGCAAATCTTTGAGTAGGCAACGATACCTTGGTATGACCAACCCTTGCGCTCTTCTGTTTCATTTAGTTCACTTGGATCAACGCGAACGAGAAGAACAGCAGCCTTAGCTTTTTCTTCCAGATACTCTTTGTTCTCTGGGTTTAGTCCGGAAGGAATAATCTGGAAAACAGATCCAATAGTTATGTCGGACGCTTTAATTTCGATACCTGTTGGGTCTTTAGCTAGGCGGGTACCCTTTTTCCAAAAAGTGTGACGCAGTGAATCACCAGGGTTTGGGCCAAGGTCAGCTAGGAGAATTATTCCTGGAAGTGGGAATAGAGCTAGGGATCCGTAAAGAGTTCTGCGAATAAGTTTTCTTCTTGTGAAACCTGATTCTTGGTTGGCAGCATTCAAAATTTCGATTGCCGCAGCGCGCTTCTCATCAGAACCTCGGGTAAGGTGACGTTCCTCTGAAACTTCGTTGTCAGGCATAAGTGTCTTAGCCCAGTGCACAGCACCGATGCCAATTCCCATAAGCCCTAGAGTCATACCGACACCCAGGTACAAGGTGTTCAAACGAACGGTCGAGAGATTCTCAGAAAGTGGGAATGTGAAGTAAGCCCATAGCGCGAAAGCACTTCCGATCATCGAAACAGCGAACAACAAAGACACCTGTCGAACAGCTGCCTTCTCATGCTTGACGCTCTTGTCAGTCATGCGGACTCGGTGTGGCTCAAGACCAGGATCTTTTACTGCATCAAGATTCGCAACTCTAAGTCCACCATCGTATTCATGTTCTGAATTGATAGCAGAGCTCTGGAGCTCAACTTCTTTCGAATTCTCAGTCAATTTAATCTTTCTTAATTAGTTGGACTTGGCGGCTAGCCAGACAGCGATTATTACGAGTAAACCAAGTAAGCCTAGCCAAGCCATGAGGCCTTCTGAAACAGGGCCGAGACTTCCTAGTTCCTCACCACCTACTGAACTGTTGTTCTGAAGGTATGTCAGGTAGGTGATGATGTCGTTCTTTTGCTCTGGGGTGATGTTTGCATCATTGAAAACAGGCATGTTCTGGGGACCTGTGATCATGGCTTCATAAATAGTTTTTGCAGAAGAGCCCATTAGCTGCGGAGCGTACTTGCCCTGAGTCAAAGCACCACCAGCACCAGCTGCGTTGTGACACATCGCACAGTTAATTCGGAACAGCTCTCCACCTGAGGATGCGTTACCGTTTGCTTGAAGATAAGCTGCGTCAGGTATTGATGGGCCATCTGCAAGTGAACCAATGTAAGCGGCCATTGCAGCGGTTTCTTCAAGAGTGAACTGAACTGGCTTCACTTCTAGCTGTGGACCGCTCGCAGCTCCTGGCATACGACCTGTTGAGACTTGGAAATCTACTGAAGCTTCTCCAACACCGATGAGGCTTGGTGCGTTTACGCTACCTTCGGCATTCTTACCGTGACAAGATGCACAGTTCGCAAGGAAAATCTTTTTACCCAAATCAATTTGCTCTTGGGTGCGAACAACTTCACGATTAGGGGAGACTGAGGCGCTAACTGCCGTGTAACCAGTTCCGACAACAAGAAGTCCTGCGAACATGACAATACCTAGAGCTCTAGGACTGCGACGCATTCCATTGATTTTGCTTCTAAGTCGTTTCATTCAGTGATTTCGCTCTTTCTTCTCTGTTATTTCAAAACGTAAATGATTAGGAATAGACCGATCCAGACCACGTCGACAAAGTGCCAGTAGTAGGAAACGACAATTGCTGCAGTAGCTTCTTTGTGACCAAATTTCTTTGCTGCAAAAGTTCGGCCTATTACGAAAAGGAAGGCAATAAGTCCACCGGTTACGTGTAGCGCGTGGAATCCTGTGGTCATGTAGAAGGCTGAACCGTATGCATCGCTTGAAAGCGTTACGCCTTCGCTAATCAAGGTCGCATACTCCCAAACCTGGCCGGCGACGAATACAGCTCCAAGGACATAGCTGATCATGAACCACTCAACCATTCCCCATTTCATCGGGGATTTGCCTGTTGATCTAGGCTGCATGCGTTCTGCAGCAAATACACCAAACTGGGCTGTGAACGAGGAAGCTACAAGAATCAAAGTGTTGATCAAGGCAAAAGGAACATTCAAGATTTCGGTGCCAACGGACCAGATTTCAGGGGAATTGGCTCTCAAGCTGAAGTACATAGCGAACAACGCCGCGAAAAACATAACTTCACTGCCCAGCCAGACGATAGTTCCCACCGAAGTTGCACTCGGGCGGTGAATTTGAGGTTGAGCTAGGGGAGCGGAAGACATACCTAAATCTTACCTGACCAAATCGTTATAAATGCGTTGTTCTGGCACTTGTCGAGCAGATTTTGCCTGAATTAATGCGCTTTTCCATCGCTAAACTTATGGTCATGAACGCAGAACTCAGTTGGTCCGACATTCTTGAAGCACTTCACGCGAAGACCGACCTTAATCTAGCTCAAGCAACTTGGGCAATGAAGCAAATCATGGCTGGAAATGCCTCTGAAGAGCAGATGGAACAATTCCTGCTGAGGCTCAAGGCTAAGGGTGAAAGCGTGCCAGAACTATCCGGATTTGTGGATGTCATGCTCGAAAATGCCTTGAGCATTCCAGTCTCGAACGATGCAATTGACATAGTTGGAACCGGGGGAGATCAATTAGGCACGGTAAACATTTCTTCGATGGCAGCGATTGTTGCGGCAGCCTGTGGCTTACCAGTCTTGAAGCACGGTAGCCGTTCCGCTTCAGGTAAGACAGGCTCTTCAGAGATGCTGGAGGCCTTAGGCGTGAGACTTGACCTCACACCAGAGCAGTTAGCTGAGGTCTTCAAGAAGGCAGGTATCACCTTTTTCTTCGCGCCTATGTTTCACCCGTCGCTCAAAAACGTTGGCCCAACCCGCAAGAAACTAGGAATCCCGACCACATTCAACTTTCTAGGCCCATTGGCAAACCCGGCTCAACCAGTTGCTACAGCACTAGGCGTAGCAAACGAGACAATGGCCCCACTTTTGGCCGCAGAAATGGCTTCTAGGGGCAGAACAGCCTTGGTTTTTAGAGGATCAGACGGCCTGGACGAACTCACAATAACTGGGAACAGCAAGATTTGGGTTGTGTTTGGAGGAAAAGTTACTGAATATTCCTTCAATCCCGAAGATTTGGGCATCCCCAAGGCGTCAGTGGAACAGCTTCTAGGCGGGGATGCAGTCGAAAACGCAGCAACTACGAGAGGCATATTCGGCGAAAACATCAATTTCAAGGGGGATAGGCAAGCCATTCAGGACATCGTTGCCTTGAATGCAGCCGCTGGTATTACTGCCTACGAACTCAACCAAATGAGCAACATTTCAGAGTTCAACCTGGTTGGATCACTAAAGAAAAACTATGACTTGGCTAAACAATCAATCACCGATGGAACAGCGTTGGCTAAGTTGAACCAATGGGTTGATTTGAGTAAAACTGCTGGGGAGTAGCCTCAGAGGCCAGATAAACATTACTTGACATAATGTTCATTATCGGTGTTATATCTAGAGTGAAGCCTAAGCTCCAATCCGGGCCTTAAGCCAATCCTTTAGATCATGTGGAGCTAATGCTTCATCGCTCGCTAACAGTTCCTCGATTGTCCACCAGCGATATTCCAGAATGTCTCTGATCTCATCGGGTGTGAATCCAGATGTATCTGGTTCAAAGTTTGAAACTCTATATTCGTAGATCGTGTCTTTGTACGTGTGATAACTCAAACCATCAGCCCAGTCCCAACGACCAGATGCAACCAGGACGGGTTCTCCCAGAACCTCTGGTTCAATAACTAAGCCTGTTTCCTCCAGAAGCTCTCTGACAGCTGCGTCTGGCGTCGATTCACCTACATCGATGCCACCACCTGGAGTGAGCCATCTTGGCGTTAAGCCAACCTCAGGATCAAAGTGAGTTTTTAGTAGAAAAATGCGGTTTTGCTCATCGAAGAGCATTATTCGAGCCGTTTCACGGTGTTTTACGTGTATTTTTTCGCTCATTCTAGAGATTTCACTCCATTTGAGGTACTTTTTGGATCAAAACCGAACCATTTCATTGATAGTTGCATCAAAGTTCCAATTGAAATCGCAAATAGGGCAGTACCCAAGCCCACAGTTCCACCCAGAAGCCACCCTGTGAGAAGCACCAACGACTCCCCTATGGTTCTGATGACCCAGAATGGCCACTGGCTAACTCTCGTTAGGCCTACCATCATTCCATCCCTTGGTCCAGCCCCTAGGTTTGCTGAAATGTAGAGCCCAGCCCCAATTGAGACAATTATCAGACCTAGCAGCATCCATAACAGGTTGGGCAACCACCCTTCAATTTCGGGCATTAGAGGTTTGTTCAAATCAGCAAAGGGCCCAATGGATGTTGCATTTACCAACGTTCCGATGCCTGGCTGTTGCTTTAGTGGTATCCAGGCCAGCAGAACTATCCCACTGATGACAACGGCACTGGTACCAAATGACCAGCCAGTTTGAACCTGTAAACCTTGGGACAACACGTCCCAGGGTGGCACACCAAAGCCGGTGTGGATCATCATGGCCAGCCCTAGACCAACGAGATACAGCCCAAAAAGCAATTTGCCAATAGGTTTGATTCCGAGGTTGGCAAGAGAATTTTTCACAACCCAAGCCTACCTTTGCTCATCCCAGGAGGAACCTATGCAAGAACACGAATACTTCTATGCGGAGGGACCTGTTGTTCTTGCACACAGGGGTGGATCATCACACACAGAAAACACTCTTGAAACATTTCAAGCTGCCATCAGGGCTGGAGTGTTCAGCATTGAAACCGATGTGAGAACTACCAAAGATAACGTTGCACTTCTGTTTCACGACGCCGACCTAAAAAGAGTCGCTAACATCGACAAGAAGATTGCAGAAATGGACTTCAAAGATATTGAGCAAGTCGAGCTAATTAGTGGCGGGAAGATAATCACGCTTGTTCAAGCACTAACCGCCCTCCCCCACACAAAGTTCAATATAGATATCAAAGATGAGAGTTCTGTGAGAACTGCCGCAGCTGCAATTGAATTTACTAAAGCACACCATCGAGTCTTGATCACAAGCTTTAGTGAAAAACGCAGACTGAATACAATCAAGCTATTGACCAAGCCAGTAGCCACTTCAGCCAGTGCGAACATCGTAATCAAGCTATGGCTCATTCACATTCTTGGCTTGCCTCACTCTTTCTTCACGAATGCACTCAAAGGTATTGGAGCTATACAGATCCCTAGGTCGATGTATGGAATGAAGTTTGACTCCAAAACATTCATTGCCAAGGTCAGGGCTACAAAAACTGAGGTCCACTACTGGACAATAAACAATCCACAGGAAATGTTAGAACTCACTGCGCGAGGTGCAACTGGGATAGTCTCTGATGTGTCAGAGTTAGCAGTTCAAACACTGAGAAAAGCCTGAGTTCGGGAAGTAAACGTAAAGTTCTTTGCTTATCTTCTATGTAACACACTTGCTACAAACAAAGATTAAGGAAGAAATAAATGGCTCAACAATCAATGCGCGGAATTCGACTAGGGTCAGAGAGCTTTGAAACTGCAGCTGGAGTGAGCCTCTCCCCTAGAAACACACATCAGTATCGCTGCGCTAAGGAACACATCTCTGAGGTGATCTTTGCTCAAGAAGCAGAAGTTCCAGCGGCCTGGAATTGTAAGTCTTGTTCACTAGAAGCCGCATTACTTGACGGTGAAGGTAACCAGGCCTTCGAAACGGAACTTCCAAAAGTCCCAAGAACACATTATGAAATGTTGTTAGAGCGCAGAACTCGCGTGGAACTAGAAGAAATTCTTGGAGAACGTTTGGATCAATTGAAAGCTAGACGTTCTAGAGGTCAGGCAGACGCAACTAACAACTAGTTACTTGCGTAAAAAGATTCGTTTGAAACCAGTTTTGGTCATTAGCAATAATGCCTCAGTAACTATGTTTCCACTCATCTTAGATTCGCCAATTACTCGCTCAACAAAAGTTATCGGTACTTCAGCAGTACTTCCACCTAACTGAATGGTTTTATAAGCCATCTCAATCTGGAATGAATAACCTTTGGCGTTGATCGAGGCTAGGTCCATGTTCTTTAGAAAGCTGGTTCTAAAGACTCTAAATCCGGCAGTCATGTCATTCAGTTTTGAACCCAACATAATTTTTGCGTAAAGATTACCTCCACGCGAGAGCCACTGTCTATGCAACGGCCAGTTCACTGTCTTTCCACCAGATACGTAACGTGAACCAATCACCAGATCATTTTCGCTGCAAATAGCTAAGAGCTTAGGGAGATCTTCTGCTCGATGACTGCCATCGGCATCCATTTCAACTATGTAGTCAAAGTCCAAATCGAATGCATATTTGAAGCCAGCTATGTAAGCAGCTCCGAGACCTTGTTTGTCTTTCCTGTGTAACACACTTATCCGAGCATCTTTACTCGCTAATTCGTCCGCGATCTGGCCTGTGCCATCAGGGCTACCGTCATCAACCACAAGCAGGTTAACTTCAGGATTGAACCTAAAGAGTTCACTAGCAGCATGTTCAATGTTGCCAGCCTCGTTGAAGGTAGGCATAATCACTAGTACTTTCAAGAACGTTTCGCTTTCAATCGTCTGATAGTTAGTCCGACTATTGATACTGGAAATAGGAGCACAGATATAGCAAACGATGCAGGTTCAACATGTTTACCGAATACAACAGCAGGTGTAATCTCATCACGCAATGCAATCTCTTCAACCATCGCGCCTGGCTTAAAGGATTCAAGTTCAGAAATCACTGAGCCATCTGCGCCATAGATGCCAGATACTCCAACAGTAGAGACCGACACTACTGTTCTGCCTGTCTCAATAGCTCGCATTCTCGAGATGGCAGCTTGTTGCACACCTTGTTCACTTTTACCAAAATCTGAGCTATTGGTTTGGACCATGATGGCTTGAGCGCCTTGGTTTACTAGATCAAAACTTAGGTAATCAAATGTAACTTCGAAGCAGATAAGAGAACCTACTTTTGCTCCGCTGGGAAGTTCGAATATTCCATCCCTAGTTCCAGCACTCATATCCCAGCCAATCAGGCCAATCATGTCTGGAGCAAGAGCCATGAAGAACGGCCGATTAGGCACGTACTCTCCAAAAGGTACTGGTCGTTTCTTCTGGTAAGTATCTGACAATCCCTTTTCTGGCAGCCAAAGATCAACTTCGTTGTAGAAATCGCTTCCTCTAAACGTCTTATTGCCGAACAAGAGAGGGGCTTTAAGTTCTTCTGTTACAAATTTACTTATTTTCAAGGATGGTTCCACCATTGTGGTTGGATCTAGGTCAGCAGAGTTTTCTGGCCACACCATCAAGTCAATCTCCGAAGCCTTGTCTTCCTTGAGCAGCGCCTTTGAAACTTTTAGGTGCTTATAGAGGATAGAGCCCGGTGGGTTAAACGCAAAGAGCCCAGCATTTGCGTTACCTTGAACTGCTGCGACCTTGAGTGTTCCAGCTGTGCCTGAAGCATCCAAAACGATTAGTGCCGGGATTCCTAAAACCAATAATGCCGCCACTCCATTTGGTATTGAGTTCTTGAACCTTCGATGCAATCCAGAACCCTGGGGTTGTGGCGTGACGAACTGTATAGCAAAGAGAACGGTGATGAAAACTATCAACCAGGTCAGCCCAGCGATGTCTACAAAGTAGACCCATCGAGCCAGCCAAGTATCTACCAAAGACAAACCAGCCCTAGCCCAAGGCATTCCTCCGAATGGAAATACTCCGGCAACGTACTCGCGAGCCGTGAAAACTGCGCCCAACGCGAAAGCAACAACAAAAGGTTGTGGTCTGCCTAAGTTCAAAATATTTAGCCATCTCCAAACGACCGCCGCGACACCAGCGGCTACGCCAACCATCATGGCTTGAAGGAGAGAAAGCGCAAACCAGGGCACTGGGCCTAGATAAGTTGTGAGCCATTTTGTAACTACGCCAAAGAATGCGAAGCCAGCTACATTTCCTACCAGGAATGCTTTCAGAAACCCAAGTTGACGTATCGCCAACAGAATGAGGAAGTATCCAATAAAAATCCCCGGCCAGAAGTTAAATGCTGGGAAGCTAAGGGCTAAAAATACTCCGCCGAGTGCGCCAACTAATGCTCTCCCCCAAAATGAAGTGGAAGATCTAAGCCAATTAGTTAAAGATCTGAACACTATCTAAGCGTAATAGGAGTAAGCGACAATGCCTCGTTTGATCTGGTCAATAGATGACTGGGCAGTTGCTGAAAGTTCGTCGGGATTTACCTTAGAAATTTGCTCTAAAAGGTCAATGGTTTGCTTGCACCATCTGATGAAATCGCCTGCCAACATACCTGTTTGCTTGAGCACCGAGTCAAGCTTTGCACCTGTAGCCCAACGGTGCATTTGTAAAGCCATGGCTGAGTCTGGCTCAGTGGACAGCGGCAAATTGTGTACTTTAGCTAAAGCTTGCAAGTCGTCCCAGACTTCCAAAGTTTCGTTAAAAACAGCTACAAACTCTCCTTTTGGCATTTTTGGAGTGAGGCTATCGTCGTCTCGTCGAGCTTCATAAACCAGCGAAGCTGCCACTGCAGCCAAGGTTTGAGCATCGACATGATGCCAAACTCTCCTACCAATGCACTCCGCTACAAGAAGATCTCGTTCACCATAAATCTTTGAAAGCTTCTGACCTGTTTCAGTAATCTCAAGATCACCGTCAACCGCAGTAACGTATTCAAGTTCAATTAATACTTCGGTTATTCGGTCAAAGGTTTTCGCTACCTGGTTAGTTCTAGATTCAATCTGCTTGATGATTGCAGAAGTTTCTCTTTCGAGTTTGTACCAACGTTCACCCCAGCGCGAATGAGCTTCTCTATCTGGACAAGCGTGGCAAGGGTGTGAGCGTAACTCTCGCTTGAGGTTAGTTACCCTAATCTCAAGCTGTCTCATACCTTTGGTTTGTCTCAGGTCATTCCGTCTTGCTTGTCTTCCTGATTGAGCAATTTCACGCTCTAAATCACTAACCTGTCGACGCAGTGTGGCGTACTCTCTAAAGTCCCCAACATGGCATTTCATGGACTCTTCATATCCGTCTAGGGATGCTTGCTTTTCTCTGATACCTCTTGCTAGTCCAACTACAGATCTGTCCGCTTGGAACTGGGCGAATGATGTTTCCAGTACTTCTCTAGATCTTCTCTGTCCAAAAGCTTCTATGAGATTTACTGCCATGTTGAATGTTGGTCGGAAGGAAGAAATGAGCGGATAGGTTCGCTTGGATGCCAATCCAGCCACGTATGTGGGATCAAGGTTTGCTGCCCATTGAATAACTGAGTGACCTTCGATATCAATTCCTCGTCGTCCAGCCCTACCGGTGAGTTGAGTGTATTCACCTGGAGTAATCTGCACTCGACCTTCACCATTGAACTTATCCAAACGGTCGAGGACTACTGTTCTTGCAGGCATGTTGATACCTAAAGCAAGTGTTTCGGTAGCGAAAACAACTTTCACTAGTTTGCGGAGGAATAGTTCTTCAACTACTTCTTTGAAAGCTGGCAGTAGGCCTGCATGGTGGGCCGCTACTCCACGCTCTAAAGCGCTCAACCACTCGAAGTAGCCAAGAGCTGCTAAATCCTCATCAGCAATACTTCCGCACTTCTCTTCAGCTACCCTTCGGATGATTTGCTTATCTTCAGGCTTAGTGAGTCGAATACCAGAAGCTAAAACTTGTTGAACGGCAGCTTCGCAACCTGCTCTGGAAAAGATAAAGAAGATAGCAGGTAACAGGTCAGCTTCGTCAAGGAGGTCAATAATCTCTGGTTTGCTGGCCTTATAAATTCGACCCATGTTGCGGTCTGGTAAACCGGTGTGACCACGACGACCACGTATTGGCCGCTCATTCGGCTGACGCATTTTGTTGGCATGTCTTTGGACTAAGTCGACGTTAACTCTAAGTTCCTTGTCGGAATCATCGAAGAGTGGAATAAGTTCATCCCCAAACAACACGTGTTGATTCAATGGAACTGGTCTAACTTCAGAGACGATTACTGTGGTGCCACCCTGAACCTCATCAAGCCAAGCACCAAACTCTTCAGCATTTGAAACAGTTGCGCTTAGTGAAACAACCTTCACATCTTTAGGAAGGTGCAGGATAACTTCCTCCCATACCGCTCCCCTGAAACGATCAGCTAGGTAGTGGACTTCATCCATAACCACATAGCCGAGGCTGATCAAAGAGTTTGAGTTCGCGTAAATCATGTTTCGAAGGACTTCGGTTGTCATAACAAGGATTTGAGCGTCGGAGTTTATGTTGGTATCGCCAGTTAGCAAACCAACTCGTTCAGATCCGTAACGTGCTTTTAGTTCTGAATACTTTTGGTTACTTAGAGCTTTGATTGGGGTTGTATAGAAAACTTTTAGGTCTTGCTCAACAGCCAAGTGAATGGCGAATTCTCCGACAATAGTTTTACCCGCTCCAGTCGGAGCCGCAACTAGGACACCCTGTCCGTCAGCTAGGGCTTGACAGGATTTCTCTTGAAATTCGTCAAGTGGAAACTTGATTAGGTTGCGAAAACTTTCCAGGCTCGGGTGCGACTTGTTTTTCTTAGCTTTGGCGAATCTCTCGGCAGGGGTTAGCTCTTGCTCCATTAGGAGATATCTTCAGGTTTGTAGTTAGTTGCTAAGTCCTCTGAAGTTAAGGCACTCTTGGCTCTGATGGCTCGGCGTTTATCATTGGCCAAGGCAATGGCAGCTGATAGGTAGTAGAAGACAAGCAGTGGAATCATTAGTAAGAACATTGATATTGGATCTGACACTGGTGTAGCCAAGGCTCCAATAAGGGAGATCAAGAAGACAGCAGGACGCCAACCCTTGAGAATACTTTTTCCACTGAGCGTGCCAACTGCGTTCAGAAGAACCAAAATAGCTGGCAAGACAAAAGCTAGTCCGAAAACTAAGAGCACCCGAACGGTGAACAAGACGTACTCTGAGGCATTGATTACGTTAGAGCTGCCAACCGGCGTGAAACCCAATAGCGATCTTACAAATCCTGGAAAAAGCCACCAGCCGAAATAAGCTCCACCTAGGAAAAGTGGCGTACTTACCAGTGCAAAGGCAACTGTGTATCGGCGTTCCTTCTTTTTGAAAGCTGGAGCTACGAAAGCCCAGATTTGGTATAGCCAGATAGGGCTAGTTATAAAAAGCCCGATGAAAAATGCCACTTGAAAGTGCAAATCAAAAGCTGAGACAACTGAACCAAAGTTCACTGTCGCATTTACATTCGCTTCTTGAGCAACTCGAATAATCGGTTTCTGAAGTTCAGCAAAGACATAGTCGAATAGCTGCCAGCCAGCTAACGTGCCAGCGAGTATGGCGAAAGCCGATCGAAAAAGTCTTTTTCGTGCTTCTCGGAGGTGCCCCGAGAGTTTCATCCTCTTATCGGGGTTGCGGCGAAGAGCCATTAGTCGTTTTTAGGTTGTTCTTTCTCAGAACTAGCCTTCTTGTCCTCTTCGCGCTCATCCCCTAGCTGCTTCATTTCCTTACGAAAAATACGCATTGATTCGCCGAGGCTCTTAGCAAAAGTAGGAAGCTTTGGAGCACCCCAAATGATGAGAACGACCAGGATAATGAAACCTAAGTGCCAACCTTCTAAACGCATAAATCAAACCTTACTTATCACTAATGCTGTCTTTTGAACCAGTGTTCTCAAGCCTACGCTGTCTATCTAATCTTGAACGCTTGAGGGCACTAACTTCAATCTTAAGGGTTTTTGACTTTTGGGTAATTGGGTCCAAGGACCTGTTTATCCGCACTGCTGAGGCTTTCAGTCGAAGGCCAATAAATACCAGAGTTCCAACTACCAAGAGACTCAGAATCCCATAGACATACAGCAACACATAACCCATTACTCTGCATCCTTAGGGGTTGTTGATGAACGTTCACCAAGAGCGTTCAGTGCGAAATCTCTTACGCTTTGACGGGCAATTTCTGGAGATACGACCCTCGCTGAACCTCCGAATCTGGCGATTACCCTGCCTAGATTTCTAACATCGCCTACGCTGATTTTGAATCGTTTTATGGTTTTGGTGACTGATTCTGGCTCTTCCACAGGCTTGAAATCAAAGATAAGCGAATAGGCTTCCGGGTCGACTTCCAATGTAACGACTGTGTCAGTCTCATTGGCCGTGTAAATCTCTTCCACTAGCTCAGCGCTCAGTGCTTGCTGACTAATGACTGTATTTGTGGGTTTGGCATTTCGCATTCGATCTAATCTAAATGAACGAACAGCCTGATTGGTAGGGCACCGAGCCCTCAGGTAGATAACTTCCCCATGTGAATCAATTCGCAGTGGCTCAAGTAAACGATTGATAGTGGTCTCGCCTCTGAGGTTCAAATAGTCACAGGTGATACTTACCCCACTCGACATAGCTTCCCGAATCAAAACTAAATCTGAATCTCGCTTTCCATTTTCAATCAAGACAGTGTTCCTATTGCCAGGCTCATTTTCAACAGCAAGAATTCTTTGCAACTCTTCAATTTCACTGTTTTCAACTAGCCCAGGTAAGGAGCGAAGGTATACCAATCCAGCTGCTAGAGCTGATGCTTGACGAGAGGAAAGTCTTGGAACCTCGTCAACTGCTTTACTGAAGGTGTATTTGATCGATACAAAGCCATCTTTCAAATCGTCATAGTTAACCTGATACGAGCCATCCTGATTAGATTTCATCAAATCGGTATAGCTGATCATCTTTACTGCTTTAACAATTTCCTTCTCAGGAACTTTGAAGTGTGATACTAACTCTTCAACGGTGTATTCCTCACCATCTACAAGCAGACCAGTCAAAGCAAGCATTAAATTAAAACGATCAGTGTCATCAAGTTTCTGCTCATTAGACATGAAGTTCAGCAACCTTCCTGAATCCGTCGGCAACTAGGTCCGCTAACTTTTTAGGTTCAAGTACTTCAATTTGATCTGCGTATTCTCTGAGTTGCTCTGCCAAGACATAAACGTCGAAGTAGTTCAATCGATGCAAGTTGTCTTTTCTGCTACCCACTAAATCGAGTTCATATCTAAACCAAGCTTCGGTATTAGGAGTGATATTCAAGAGCGCTACTTGGCCCATAGCGTGCTCGGTTAGTGAGGCAATGCCGCTTTCAACAATTTCTTTAGCCGGTGCTTCGAAGGTTCTTAGATCCCTGCCTTCCTTCGCTTGAGAAACAGGGCTGACGATTCTTCTGAGCATGAAGTTTCTCGGCTCGTTTCTAAATTCATCAAAACCCAAAACTAGCCATTGACCTTCGATTTGACGAAGTATCCAAGGTTGCAAAATACGTGTTGTGATCTCCCCTGACTCAGGGTTTCTGTAATCAAAGTTCACGACCTGTGACTCAGCTATCGCAAACTCTAAATCCTTAAATGAAGGTTCGAAGGTGTGGATCTTTGGTGAGATACCAATGATGTCTGATG
Organism: Micrococcales bacterium; assembly: GCA_947483795.1. Classification (GTDB taxonomy): domain Bacteria; phylum Actinomycetota; class Actinomycetes; order Actinomycetales; family Microbacteriaceae; genus Rhodoluna. The sequence continues at coordinate 5,371 of CANKLZ010000013.1, read as the reverse complement.
ACTGGCCCACCACACCCAATGCTCGCAATTTTGTGATACCTCGGCTCGCTTCAGTTGAGAGAGAACCTCCAGCCCACGCTTGCGCAGCTAGGTTCAAAAGAGCGAGTTGTTTGGGGGTCAGCTTCACATCTTCAGGCCAGGAGAAACTCTCAGGTTTTATCTTGTATACCGATGCCTGGTTATTTTCATCTTCATGAGCCGGAATCTCAGTTTCAATTCGGATGCCAACATCACGAAGAGATTCTTTATCTCTTTCGAACTTTCGTTCAAGCGTCGAATTGTTGCCGCCCTCTTTGTATTCGTTGTCGTAACCGCGAACCGTTTGGAGAATAGCCTTCTTAGTCAACCCCTCGGTTGCGTATAACAGAGTGCAGGTCAGATTGAATAAGCGCTCGGGTTTACCGAGGTCAAAATCGTCTTCCTGTTTCGAAGCCATATATCCCTTGGGCTACTTGTTAATACCTAGAACATCGATAACGAAAATTAATGTCGCGTTCTCAGCGATGCTATCTTGACCAGTTTCCCCATACGCATCAGCAGGTGGCATTGAAGCAATGACCTGTGACCCGACGGTCGCACCTTCAAGAGCTTTTACGAATCCCTTAATCAGATTTTCTTCGGTCAGTGTGAAAGTTGCAGGACTTATCGGAGTTTGAGCGTCACGCTGAATCCATGAAGAATCAAATGGTTCACCGATGGCCTCAGACCAAACCCAGCCGGTGTAGTGAACGGTGATTGAGTCGCCAATCTTGACCTTCTCTCCTTTACCAGTGATTAGAGTCGCCTTCTTGAAATCCTTAGGAGCTGCGAAAGTTGGCTGCAAGATTCCTGGCTGCTTGGTCTTTGGAGCTAAAACAACTGAAGGTAAGCCAGACTCAGGTGGGTTTACAGAACCATTAGCGTGAGGAAGGTAAACCTTTCTAAGCTGAAGAACGAATAGCGAACCCTCTGGATCAGCATCTGATGCTGGAAGTGCAAAAGCGACAACAGATCCTTGCCTGACAGCACTAAGAGCATCGCAATACGCCTTAGAGTCTGTTGAGTTGAATACCTGTGATGCAGAATCGCTCCCATCAAACTTGTTCGCGGCAAGTTGCTGACCTGTTGTTGAGGAGAAAACTACGTAATCGATCTTCACTAGTTCGTTGCCTGTGAAGGTTGGCCCATTGCCCTCGCGAATCACTTTTGTTTGTGAGCTCTTTATTGCTGCCAATTTGGATTTAACTGTTCCACCAGCGGCAGCCGTTGCGAATTCAACAGTGGGGACTGTGTTCTCTGCTGCTGTTACCTTTACCGCATCAATTTCAGCGCCACCCTTATAGGTTTCACAAGCTTTAGCCAATCCATCAAATGCTTGGATTTCTGGAGTTGCCGATGACGAACATCCGGCTAATGTGATTGCTAAAACTGAAGTGATTATTACGGCGCTAATTCTTGGCACGGGTGGCTTCTTTCTATGGATTTGCTCTAGTTTACTCGGCGTTTTCTTCAAATCCCTTGAGGGTGGCCTCAGCGGAGTTCTGTGCTGATCGCAGTGATTTTCTTAGCTTCTTTTCGCTGATTGATCTCTCGCCTACATGTTCAGGGTTCCAGATGGCAATATCTTCATCCTCAAACTCAGGCTTGTTTCGTCTGCTAAAACTAGGAAGCACTGTTCCTGGGGCTAAACGTCTAGCGGTAAGTAAGAATCCAGTGTGTCCACCCATTCTGTGCTCTGGTCTTACAGCAAGCCCCTGTAGGTGCCAACCTCTTACCAAGGACTCGAAAGCTTCAGGTTCGGCATAGAGTTCGCTTGATCTAATCTCTTCAGCAACCCTTGAAAGCTGTGTGACGGTGGCAACGTAGCAAACGATTACTCCCCCTGGTGCTAATGCTTTCGATACCTGTTCGATGCACTCCCACGGTGCAAGCATGTCTAATACCACTCTGTCCACAGAACCTGGATCAACAAAGTTACCAAGTTCTTCTTCGAGGCTGCCAATTCGCACATCCCAGTTCTTAGGTTCGTAACCAAAGTGCGTGCTCACATTTGCCTTAGCAATTTCGGCAAACTCACTTCTTCTCTCAAAGGAGGTTAGATGGCCATCCGAACCGACTGCCCTAAGTAAATACATGCTCAAAGCTCCGGAACCAACTCCAGCTTCGACGACCCTGGCTCCTGGGAAAATATCTCCCATGGTGACAATGCTCGCGGCATCTTTGGGATAAACAATTGCTGCTCCCCTAGGCATAGAGAGAACGAAGTCGGTAAGCAATGGTCTAAGCGCTAGGTATTCAACCCCCGCTTGGTTGGCGATTACTGAACCATCAGGTTTACCAATGATCTCATCGTGCATGATGTCGCCGCGGTGGGTGCCGAACCTTGCACCTTGTACCAAGGTAATTGTGTTGAGGCGACCTTTAGGTCCAGTTAATTGAACCCTCTCCCCTGCGACAAAAGGACCGCGATGTTTTCTTGGCTTGTCGCTCATGGAATTAGCTTTCTCAACTGTTTGTAGGTAACGCCTTCAAGCGTAGGCCAAAGGATCCGGCCAGGTTTCTCTGGAAGGGCAATCATGTTAGGAACACCGATTGCATAAGTTCCAGCGGCTTCTGCGGAGGCCAGTCCTGTGCTTGAGTCTTCAAATGCAATGCATTTCTTAGGATCAAAACCTAGAAGTGCAGCAGCCTTTTCATATGCTTCAGGATGAGGCTTACCTCTAGTGACATCATCCCCAGCAACTATTACGTCAAAGGCGTCAAAAGGTATGGCATCTACTACTTGTTGAGCCATACGGTGTAAGGCCATTGTGACTAGGGCTGTTTTCACTTTGTGTTTCTTCAAATCCAGCAATAACTCTTGGGCTCCCGGTCGCCAAGGGACCACTCGGGCCAATCTGCTCTGTACATCATTAGTTAATCGGTCAACGATTTCATGTGTCTCAAGTGGAATATTCGCTCGATCTTTGAAGACTTGGGATGACTTATCTAAACTCATTCCCACGATGTCCAGCCCGTCTTGGTGTGTCCAAGTCCCCTGATGCTCATCAGCCAAAGCCTGCTCACTAGCCATCCAGTAGGGCTCTGAGTCGATTATTGTGCCGTCCATGTCAAACAGCACGGCGAAGGTAGGTTTGCGTCCTAGCATTATGGGAAAAGTCTAATCGGCTGTTATGAATTAGAGTTCTTATGACTCTTGTAAGTGAAATGGTGATTGATTGAACGAGACTTCTAACATCTTTAGTGGCCGAGTACTTATTGTTGCTCTGGACGGATGGACTGACGCAGGGATGGCCTCAACCGGAGCAGTGACGTACATTAAAGACAAGCTCTCCTCTGAGCTTCTAGTGGGTCTTGATGATCAGGATTATTTTGATTTACTAAGACAAAGACCAATCATCGTTCTTGATGAGCACGGCGAACGAGATTTTGTTTGGCCAAGTATTGAACTTTTTGGACCTGGACCGAATACCGAAGTTCAAGCTAAGGACCTCTCCCTATATTTCTTGACTGGTCAAGAACCTGCACTTCAATGGCAATTTCTTATCACCGAACTCTTGGAAATCATCGAGGACAGAGACATAGAAGCAGTCATAATGCTTGGTTCACTTGCAGCTGAAACTCCACATTCAAGACAGATAAAGATTTACAAGAATAGCCAAACAGCATCTGTAAGAAACGCACTTGGTATCGAAAGAAGCAACTATGACGGTAGAGCCGGTTTCCTATCGGTGCTAGGTCACGCAATTGAGAAAGCTGGATTACCTACCATCTCGATTTGGGCTCAGGTGCCTCACTACGTGGCGTCGATGCCATCTCCTAAAGCGGCTCTCGCTTTGATAAACGATTTAGAAATAATGCTTGGTTTCACAGTAGATCACAAAGAAATACTTGAATCTGCATTCGAATGGGAAAGATCTGTAGACACTTTTGTTGAAGGTGATGAAGACCTCTTGAATTACATCGCCACATTGGAAAAAACTCGCGATGAAGCTGAAGCTGAAGAAATGACTACAGACCAGCTGGCTTTGGAGTTTGAGAAGTTCTTAAGGCAAAACGAAGGTGAAGCTGGTCCTTCGCAAGGCTAGGCTGAAATCCATCCGTTACTCAACATTATTAGCAAGGCGAAGCCGACTACTAGTCGCCAAATAACAAATGGCATAAACGAACCCTTGTTCAGGTATTTCAGTAACCCAGCGATTACTACGTAACCAACAATGAATGAAGTAACCGAGGCAATGATTGTTCCAGTCAGTGCTGTTGCATCTAAAAATTGGTAGCTATCTTTGAATTCGACAATTCCACTGGCCAAGACAGCTGGTATTCCGATTAGGAAGCTAAATCTAGCTGCCGCAGCCCTTGTGAACCCAGCAAACAAGCCAAAGCTAATGCTTGCTCCTGACCTAGACACTCCTGGAATAACTGCTAGAGCTTGCCCAAGTCCAAAACCAATGGCTGAGTTGAAAGTCATGTCCTCGACTGGTTTCTCTCTGCGACCATACCTATCGGCCAAGTACAAGATGATTGCGAAGAGAATCATGGTGAAAGCTACCACCCAGAGAGTTCTGACTGTTTCTTGAATGAAGCTTCGAAGCAGGTAACCGATCAAACCAACTGGGATTGAAGCAATAATTACTAGCCATGCCATTTTGTAGTCAGCATTAGCGCGAGCCTTTGGATTGACTACTCCTCTAAACCAAGCACGAACAAGTCTTGAGATGTCCTTAGCGAAGTAAATCAGAACTGCTAATTCAGTACCGAGTTGGATGGTTGCAATGAATGCAGTGGTTGCAGAGTTTTTGTCAGACAGACCTTTAACTTGCATGAGTTCAGAAAAGATTTGCACGTGAGCACTCGAGGAAACAGGCAAAAACTCCGTAAGTCCCTGAATAAGACCAAGAACTATCGCTTCAAATAAAGTCATGACCAGTCATCATCATCGGCTAATTCCATGGGAAGAATTTCACCGAACTGATCCGACACAGCCTCTTCATAATCTAAGAATGCGCTCTTTAGGTGCTCGTAGGTTGCTACTACAGCCGGATCGTCGCTACCTCGACCAGAAGACATTGCTTCGAAATGCCTTTCCAATGCACCAACCAAGCTGTTTAGAGTATTGCGCGCGTCTTGAGCCATAAGTTAAAACTACTACTGGATTAGGTGAATGCTCGTTTAAACGAGCCAAAGACGTATTGGTTATTCGTAGTAACATGAAGAACTGGTGCTCAGAGATGAGCAGCTTTCCTTAGGTCCGGGTGGCGAAATGGTAGACGCGCTAGCTTGAGGTGCTAGTCCTCGCAAGGGGGTAGGGGTTCAAGTCCCCTTTCGGACACGTAGTTTGAGACAGCTACTACAGAGCCTCGGTGAATACATCGGGGCTCTGTTCAATTTT
>CANKLZ010000012.1 GCA_947483795.1 Micrococcales bacterium | reverse complement strand
GGAACATCAGAGTTTGTTACAGCTATTCAGCTGGACACCAAGCTTGATGGTATTCCTACCGATGTTTTGATTGGTGCTCTAAGCCAGGCTAAGGAAGCTCGTTTGAGCATTCTTGACCTAATGAAGGCAGCAATTAACGAGCCTGACGAAATGTCAGTAAACGCTCCTCGCATCATCGCGGTGAAGATCCCTGTCGACAAGATCGGTGAAGTCATTGGCCCTAAGGGCAAGATGATCAACCAGATCCAAGAAGACACCGGTGCTGACATCTCGATTGAAGATGATGGAACTGTTTACATTGGTGCAACCGATGGAACCTCAGCTGAAGCCGCTCGTGCGATGGTTAACGCAATTGCTAACCCACACGTGCCAGAAATCGGTGAGCGCTTTCTAGGAACAGTAGTGAAGCTTGCTACCTTCGGTGCATTCATCTCACTAACCCCTGGTAAAGATGGACTCCTTCACATCTCTGAACTACGCAAGCTAGCTGGCAAGCGTGTTGAGAATGTAGAAGATGTTCTAACTGTCGGTCAGAAGATTCAGGTTGAACTAACCAAGATTGATGACAGAGGAAAGCTATCGCTTTCACCTGTTGTTGAAGGTGAAGTTGCAACATCTGACGAAGACGAAGAGTAAAGAGAAGTTAGTTCGAGATGACGATTACCCAATTTATTCTCGACCAACCCGAAACTGAGTTCACCGCTTCGGGAGGCAGTACGGTTCGCCGTACCGTTCTTCCGAGCGGTGTTCGCGTTTTAACTGAGGTTGTTCCTGGTGCCCAATCTGCCTCGGTAGCTTTTTCCGTAGCAGTAGGCTCTAGAGATGAAGTTGATGGCCACCATGGATCAACACACTTCCTAGAGCACCTATTGTTCAAGGGAACTAAGACCAGAACAGCACTGGATATCGCTGTTGCTTTCGACTCTGTTGGCGGAGCATCAAACGCTTCAACCGGCAAAGAGCACACGTCCTATTACGCAAGAGTTCAAGACAAAGCCGTTCCGGTTGCAGTTCAAGTAATTGCCGACATGCTTACTTCTTCTGTGATTGATCCGGTCGAGTTTGAAAACGAACGAACTGTAATTCTTGAAGAACTAGCTATGAACGATGATGATCCTCAGGATGTGGCCCATGAAGAATTTTTTGGAGCAGTCTTATCAGGCCACCACTTGGGACGTCCTATCGGTGGCACACCGGAATCGATCAATGCTGTTTCTAGAGATGCTGTCTGGGATCATTACCAGAGAAATTATCGTCCGCAGGATTTAGTCATCGCTGCAGCCGGTGGAGTAGAACACAACGCTTTAGTTGAACTTGTTACCGACAACCTTGAACTCGCTGGCTGGGACTTGAGCCTGTCTGCAACTCCTCGTGCATGGCGTGAACAGAGTAATCAACAGCTAGAGGTAGAAGCAATGGTCAAGGTAATCAACAGACCTATTGCTCAGGCAAATATTGTTCTTGGTGGACAGGGATTAGTGGCTGGCGATGAGCGTCGTTATGCCATGGCAATTCTGAATACTGTTCTCGGTGGCGGAATGTCTTCAAGATTGTTCCAGGAGATCCGTGAAAAGCGTGGTCTTGCTTACTCTGTTTACTCTTTCAACCAGGGTTACAGTGACGCTGCAGCGTTTGGTTTGTATGCAGGATGTTCACCACAGAAGGCTAAAGAAGTTATCAAGCTGATGTTGGCTGAACTTGAGAAGGTTGCAGGCGATGGAATAACCGAGGCTGAACTTGATCTAGCCAAGGGAAACATTTCTGGTGGTCTCGCCTTGAAGTTTGAAAGCACACAGTCTCGTATGTCTAGGCTCTCAGGAGCTGAACTTACTGACGGTGAGTTCATCGACCTGGATGAGTCTTTGAGCAGATATGACGCTGTCACTTTGGCGGATGTTCAACTGGTCGCCAAGCTGATGAATGATTCAAAGAAGTCCTTTATTGCCGTTGGTGACATCAAAGACGACCTCTTTGACGAGTTTATTTAGTTAGTTGATAGGTTATTTTTCATGACAATCAAAGTAGCGGTTATTGGTGCCACTGGTCGTATGGGCAAGTTGGCGTTAGACATCATTAAGGGTTCAGCTGATTTGTCGTTGAACGCTGAATTGGATTCAAAAAGTGAATTGAGTCAGGCTCTTGGTGCTGATGTAATCTTCGAGGCAACCAATCTAGAAGTGAGCAAGTCTGTTGTTGACTTTGCTATTTCCAACAACCTAAAAGTTCTAGTTGCAACAAGCGGCTGGACTCAATCTGCACTTGCCGTTGTTGAATCAAAGATTGATACCGGTGCTGTAGTCGTGGTACCAAACTTCTCGATCGGTTCAACACTGGCATCCAAGTTTGCTGCTGAAGCTGCAAAATACTTTGATTCAATCGAGATCATTGAAACCCATCACGCTGGAAAGCTTGATTCGCCTTCCGGCACTGCCATTCGCACAGCTGAACTTATTCATGCAAGTAGGGAAGAAGCAGGCCGTAGTCAAACACTTATTCCAGGTGTTGGTCAAAGCGCTAGGGGAGAGATTGTTTCAGGCGTGCCAATCCATAGCCTGAGAATCAATGGAGTCTCTGCCAAGCAAGAAGTAAATCTTGGTGGAACCGATGAGTTGCTTACAATTTCTCACACTGCCGCGTCAGTCAATGCCTATGCTCTTGGAATTTTAGAGTCAATCAGATTCACGGCAAATGCAACTGGGCTCACTATTGGGCTGAATAAAGTTCTAGGAATATGAGTAGAGCCAAGCTTGGGGCTGCTGTCATGGCAGCGCTTGTCGTTTTATACATCGCTTTGCTTGGACAAAAGGGTTATCTGTTCTTGATTCAAGACAACCTAGTTTCCAAGATTATGGGGCTCGCTATCTTGACACTTCCACTGGTTGGCTTTTGGGGAATCTTTAGAGAGCTAAAGTTTGGGCTAGCGGTTGAAAAGCTTGGGGCGACATTGGAGGCAGAAAAAGGCTGGCCTAGCTTTGAGTTCTCAATTAGGCCATCGGGTCGTGCGGTTAAGGCTGAAGCCCTTCTAGAATTTGAGACATACCGTGAGGAAGCCAACGCAGATCCTGAAAACTGGAGAAAATGGTTCGCACTAGGGCTCATCTATGACGCCTGTGGGGATAGAAAACGCGCTCGCATGGCGATGCGTAGAGCAATAGACACATCTCAAAGGTAAGATTTTCTCCATGTCTGAGATTATTTTTCGTAGCGATGTAACTGTTGAGCTGATTCGAGCGAGCGCTGCTGACAGTGATGTCCTCTTCGCTGCTCGTGTTTCAACCCAGGGTGAGCAAACTCTTGAGAGTGCAGCTGCAGCCGTTGATGCCAGCGAAGATGAGAAAAAGAGCAAGGGTCTAATCAACTACTTGATGAGAGACCGTCACGGTTCTCCTTTTGAGCACACATCCGTAACCTTCTATGTCCAGGCACCGATCTTCGTATTCCGTGAGTTCATGCGTCACCGTATCGCCTCATACAATGAAGAATCAGGTCGTTACCGGGAGCTCAATCCAGTGTTCTACGTCCCAGCTCCAGATCGCAACCTAATTCAGACTGGTAAGACTGGTCACTATGAATTCCACCCTGGCACAGCTGAGCAGATTGCTTTGGTTGAACAAGAGTCTAGAAACATCTCAACAGTTGCTTACGAGTCATATAAGCGGATGCTTGAAGCGGGTATCGCTAGAGAAGTAGCTCGTATCGTGCTACCTCTAAACATCTACTCCTCAATGTATGTGACCATGAATGCACGTGCCCTAATGAACTTCCTAAGCCTTAGAACCAAGCGTGAAGGAACTCACTTCCCGTCCTATCCTCAGCGTGAAATTGAAATGTGTGCCGAAAAGATGGAAGACTTCTGGGCCGAACTAATGCCTTATACCTATGAGGCATTCAACAACAACGGCCGCGTAGCGCCTTAGTTTTAGTTGATTGGCGATATTTCAACGATAATCTTTATCTATGTCGGAAAAAGATAAAGGCCTATTTGGCCAGGTGCTGGTTGCACTGGTAACCCCTATGACCCCTGAGGGTGAAGTTGATTGGGCTGCCACCGAGAAGCACCTAGATTATGTGATCTCTAATGGCGCTGATGGTGTTGTTGTCACTGGTACAACAGGAGAGACCAGCACACTGACAGATGCTGAAAAACTTGAGCTTGTCAAAGTTGGAAAAAGCGTTGCAGCTGGCAGAGCCAAGATTATAACCGGTGGTGGATCTAACGAAACGGCTCATGCTATCCAGCTTTATAAAGCAAGTGAAGCAGCCGGTGCCGATGGCGTGATGATTGTCACACCCTATTACAACAAGCCAACCCAAGCCGGTGTGCTAACCCACTTCAGAATGATTGCTGATGCAACTGATCTTCCAGTAATCCTCTATGACATTCCAGGTAGAACAGGTATTCCAATTCAGTTTGAAACCATTCTTCGAGCAGCCAAGCACCCGAACATCGTTGCTATCAAAGACGCTAAGGGCGACTTTGCTGAGGTCTCTCGAGTGCTAAATGAAACTGACCTACTTTACTTCTCAGGTGAGGACAGCAACGTATTGCCACATATTTCTATTGGTGCAACTGGTCTTATTGGCGTAACAGCAAACATTGCACCTAAGGCTTATAGGGATCTAGTTGATGCAACCAACAAGAATGATTTCCATTCAGCACTTCAGGTTCACAAAACTCTAGAGCCATTGGTTCGCGCAACTATGACTCACGTCCCTGGAACTGTGGCTGCAAAATACATACTCGATGGACTTGGTTTTATTGATAGTCCTCGCGTTCGTCTTCCACTTGTTGGACCAGAAGAATCTGAAGCTGCTCGCATTGAAGCAGATATCGATAAGGTCGGAAATGTTTCCGGACTTGACTTCACCAACTTCCGCCCTGACCGCAATGCTGCTGCAGGTGGTGCTTTGCCTAAGGTTGCGGGCACGACCAGATAGGTTCGTCCATGTTTGATTTATTACCAGCACCACCAAAGCTGAGACCAGGCACACTAAGGATTATTCCTTTGGGTGGTCTGGGTGAAATTGGTCGCAACATGGCTGTCTTCGAGATTGACGGCAAGATACTCATCGTTGATTGTGGAGTCCTTTTCCCAGAAGAACACCAACCAGGTGTTGACCTTATCTTGCCTGACTTCAACTACTTGAATGACAGACTTGATGACATCGTTGGGGTTGTCCTAACCCATGGTCACGAAGACCACATTGGTGGGGTTCCTTATCTTTTGAAGCTCAGGGAAAACATTCCACTGTACGGATCAGAGCTGACCCTTGCCTTTGTTGATGCCAAGCTCAAGGAGCATCGTCTACACAGTAGTCAGTATGTGGTCAGAGAAGGTGACCGTAAGGTCATTAGCAACTTTGATTTGGAATTCATTGCCGTAAATCACTCCATTCCTGATGCGTTGGCTGTGGTTATTCGGACGAGTGCAGGAACTGTCTTGCATACTGGGGATTTCAAGATGGATCAGCTACCTCTTGATAACAGACTTACCGACCTTAGAGCTTTCGCGCGTTTAGGTGAAGAAGGCTTAGATCTGTTTATGTCAGATTCAACTAATGCTGATGTGCCAGGGTTTACTCCTTTAGAAAAGGACATCGGTCCGGTTATTGATGACGTTATTTCTCGAACTCCGGGCAAAGTCATTGTTGCCAGCTTCTCGTCTCACGTGCACAGAGTGCAACAGGTAATCAATGCGGCAGCTGGCCATAACCGCAAAGTAGCACTTGTCGGTCGCTCAATGCTCCGTAACATGAACATCGCGGAAGACCTTGGCTATCTAACTGCACCGGATGACATTTTTATTGAGTTCAAAAATGCCACGAGCATTCCAGAAAACGAGATTGTTTACATGTGCACAGGATCTCAGGGAGAACCGATGGCAGTACTATCAAAGATGGCTCACGGTGAACATGAGATAACTGTTGGCGAAGGCGACACTGTAATCTTGGCCTCATCATTGATTCCAGGTAACGAGAATGCTGTTTATCGAATCATTGACCAGCTAACTCGCTTGGGTGCCAATGTTGTGCACAAGGGCAATGCCAAGGTGCACGTCTCAGGTCACGCAGCAGCAGGGGAGCTACTCTACTGCTACAACATCCTGAAACCTAAAAACGCTATGCCTGTGCACGGTGAATTTAGACACTTGATTGCCAACGGCAAACTAGCTGAACAAACTGGTATCCCAGCCGAACGAGTTCAAATAGTTGAAGATGGCTGGGTTGTCGACCTAGTTAATGGAAAAGCCGAAGTAGTTGGAGCAGTTGAGTGTGGGCTTCTTTATGTCGACGGTAAGACAGTTGGAAAGATTACAGAAGATGACCTCAAGGACCGAAGAATTCTGTCTCAAGAGGGTTTTATCTCAATCTTCGCAGTCATGGATAAGGATTCTGGACGCATAACTGTGGGCCCGGAGATTAGGGCCAAAGCTTATGCCGAGGATGATCATGTCTTTGATGATGTCAAACCTCTGATTGTCAAAGCCCTTGCTGAAGCTGCAGCTGAGGGCGTAAGGGATACCTATGCAATGCAACAGGTGATCAGACGCACAATTGGCCATTGGGTAAACCGAAGTCACCGACGTCGTCCAGTCATTATTCCCGTAGTTATTGAAGCTTAATTAGCCACTGGCGTAACCTTTACAGCCCTGCCTGACCTGTAATGACGGGGGTCGCTGTTATTTTTGAAGGCATGGCTACACGCAAACCGACAAAACCACGCTCAAGAACAGCACAAGCACGCCCTAAGGCGAAGCAGAAAGCTAGGAGCTCCGAACATAACTGGTTCGTACGCTCCATTTTTTGGTTATATTTGGCGGGGGCGGCCACTATCGGTTTCTTGGCCAGATCCTTTAGCTCTGAGAAGGTCCCTTCAGAAGACCGTCGTGATGGCCCACCATTCTTACTATTCCTAATGGGAGTAGCTGGATCGATTGTTACCTGGTTCTTTGCAGGGGAACCTGGCTCGATTGCAACAACACTGAATGATTACACCGGTGGCTTATTCTTCGGGCAGCTATCCGTGGCCCTTCCAGTATTCATGATCGTCTTCTCAATGTATTTGATGAGACACCCATCAACTATTAAGGACAACTCGAGAGTGGGTCTTGGTTGGGTGGTTCTACTAATCAGCCTCTCTGGATTCTTCCACTTGTTTAGTCCAAAAACACAGCCTTCAATGGGTGCTGAAGCTCTTTCTTCCGCAGGTGGACTTTTTGGTTGGCTTGTAACAGTTGTTTTCATAAATACGATTACTGTCTGGGGGGCCGGCGTTATCGTCTTTGTTCTAGCCCTTGGATCTCTCCTGATCATCACTGCAACTGCGCCTAACAAAATTGCTAGTCGCTTGACTGAGCTGTACCACCAGCTCTTTCCTGGCGGACGTGAGCCAAAAGTTGAAAAAGAGCAAGAAGAAGTTGACGATGCTTTTGATGGCACTAAAGCACCGTGGTGGAAGAGATCAAAGGAAAACGACAAGGAAGCTTTTGACACACCAGTTGTAACAGGCCAAGAAACCGTCAGTTTAGATGAGTTGTTTGAAACAGAAGAACCAGCAATAGAAACCGAACCTGTTTCGATAGTTCCCGATAATTCAACCGAACCTATCTCTGTTGTTTCTGAACGTCCAGAAACAGGGCCAATAGATGCCGTTCCAGCTCAAGAAGAAGTTGCTGCACCTAAACCTAAGCGTGCCTATGTTTTGCCCCCAGTAACTTTATTGGCCGCAGGCACACCGCCTAAGGCTAAGACAGCAGCTAACGACACCATTGTGGAATCACTTGATTCAGTTTTCAAAGAGTTTGGTGTTGATGCGAAAGTAAGTGGTTTCTCAAGAGGCCCTACTGTTACTCGCTATGAAGTGGAAGTAAAGCCCGGTGTGAAAGTTGAGGCTGTAACTCGCTTGGCTGGAAATATTTCTTATGCAGTGGCTAGCAATGAAGTCCGAATCCTCGCTCCGATTCCTGGAAAGTCTTTGATTGGTATTGAAATACCTAACATCGATAGGGAAACAGTTTCCTTAGGGGATGTACTTCGTTCGACAGTTGCTCAAACCAGCAAGCATCCATTGACTATCGGCATTGGTAAAGATGTTGAGGGTGGCTTTGTCGTAGCTAACTTGGCGAAGATGCCTCACCTATTGGTTGCTGGTGCGACCGGTGCCGGTAAGTCTTCCTTTGTGAACTCGATGATCTCATCTATCTTGATGAGATCTAAACCAGCTGAAGTTCGAATGGTGCTGATTGACCCTAAGCGCGTTGAACTTGCGGCTTACGAAGGCGTTCCTCATTTGATCACACCAATCATCACTAACCCGAAGAAAGCTGCTGAAGCGCTGCAGTGGGTAGTCAAAGAGATGGATGCTCGTTACGACGACTTGGCGTCATTCGGCTTCAAGCACGTTGATGATTTCAACCGTGCACTAGTTGCCGGTGAAGTCAAAGTTCCAGAAAACTCGGCAAGAAAACTACAACCATACCCTTACCTGTTGGTTGTAGTAGATGAGCTAGCAGACTTGATGATTGTTGCTCCTCGCGAAGTTGAGGATTCAATTGTAAGAATCACGCAGCTGGCAAGAGCTGCCGGTATTCACCTAGTCTTAGCAACCCAGCGGCCATCGGTGGATGTTGTGACAGGACTTATCAAGGCAAACGTTCCTAGCCGCTTAGCTTTCTCTGTATCTTCGCTAACTGACTCAAGAGTTATTTTGGATCAGCCGGGTGCTGAAAAACTTATTGGTCAAGGAGACGCATTGTTCTCGCCAATGGGTACGAACAAGCCGATGCGTGTTCAGGGTGCCTGGGTTGGAGAAAGTGAGCTTGGTGCGATAGTTGCTCACGTAAAGCAACAGATGCAGCCAGAGTATCGTGCAGACGTTAGTGAAGTTGCAACTAGAAACGTTGTTGACGCTGACATTGGCGATGATCTAGATGTGTTACTTCAAGCAGCGGAACTAATTATTTCCTCTCAATTTGGTTCTACCTCTATGTTGCAACGAAAACTCAGAGTTGGTTTTGCTAAGGCAGGACGTCTAATGGACCTGCTCGAATCAAGAAACATCGTTGGTCCAAGTGAAGGCTCTAAAGCTAGAGATGTAATGGTCAGGCCTGAAGACCTACCTACAGTATTGGCTCAGCTCCGCGGCGAAAGTGGGGCAAAAGCCACTGCTGCAATGATTCAAGCTGCTGAAGCTATTGACCAGAGTGCTATGGGTGCTGGCGAGTTCTCGGACTTCGTTCCAAAGGCAACTGAAGACGATGAAGACGATGGCGATGCATGGCAACTAACCGGAAGACAGTAAGAGTAGGGTTTTAGAGTGTTGAACGCCGCGAATTTAGTGACCATAGGTCGCATAGCAATTACTCCAGTTTTTCTTTGGTTCTTGCTTAATTGCTACCAAGCGGGAGAACCAATTAATTGGGTACTGCTTTTGGCCTTCGTGGCCATTGCCGCAACCGATGGAATTGATGGGGCGATTGCTAGAAAGCAAAACACTGTCACCAAGCTCGGAAAAATTCTAGATCCTATCGCCGACAAGATTTTACTAGGTGGAGCTTTCATCGTTCTATCTGTTCTTACTGTCATGCCATGGTGGGCAACCATCGCAATTCTCGTCAGAGAAGTCGCAATGACTATTTACCGACTGGTGGTTGTGAAGAACAAAGTTATTCCAGCTTCCAGTAGCGGTAAGTCAAAGACCATCATGCAATCAATAGCCGTCGGCTATTTCATATCACCATTGAATCACTGGTGGTTCAACGCAAGTTTCGATTTAGGTTATGGGCTTCTCTACGGGGCAGTGTTTCTAACCTGGTACTCTGCTGTGCAGTATTTTAAAGAGTCTCGCTAATGTCTGCCAAAGAGGTGCTTGACCTATTGGATAGCAAAGGCTTGAAGCTTGCAATAGCTGAGTCTCTTACCGGTGGAATGCTTTGCAGTGAGCTTGTTTCTGTGGCAGGGGCTTCCAATGTTGTTCTGGGTTCGGTCGTGGCCTATCAGAGTGGACTTAAGTCATCTGCTCTTGGAGTCAATCCGGATTTATTGGCAACTCAAGGAGCAGTTGATCCTGAGGTTGCGGTTCAAATGGCCGAGGGAATCAGGTCAAGATTTTCACTACAGCTTCTTCTGCCAACAGATAAAGTTTTGGGTGTCTCTACAACCGGTGTGGCAGGGCCAGTTGAACAAGACGGTAAGCCTGTGGGGACTGTGTTTATTGCCGTTGCTGGTGCTAAAGGTGTCCAAGTCTGGGAAGAGCACTTTTCGGGGGATAGGGCAGTTATTCGAACCAAGACTGTAGAGGCTGCACTTTCCCACATCCGGGAATACTTCAGCAAGTAAAGCGGTTTCCTTTAGTGAGATGACTCCTAATCGGCAGTCAAATTCCAAGGTAACATTCAGCAATATTGGGGCTAAATGTCGATACCAACAGGTAAGTTATCTTTACAGCAACAACAAGGTTCCAAGCTTTAGCTAAACTGGCTATTGCAGCTCATTGAAAGGGGATCCACATGGCTCTAGTTCGTCAAGAAATCGGTGAAGTTCTCCGTGACCTTCGCCAGCAAAAGGGTCGAACTCTTCGCCAGGTGGCCAGCCGTGCCGCTGTGGCTTTGGGATACCTGAGCGAAATTGAAAGAGGACAAAAAGAAGCCTCTTCTGAGATTTTGGCATCAGTGGCTTATGCCCTAGATGTGCCTATTTCACAGATCATGCACCTTGTAGCTGAGAGATTCGAGGCTGTTGAGACAGTCGTAATCCCAGATACAGTGCCAACCGAGTTTGTAACCAGTTTCGACTCAGTAAGCATGGCAAATTCTCGATAGTAGTAATTTAGACCAGCCCCCGGAGCTAATAACCTGGGGGCTGTTCTTTTTAAGCCGTTCAGGCATTTCTGCCGGTAAACCGCTAGAACTCGGGTTATCTTCTATTCGTGCGACTAAGTGACTTCAATACACTGATGGCTGATGAATTCGGGCCAGAGTATGCCGCCGTGCTTCTCAGGGACCTGGCTATTACTGAACTAGGCGATCTAACTGGTGAAAAGGCCTTGGATGCCGGTATTGAGCCTAAGGACATCTGGCTGGCCATTTGCAAGGCTCAAAACGTCCCTTCGGAGCGTTGGCATGGTTTGAACAAAAAGCCGAACAATAGACACGCCGAATGATATTTTGTTCGTAATTATGTTCGAATATTGCTAGGCTATCCACAGAAGTAAACGAGTAGAAGTTATCAACAGATAAGCCGGACACTCGTTACACAACAAGTTTTCTTCGTAGTGTCATGACAGCATAAAACCAGTCGCCAAGGCGGCAGAAAAGGAAAAGAAAATGCCATCAGCATCAGACAGAGACAAAGCCCTAGACACTGCTCTAGCGCAAATTGACAAACAGTTCGGAAAAGGCTCGGTCATGCGCCTAGGTTCCGACGAACGAGCTCCTATTGAAGTCATTCCAACCGGATCTATTGCCCTAGATGTGGCTTTGGGTATTGGCGGGTTGCCTAAGGGTCGAATCGTAGAGGTTTATGGCCCAGAGTCTTCAGGTAAGACCACAGTTGCCTTGCACGCTATTGCTAACTGCCAGCGAGCTGGTGGAGTTGCAGTCTTCATAGACGCAGAACACGCACTTGACCCAGAGTATGCAAAAGCATTGGGTGTTGACATTGACGCACTTCTAGTAAGCCAGCCTGATACTGGTGAGCAGGCTCTTGAGATTGCAGACACTCTTATCCGTTCAGGATCTATCGACATCATTGTCATCGACTCGGTTGCAGCTCTTGTTCCTAGAGCAGAAATTGAAGGTGAAATGGGAGATTCACACATGGGTCTTCAGGCTCGTCTGATGTCTCAAGCTCTACGAAAGCTAACCGGTGTTTTGAGCAACACCAAAACCACAGCCATTTTCATCAACCAGCTACGTGAAAAGATTGGTGTCTTCTTTGGATCTCCTGAAACAACAGCCGGTGGTAAAGCGCTTAAGTTCTACGCGTCTGTTCGCCTGGATGTTCGTCGTATTGAAACCCTTAAGGACGGCCAAGAGGCCGTTGGTAACAGAACCCGAGTCAAAGTTGTCAAGAACAAGATGGCACCTCCTTTCAAGCAGGCCGAGTTTGACATCATTTACGGTGTTGGAATTTCACGTGAAGGTAGCCTTCTCGATGTTGGTGTTGAACAGGAAATCTGTAAGAAGTCAGGTTCTTGGTACACCTACGAAGGTGAACAGCTAGGTCAAGGTAAAGAGAACTCCAGGAACTTCCTCATAGACAATCCAGAAATTGCTAACGAGATTGAGCAGAAAATCAAGACCAAGCTTGGAATCGGAGTGCCTCGCGCAGTTGCTGATCTTCCGGTTGAAGAAGTTACAGAGCTCAAGGCTGTGAACAAATAACTTTGGACATTGACACTTTTCTCAAGGATTTAGGGTCAGCCGAAGGGGCTAATAAATATTCGCTCAAATCGGTTGACTCCCTTGAAGAAGATGTTCGCCAGGCTTTATTGAAACTGATTGAACGCAGCGGTAAATCATCTGGTCAGCTCAGAACTTTACTTTTGGATAAAGAATTCCCTGTCCAATTGGTTGATCAGATGATTGCAAGATTCATAGAAGTCGGTCTCATCGATGACTTTGCTCTTGCCAAGATTTTCACTGAATCAGCAGTATCTCGCAAAGCCAAAGCAAAGTCGGTTATCGGCAGAGAACTTCGGGCCAAGTACTTTCCGCAGGACGCAATAGATGCGGCTCTAGCGGGAATCGATTCTGACTCTGAATTAGAAGCTGCCAAAGTTTTGGCTGAATCTCGATACAGACAGCTCCTTAAGTTAGAGCCTGAGGTCCGCACTCGACGCCTTTCGAGCTTTCTGATGCGTAAAGGCTATTCAAGTAGCGTTGTTTGGGCTGCAGTTCGTCACGCTTCTGGAGAAGTCGCCCGATAAAGCTATTGCTTGGCTAAAATTAGGGACATGGATACCAAAACACGCAGTTATGAGGTCAAGACCTTTGGCTGCCAGATGAACGTCCACGATAGCGAGCGCCTGTCCGGTCTGCTTGAGGACGCTGGATACGTTCAAGCAGTCGATGGGGAACTAGCAGATGTCTTGGTATTCAACACTTGCGCCGTTAGAGAAAACGCTGACAACAAGCTCTATGGTAACTTGGGTCAACTCTATGAACGCAAGCTTGAGAACCCTGACTTTCAAATCGCGGTGGGTGGCTGCCTAGCCCAAAAAGACAAGGACGTGATTGTAAAAAAGGCACCTTGGGTGGATGTTGTCTTCGGAACTCACAACATTGGTTCTTTACCTGCTTTACTAGACCGAGCAAGGCACAATGAGGAAGCCCAGATTGAAATCCTCGACGCCTTAGAAACTTTCCCGAGTGATTTGCCCACCAAACGTGATTCAACCTATGCGGCTTGGGTCTCTATCAGCGTCGGCTGCAATAACACCTGCACATTTTGTATTGTTCCAGCGCTGCGAGGTAAAGAGAAAGATCGCAGACCGGGTGAAATTCTGGCTGAAATAAAAGCTCTTGTTGCCGACGGTGTAATAGAGATCACTTTGTTGGGTCAGAACGTCAACACCTACGGTGTGGAGTTTGGCGATAAAGGGGCATTCGCAAAGCTACTGCGCGCGTGCGGTGATATCGAGGGGCTAGAGCGTGTTCGATTCACAAGCCCTCATCCTGCAGCATTCACAGAGGATGTAATTCTTGCAATGGCAGAGACACATAACGTGATGCCGCAATTACACATGCCTCTCCAGTCTGGAAGTGACCGAATCCTCAAAGACATGAAGAGAAGTTACCGAAGTTCAAAGTATCTCGGCATCCTAGACAAAGTTCGAGAGCACATTCCAGAGGCGGCCATTTCTACTGACATCATTGTTGGATTCCCATCTGAAACAGAAGAAGACTTTCAAGAAACCCTTCGGGTAGTCAGGGAGTCAAGATTTGCCATTACTTATACTTTCCAATACTCAAAGAGACCAGGTACCCCTGCAGCAGAGCTACCTGGCCAGATTCCTAAAGAAATCGTCCAAGAGCGTTACGAACGACTATTAGAAGTTGTAAACGATTTAGCTTGGCAGGAGAACAAACTACAAATCGGCAAACGGGTTGAAGTTCTGATAGGTAACCACGAAGGTCGCAAGGATGACCGCACGAATCGTCTAACTGGTCGAGCAAGAGACGCTCGCCTGGTCCACATTGATTGGCCAACGGATATTCCTGAACCAAGACCTGGTGACCTTGTTTGGGCAACTGTTATTGATGCAAAGCCATACTTCCT
Organism: Micrococcales bacterium; assembly: GCA_947483795.1. Lineage (GTDB taxonomy): Bacteria > Actinomycetota > Actinomycetes > Actinomycetales > Microbacteriaceae > Rhodoluna. The sequence goes on along the minus strand of CANKLZ010000012.1, from coordinate 9,988 downwards.
AATTGCTGACACAGGTACAAACCCTGAGGTCAAGAGAACTATCGCTGGAGATGCTTATGATCGCGCGCAGGCAGAGAGTTGCTCTGTACCTGCATTGGCTACGGAATCCAAAAAGGGAACCATTGGGTTGAGTGTCGACGTCAAAGCAAATCAATAATCTATGAGCAAATCTGCCGCACCAGAACTTTTATGCATCGTTGGACCAACTGGAACTGGAAAAAGTAACCTCGCTATAAACATTGCACTAGAACTTTCCAAGCAGGGAATCAAGGCAGAAATTGTCAATGCTGACTCCATGCAGTTTTACAAAGGAATGGATATTGGTACGGCAAAGATTCCAGTGTCAGAGCGCGTTGGCATAACTCATCATTTGTTGGACTGGCTGGAAATTGAGGAAGAGAACACAGCAGCCAGATATCAACTTGAAGCTAGAAAAGTTATTGCTCAACTAATTGACGATGGAGTACTTCCTATAGTTGTTGGTGGTTCAATGCTCTACATCGCAGCTCTCATTAACACCTTCGAGTTCCCTGGCCGTGATGAGGCTCTTCGTACACAGTTGGAGCAAGATTTGATTGACTTGGGGCCAATCGCCATGCACAAGAGATTAGAACTTCTAGACGAGGTCGCGGCCAGCAGGATTGAACCGCAAAATGGCAGACGCACAGTTCGGGCACTTGAAATCGTGATGATTACCGGAGAACCTTTCGCGGCTTCACTACCTGAGCAGTTTGAATCGTTCTTACCTGTTCTAGAAATTGGCTTGAACTCGGCTAGAGAGCATTTAGTGGAGCGTCTAGCTACAAGAGTTCGAGGAATGTGGTCGGCAGGGCTTGTCGATGAAGTTCGAGGACTAATCGATGAAGGCATCAGAGACTCCAAAACAGCTAGTCAGGCAATTGGATACGCCCAAGCTCTGGCTTCAATCGATGGAAGAATCTCCGAAGAAGAAGCGATAGAAGAAACCATTTTGCTTACTCAAAGATATTCCAGAAGACAAATGTCTTGGTTCAGAAGAGATCCAAGAATCAATTGGTTTGACTATCAATCTCCAACGCTTCAATCTGATGTCATGAAACTTGTGTTTTCAAGCCTCCAGCGCGAGGCAAAGTAGGCTACTGATATGAGCAAGGTTGAATTCACTAAAGGTCAGGGCACTGGTAATGACTTTGTGCTGGTCTTAGATCCGGACGGAAGCATGGACATTAGTCCTGCTCAGGTAGCGAGAATTTGTGACCGCCACTTTGGAATCGGATCAGATGGCTTGATTAGAGTTGTCCCTTCAAACCTGCTTCCAGAAGGAGCATCTGCCTTGGCAGAGGAGGCATCGGCTTATTGGTTCATGGATTACAGAAATGCCGATGGTTCGATTGCTGAGATGTGCGGTAACGGTGTGCGGGTATTCGCCAGATACCTAACTGAAAAGGGTTTGGTCGACCTTCCAGATGGTCAGGTTCTACACATTGGCACCCGAGCTGGGGTAAGAGACATTCAAAAGAATAAAGCTGGCTTCGCAGTTGATATGGGTAGATGGAAGCCAGAGTCTACTGAAGTCCTGGTCAGCGTTCGAGGTCTGGAAGTCGCTAGACCCTCTCAAGGAATCAATGTCGGCAATCCGCATCTGGTAGTCGCGTTGGCATCAAACGAAGAATTGGAATCGCTTGATTTGTCAGTGGCACCAAGACTAAATCCAGATCCTGAAGCTGGAGCGAATGTGGAATTTGTTGTGCCAGCCGACCCGATGGTTACCAACGGTGTTGGCAAGATTTCAATGCGAGTTTTTGAACGCGGAGTTGGCGAGACCTTGTCCTGCGGCACAGGAATAGTCGCAGCTGCCCTAGCTACAAGACTCTGGGCCGGACCTGATGCACCAAACCAATGGACCGTTGAAGTTCCTGGTGGAACTTTAGGCGTGCGAATGTTTGCAACAGAAGAAGGCGAACACGTTGGCTTGAGCGGCCCCGCCGAACTTTCGTTCGATGGTGTTATCGAAATCTAAGTTCTAGTAACTTTCAGGACTCTAAAAGTTTTGGAAGTGTCGATTCTTGTACTTTCAAAACTTGGACTAAATTCTTGAATCAGCCATTTGTGCAAACTGTCAGATCCAAGATTCTTTTGAACTACCAAGCGGGCAGTTCCTCCGGATGTCAACCTGTTTAGCCATAGTGTCAAAATCTCATGAAGAATAACTTTGCCAACGCGAATTGGCGGGTTAGACCAGATCTCATCGAATTCAATATCGCTAGGGACTTCTTCAGGTTTGCAAACAACAATGTTTGCAATACCAAGACGTTCAGCATTCAACTTGGTGAGTTCTAAGCTGCGCTCATTGACATCAACGGCATAGATCTTTGCTTTAGGGGAATGCAATGCTAGAGCCAGAGAAATCGGTCCCCAGCCACAACCGATGTCTAAAAAATTCCCTGATGGATTAGCTTTTTCTATGTGGGTTAACAGAACCTGTGTTCCTTGATCGATGTGTTCAGGGCTGAAAATCCCAGCAGCAGTTAGCACCGAATATTTGTGCCCATTCAAGGTGACAGTTATCTCACGCGGGACCAGAGGTCCTTCGGGTGAGCTAGCAAAGTAGTGATTATCTGACACGATTCACACATTACTCCTACAGGACTAGTCTTAAGACGAAATGACATCAAAAGATTTTGAGAACCAAGAGCAACAGCAAGCCGAGAGTCTTCGAGAGGAGACTAACTCCGCTATAGACAGAATTCTCAGACGTGATCAAAGGGCTCAGGCCTTGGGTCTAAACGACGATCAACCAAACGCTTTTGATGGTGACCAACAAGACCTACTTGATAGAGCCGCTTTGGCCAGAGTGCCAGGTCTATCCACCCAAATGCAAGACATCACTGAAGTTGAGTATCGAGAACTTCAGTTAGAGCGTGTTGTTCTGATCGGTATTTGGGGAGAAAACACTCTGAAGGACGCCGAAAACTCACTTCGTGAACTTGCTGCTCTAGCTGAAACAGCTGGTGCAGAGGTTTTAGACGGATTGCTCCAGCGCCGCTATCACCCAGATCCAGCCACTTTCCTTGGAAAGGGAAAGGCAGCAGAGCTTCATGACTTGGTCAAAGAAATTGGCGCTGACACCGTCATCGCAGACACCGAATTAGCACCTTCCCAGCGAAGAGCTCTTGAAGACGTAGTAAAAGTTAAAGTAATTGACCGCACCGCCATCATTCTCGAAATCTTCGCTCAACACGCTAAAAGTCGTGAGGGTAAGGCTCAAGTGGAGCTAGCTCAACTTGAATACCTTCTTCCACGTCTAAGAGGTTGGGGTGAGTCGATGTCACGCCAGGCAGGTGGTCGAGCAGCCGGCGGTGAAGGTATCGGTTCTAGAGGTCCTGGTGAAACCAAGATTGAGCTTGACCGCAGAAGAATCAATATCCGAATGTCCAAACTGCGCAAGCAAATTGCTGGCATGAAACCTGCTCGTGAAACTAAACGTTCTAACCGTAAGCGGCACGAAGTTCCATCGGTTGCTATCGCCGGATACACAAACGCTGGCAAGTCATCTTTGCTGAATAGGTTGACTTCTGCTGGTGTGCTTGTGCAGAACGCATTGTTCGCAACCCTTGATCCAACTGTCAGACAAACTCGCACACCTGACGGCCGTGAGTACACGCTGTCGGACACCGTTGGGTTTGTGCGAAATCTTCCTCATCAACTGGTTGAGGCCTTCAGATCGACATTGGAAGAGATCTCTGATAGCGACCTAATTCTTCACATCGTTGACGCATCACATGTTGATCCAGGAGCGCAGATTGCTACGGTAAGACAAGTTGTGGGTGAGGTTGATTCAAGGCATATTTCTGAACTAATTGTCTTCAACAAAGTTGATTTAGTCGACGAGGTTACTTTGTTAGCGCTTAGGGGGCTAGAACCCAACTCAGTGTTTGTGTCTTCAAGAACTGGCGAAGGGTTTGACGGGTTGCAAGCAGCAATTGCTGAACGACTGCCTAGACCCAACGTAGCTGTGAAGGTTTTGATTCCATACAACAGGGGAGACCTGGTGTCACGGTTGCACTTAAATTCACAGATCAACAAAATCGAGTACCAAGAAACTGGAACCTACGTTGATGCTCTAGTTAGACCTGATATCGCTAGCGAACTTGAGACATACAAAATCTAGATTTTGCGAAGTACCGTTACTACGATTCCCATGACTTCTGCGTGAGTTCCATCAATAGGCTCATAGTTGCGATTCTGGGGAAGCAACCAAATCTTTCCGTCTCTGTTTCTAAAAGTCTTTACGGTAGCTTCACCATCTAGAAGTGCAGCAACAATATCTCCATTGTTAGCAGTTTTCTGTTGACGGATAACTACCCAGTCACCATCACAAATAGCGGCTTCCTCCATAGAGTCACCTCTTACCTTCAGCATGAATAACTCACCTGAACCAACCAAGGACTTAGGCAGAGGGAAGATCTCTTCGACATTCTGGTCTGCAGTTATTGGATAACCGGCCGCGATGCTACCAACCATCGGAACCATCGCAGTTGCAGCCATTGGAATGCTACTATCGGCCTCAACGCTCGTGGCGTCATCCCAGCCTTCAGGGGCTATGAGTACTTCCACGTTTCTGGACAAGTTGTCCTGGCGTCTGATGTAGCCCTTTTCCTCTAAGTTGTCTAGCTGGTAGGAAACGCTGGCGACTGAGCTTAGGCCTACACCCTCTGCAATCTCACGCATAGAGGGCACAATGCCTGATCTGGCTTTACTCTGAAGAATTGCCTGAAGGATAGCCTTCTGAGTTTCAGTCAATGAATCACTGCTTTTGCGTGTCATTTGTTGCCTTTCTGCACAATAAACAAAGCATTTAGGGTCGTGTCGGTGGTTGCCAGTTGAATCTTCAGTAAGGCAACTACCTCGAATGTATTTGAAAAGTATCAAAAAATCAAACACATTTTCGAAAAAAAGAGAAATATTCTTGACTTTTTTCGAATAAAGGTCGTAATCTTGTTCGTATTAGAACAAATGTTCGGAGAAAGGTTCCAAATGTCAGCTCAAATAATCGAGTTCCCGATGAATAGAGTTCGCCCTGCGCAGCAGGCTGCCCGCACTCCTATACAGTATCGACACAGAACGCCTGCCCGTCAGGTGGTTCGTGTTCAGGTTCGTCCGATGGCAATAGCTCGAGCGATTCTTGGCTGGGCAATAATACTGGTCGTTTCGGCTGGCTTGCTCTTGGGGGCGGGCAAGACCATTCAATCGGCCCAAGCTTCGGGCGCAGATTTGACTTCAAGCCAGGCTGTAACTTTTGAGTACGTAACGATTATGCAAGGTGACAACTTGTGGTCAATTGCAGAACAGTATGCCCCAAATCGTGATCCTCGCGATTTCATTGCTGAAATTATTGCGTTGAACAACATGAGTGATTCTGTGGTGGACGCAGGAATGCGATTAGCCCTTCCAATCAACTAACCATTTTGTGTTCGAGGTTAGTAACCTTGACCAATGACTGAGTTAAACGATCTACCGATTAGAGACAGCCTCAAAGGCCGAACTCCTTACGGGGCACCTCAGTTACATGTTCCAGTAGCGCTCAATGTCAACGAAAACACACACGAGCTACCTGAAGAGATTCTTGTGGATGTAATTCGCAGAATTGCTGAGTCGCTAAGCACCATCAACAGATACCCAGATCGCGAATTTACTGTATTGCGTGAATTATTATCTGGTTATGTGGGACACGGACTGACTCCACAAAACATTTGGGCGGCGAATGGTTCAAATGAAGTTCTGCAACAACTCTTCATGGCTTTTGGTGGCACTGGTCGCAAAGCACTAAGTTTTTCTCCGACCTACAGCATGTATTCGCTCATTGCTCAATCAACAGATACAGAATATGTCGAAGTTCCTAGACTTGAACGTTACGAGATAACTGTTGATCTAGTGACCAAGGCAATTGCAGAACACAATCCAGACATGATCTTGATTTGTTCACCAAATAATCCAACAGGTACACCAGTTGACTTGGAAGTGATTGAAGCTGCTTACGCCGCAACTAAAGGAATGCTTGTCGTTGATGAGGCCTACTCAGAATTCTCACTGAATGAAAACAGTGCTCTGTCCCTTTTGGAAGGAAGACCGAGGCTAGTTATTAGTAAGACCATGTCGAAGGCATTTGCCTTTGCGGGAGCAAGGCTCGGTTATCTAGCCGCAGATAAAGCGGTATGCGATGCCATGAGGCTAGTGCGACTGCCATATCACTTGAGTGCACTTACCCAAGCAGCAGCTGAAGCAGCTCTCACTCACAGTGTGAAGATGCTTGAAACGGTAGCTGACATCAGAGACCAAAGAGACCGACTTTATGTAGCTCTTCAGGATTTAGGTCTAGACCCTTACCGAAGTGACGCCAACTTTATCTTGGTCGGGGGGATAGCTAACCCAGACGAGATTTGGCAGAAGCTACTGGACAAAGGAATTCTTGTCAGAAACGTGGGAATCCCGAACACTCTCCGGATAACCGCGGGGACTGAAGCAGAAACCACAGAAGTGATCGACGCTCTGACTGAACTTCTGGGCAAGAAGTAGAATTGGCTTATTTCCATTGATGTCAAGTTCTTCAATTATTTATCGGTTTGAAAGGCAATAACCATGAACAGAGTTGCATCCATTGAAAGAAAGACCAGTGAGTCTTCTGTCAAGTTAAGCCTTGACCTTGATGGCACGGGGAAGTCAAATATTTCGACATCCGTCCCGTTCTTCGATCACTTGCTGACTGCATTCTCCAAGCACTCAATGATTGATTTGAACGTTGAATCAAGTGGCGATACCGACATCGATATTCACCACACAGTGGAAGATACTGCGATTGTTTTGGGTCAAGCAATCAAGCAAGCACTTGGCGATAAGAATTCAATTTCTCGTTTTGGAGATGCAACCGTCCCTTTAGATGAAGCATTAGTTCGTGCAGTGGTTGATTTGTCTGGCAGACCATTTCTTTCTCACACTGGAGAACCAGCGGGATTTGAATTGCACTTGATTGGTGGTCACTTCACAGGTTCTATGGTTCGCCACGTATTTGAAGCTATTTCTCTTAACGCAGACATGACAGTTCACATAACTGTTTTAGATGGAAGAGATCCTCACCACGTTGCAGAAACAGAATTCAAGGCATTCGCGCGTGCACTACGCAAAGCAGTCGAGAAAGACCCTAGAGCAGTTGGTATTCCATCCACCAAGGGAACTTTGTGACCAATCCCAAAATTGTTGTTTTAGATTTCGGCAGTGGCAACATCCACTCGGTACTAAACGCATTTAGCCAATTAGGTGCAGACGTCGAGCTAACCGCTGATAGAGCCAAAGCCTTGCGGGCAGATGGTCTTGTGATACCTGGGGTGGGGGCTTTTGCAACTGTCATGGAACAACTCATTGCGGTTGGTGCACCCAGCATGGTAGATCAAAGGTTGTCCTCCGGTAAGGCAGTGTTTGGAATCTGTGTTGGGCTTCAAGTGATGTTTGAAAAAGGTAATGAGCATGGAGTGGAGACCGAAGGTTTGGGTCAATGGCCAGGAGAAGTTACCAAACTAGATTCACCAACTCTTCCACACATCGGCTGGAATGATGTTTCAGTGCCAGTTGGCTCAAAGCTGTTCGAAAGTGTTTCAGAAGAGCAGTTTTACTTCGTTCATTCATATGGGGCAGCAACTTTTGCTCTTGAAGATGAAACCCCGTTTGAAAAACCTAAAGTTTCTTGGACGGAATACGGTTCAAGATTTGTTGCTGCTGTAGAAAACGGCCCACTTTCTGCAACGCAATTTCACCCTGAGAAATCTGGCCAAGCTGGCCTAACACTTTTGAATAACTGGCTAAAGATTATATAGAGGAATATTGTGAGCGAACGACTAATACTGTTACCTGCCGTTGATGTAGCTGACGGCAAGGCTGTTCGACTAAGCCAAGGTGTGGCTGGTAGTGAGACCGATTATGGATCACCAATTGATGCTGCGAATGTGTTTATTGAAGCAGGAGCGGAATGGATCCACCTTGTTGACCTTGATGCAGCATTCTCTCGAGGTGAGAACAGAGCAATCATTCGTGAGGTGGTTGCAAATAGCAAAAACGTAAAGATTGAACTCAGTGGTGGAATTAGAGACACCCCTTCATTAGAAGCTGCGCTGTCTGCTGGTGCAGAGCGAGTAAATCTTGGCACAGCAGCACTAGAAAATCCTGACTGGACTGCTGAAGTCATTGCAAAGTATGGCGAACAGATTGCTGTTGGGCTTGATGTTCGAGGCACGACACTAGCTGCTCGTGGTTGGACCGAAGATGGCGGAGATCTATTTGAAGTTCTTGAAAGACTCGAGCAAGCCGGTTGCCCCCGATATGTTGTGACTGATGTGACCAAAGATGGAATGCTACTTGGCCCAAACTTTGAGATGCTGAAAGAAGTAATGCAGAGAACAAACAAGCCAGTAATAGCATCTGGTGGAATTTCTTCTCTAGAAGATCTTGAAAAACTTAGAGAGCTTGTACCCCTTGGCCTTGAAGGAGCGATTCTAGGTAAGTCTTTGTATGCAGGTAAGTTCACACTTGAACAGGCTCTGAAAGTTGCCGGTGAGTAGTGTCTGAAACTGAACCATCAAAATTTACTGACTCAGCTGGAGTTCCTTGGGCTGGTCGTGGTTTTAATATCAATCCATACAGCGGTGATAAAGGTGACGCAGATGCAAACTTGATTGAATCCATTTCCAAATTTCAATCAGGACTTGTAACTTCAGAAGAAGTGTTGAAGGCAATCGGTCAAGCAAGGTTGCTAATTCCACTGATTGCAAATCTGGGTGAAGCAGGAGAAGGTGCTCATGGTCATCAAGTTGATAAAAGTGCAGACCTTTCAATTGTCACAGTACTCACTCCCGATAACCAACGAGCTCTCCCTGTATTTAGTTCTGTAGCAACAATGACTAAATGGAACCCCGAAGCCAGACCCGTTCCAAATGATGGTCGAAAAGTGGCGTTGGCTGCTGCCAGTGAAGGAAACACAAGGCTTGTTCTAGACCCAATGAGCGAAACAGAATTCGTAGTTAGAAGACCAGGCATTGCCGCTATGGCTCAAGATCTTCCTTGGCTAACACCAGCGAATAACCCAGAGGTAGTTGAAATCATCAACACGGTTTTGGCAGAAAGCGGAGCTGTTGAGAGCTTTACCTTGGTTGAAGGTGATCCGACCTGCAAACTTTTAGGCCAGGAACTTTTGGTCGTTTTATATCTAGAGCCTGGACTTTCGGAAACACAACTAAAAGAACTTGAAAAGGACTTCTTCGAGCAGATAACCAACTCGGAACGATTTGTGGAACTAGTTGACTCGGTGGGAGTTAAGTTCCTGCAGGCTAATTAACTGGCCCGGTGAATTTCTCACCTGGACCTTGTCCTGGCTCGTCTTTGATTACTGATGCTTCCCGGAATGCTAGTTGAAGGCTACGAAGGCCATCCCTTAGCGGTCTAGCATGGTGGTCACCTAGGTCTGGAGATGACGCTGAAATCAACCCTGCTAGGGCGTTAATGAGCTTTCGGGCCTCATCAAGGTCGCCTTTATAGCCATTTTCAGCTAAGCCCACTTGGACAGCTGCAGCGCTCATAAGGTGCACAGCGGTAGCGGTTATTACCTCTACTGCTGGAACTTCTTCAAGTTCTCGCATTGCTTGGGATTCAAAATCTTCTGTCATTCTGGGCTTCACTTTCACATGGGTTCTCTGCTAGGCTAGCCCATGGCTCTGGAGATCTCTGGTCTTCAGTCAGAAGTGGATTCATCTCCCACCCGCGTCCACCGACTTATTAGGTTGCCGGGTAAGCTTTGAACTTTTCAGTTCTGCGCGTTGACAAGGATTTCCTTGTACCTACGTGGCCGTTTAAGTCACGTCAAAAGGAGCAGCAGATCAGCGACCCGCGTATCAACGAACGAATCCGTGTACCAGAAGTACGCCTAGTTGGCCCTAACGGAGAGCAACTTGGCATCATCAAAATC
>CANKLZ010000011.1 GCA_947483795.1 Micrococcales bacterium | reverse complement strand
TCCGCCAGTTCTTGATTAGCTAAAAGATCAACAACTCCTTGCGGAAGATCCATTCTTGTGATCTCAGCTGCGGCTGCAACGACTTTTCTATACCTAGCTGCTTCACGGTCAGCAAAGATTCCTCCCCAAGTAAACACCGGCATTGATGCTTTAGTGCCAGGCTTTGAACCCTCTGGAACTCGAGGTGTAACCGCTACTGATTCAGGAAACAGCACTGCCGAGTTAGTCACATATCCAGGCGTGAAGTCTAGAAAACGAATAGGTACAAAAGCAGCATTTGAATACTCGCCTGCTTCCAGCTCCGCCACAAAGTCCGGCCAGATTACTTCAAGTACCACTGCTTCTACGAAGCGATCTGTCGAACCATTCTGGGTATACATAGGAAAGATGACTAGATGTGGAGTTGCATTAACTCTTGTTTTCTCTGGATGAAAAGATGAAAGCGATTCATAGAAATCTGGAATTCGGAAACCGCCATCAGACCAAGCCTCGAAGTCGGTAGCGCAAGCCATTAGATACTCTTTGTCGTGAGGAATATGGCTTGCTAGCTCTCGCATTGATCGCGCTATTCCAGCAACGGCAATCGAACAGATCTTATGGACTGATTTCTCTGGAATACTTCCGTCCTGAACTTGGTGCCCTCTGATAGTCAAGCAAGCAGACTTAACAATGTCCCATGCCCCAGATTCAACTATCTGCTGAGCAGTGAGTCTTTCATTAGTTGAAACCATGCAAACCACCTTGTTCGCGAAGCCCACATTGAACTCTTAGTAACAGCCTACTTCCATTAGCAGATGTGCTGCTATGACTACTTACAGGATCCCAGCATGTAATTACCGAATGTTGGCCTAGCTTTTAGCGAGGCAACATTTGTGCCCACACCACCAAGCTCAACAGCACCACCCGGTAAACCTGATTCAGCCATTCCCAGTTCTATTTCCTCCGGGAATTCCTTGATAAATTCTTTCTCATTAGCTCCCACGGAAACACAGGCTTCAAACTTATCTGGATCAACAAAGTGAACCATGTGCACTTCACCCATAGAATCCAAAAACGCTTCTACCTTTCCATCAAATCTGAACTTCAATTTGTAGTCAGCAATCATGTTTCTGGCAAAGTCGGCATTGAAAACTGGCAACTCTGGGTTCGATCTTCTGTAGTAAGCGAAGGTATCTAGCAGTGCAGCTAGCTGAATCTTGCTATCTGAATAGTCAGGTATTTCATCTATTGGATCTGGGAAGTCATAGTTGGTAGAAGTAATGAGATTGTATTCGTACTTCTCTTTAGCTAATTTGCTTGTGTCAGTGTTCAGCTTCGGCAGAGCTTGAGAGTAATCAATTGGTGATAGTTGAGTGCCATAGAGTTGCATGGCAATTGGAGCACCATTAGTCGCAGTTCCCTGCAAATAATAGGCAGGCGAGATCCAACCCCAACCAACACTCCTAGGGTAGGAGCTCATCAGAGTTTCACAACGAGCCTGTGACTTGTTTGAGATCTTCTGCATTTGAGCATCACCTGGAATTGAATCGTGAGTAATTCCAAGCTTCTTAGCAAAAGCCAAAGTTTCGCTACAAATCTTTGCGTCTTGTCTCTCCAGCAACTTATCAGTGCTGAACATGAGGCATGTATCAGGTGATTCATCTTCGGAAGGGCACGGTAAGCCTCGATTGTAAACAGCTAAAGTTGGCTCATTGAAACTAGCAAGCATTTTGGCATTATCTGTAACTTGAGCTTTGTATTTAGTTGCCATCGGGCTTAGCTCGACCACAGACGGCAGTGGCTCAGGATTCACCTGAGCATTTAGGTTATTGGTGTAGCCAACTATTTGGATCACAATCCAAATAGGTATCAACAATGTGCTCAAGCATGAGAATCCAATTACTCTGGCAACTATTTTGCCTGTGCTTGCACGTGGCTTTACCGGTGCTGGCTGATCGTTTGCTGGTTCGTTCTGAATTTCTGAATTCATAGTTCGTCCTAACCTGTCGATATGTTCGATTCTGCCAACAAATAGGGCATCAAACCAATAGCCCAGTAGTCCCCACTTAAGGGGACTAACTACTTTAGAGCTTCACTTGGGAACAGTTACTGAATGAGCTTGAGTCGACGCAATCTAGCAAGAGCACCGTCTTCAATGGGTGAGTCTGGGCCAATCAGAGTTTGAAGGGTCCTAAGGCTAAATCGAGTCACTGGAACAACCAACCATTTTGGCAAAGTTCTAAGCCCTAGCATTTGCCTGTGCTCAGGTCGAAGTGATACAACAGCCGCAGCGAATAACAACTTATAGATTGGGCGAACCATCAAAGGTAGACCTGGGTTTTTTATGAAATTCACAACTCTTTGAGTAGTCTCATCCACTCTTAGTTCGCTGCGATCAAGATAGCCCTTTATCGCAGAATCCAGTTCAGCATTAGTTTGTGGAACTTTTGAAAGTCCAAGCGGTTCAACTGATCTTGACCATTGCTCAACATAGGCATCTGCTCCACCTGGAATTTTCCGCCACGCATAATCAAGATGACAGGTTAGAAATGAATCAGTGAAAGCGATATGCACCCAAAGAAGTAAGTCCAAGTCTTTTGCTCGGTATGAGAGTGTTTCACCTGAGCTTTTGGTGTATTCACCCTTAACTCGATCATGCAAGCGATTTACTCTGCTTGCCTCACCTGCCACTGCTTCATGAGAACCAAAAGTAGTGACAGTTAACCATCGAATGGTTCCAGCTAGACGACCTAATGCATCTTGCTCATAGCGAGAGTGCTGGGCAACTCCGGCCAGGGTTCCAGGATGCAGTGCTTGCATTAGAAGCGCTCTGATTCCCCCGACTAAAGTTCCAAAGTCTCTGTGCACAATCCAAGGTGCGTCGGTTGGCAGGAATAAGCCTCCTGTTTCACCTTTGGCTATGACATCTAGCCATGGAGGTGTGCCGCTGGGTTCGTTGGAGAGTAACGCTCTAAATCTTTTGGAATATGCTTCTTGGAATCTGTTATTTGGCATCGGGCCTAGCAGGTCTTTTCTTTTTTAGGTAGTTTGCCATTGATTAGGAAATCATCGACTGTGTTAGCAACACAAGCATTGGATGAACCGTAGGCTGTGTGTCCCTCTCCATCGTAGGTGAGTAAGTGGCCTTTAGCCAAAACGTTGTTGGCGAACTCTTTTGCTTGCGAGTAAGGGGTAGCTGGATCATTTGTCGTGCCCACAACCAACATAGTTGGAGAGCCTTTTGCCGAGTAGTCTTTAGGTCCTTTGACGACATCAAAAGGCCACTCATGACAAGCTAGTCCACCATACTGCCAGTATTTTCCAAACACCTTGCTGGTTTTCTTGACTAGCTCATTCTGAGCAAGCATGTCTTCCTCTTTGTTGGATTCACGTCCATCTAGGCATGAAATGGCTTTGAACGCTTCATTGTTATTGTTCTCAAACTTTCCCAAACTTGCGTCATAGGAGAAGTATGAATCGGCTAGAACCAGAAAAACTCTTCCATCTGAATTTTTCTTGTCAAAGAATTCATTGAATGCTTGAGTAAGGTACTGCCATGAGTTTTCTGAGTAGAGAGCCGATATCATTCCAGTGAAACCGGAGCTCAGAGTTAGTTTTCTATTTTTATCAGATGTGTAAGTTGGCTTCTTCTCTAGCACCGCTAAAAAGTCAGTGCCCACTTTCTCCATAGCTTTATCAACAGTGAGGCCTTTGAAAGGACAGTCCGCGATGTTTTGAATGCAGTCCTTTAGATACGCCCGCATGGCTGACTCGAAACCCTGAAGTTGGTTTATTGAATCTTGTTCAGGTGGCGATGTGGGATCAACTACTCCGTCTAAAACAAACCTGCCAACCTTGTCTGGGAAGAAACTTGCATATGTGGCTCCGAGCAAAGTGCCATAGGAGTAACCCAGGTAGTTGAGTTTTTCACTACCCAAAACTGCTCTAATGATGTCCATATCTTTTGCAGCTGAAGAAGTATCAACATGGCCTAGAAGTGCTCCTGTATTTTTCAAGCAAGCAGCTCCGAAAGACTTGATAGTGGCTTTTGAGTATTTCAAATCTTCATCACTGCCTGACTCATAGTTAGAAGAGTCATACAGGAGCTTGCTCATGCCTTCATCATCAAAGCATTTGATGGCGGTGCTTGCGCCTACTCCTCTAGGGTCGAAGCCAACAATGTTGTATTCAGACCTGAGTTCTTCGGTACCCAGTGAACTAATGTACTCAGTCACCCATTCCCTGCCACTAGAGCCAGGTCCCCCTGGGTTCATGAGTAGGTAGGGAGCATTTTCTGGATAGTTAGCTGGGTTGATGGCAACAGCAATCTTTATTGCACCTTGCTCAGGCTTACTCCAGTTCAAAGGAACTTGAATGAAACCACATCTGGCTTCGGAATTCTCACCTTCACAATCACTCCAAAGCGGGGTCTGCGCGTAGAACTCTTCGAGAGATGCTGAAGAGAGAGTTGGCTGTGGGGTAGCCTGCGGTGTCTGCTGTTCTTGAAAGATAACTGGGTAAGCGATTACAGCTCCAGCTACTAGCCCTGCAATAATGCTCACGGATAGAACAAGGTTGTTGAAGCGCTTCATCTTGAAGCCTTTCTTCTAAAGCTGACTGCCAAAGAGTCCAAAAGATAATTGTCTTTGACGTTGCGATCCATTCGGTAACGAGTTTTCTCTATTTGCTCAATGTTGTGAATACTTTGAGCCTGGGTGCTTTCATTGGCAAGTTTTGTTATCTCTTTGACTAGGTCAACATTTATCAATGGTCCGCCGGTACCAAGCTGAACTGCTAAGACATCTCTGTAAAGGCCCATTAGGTCGATGAGTATTCTGTCTAGTCCGTCGCGCTTAGATCTTGTTGCCCTTCTCTTTTGAGATTCTTCTAATCGTCGTAATTGTGCCCTCGAACTTGGGTTGAGTTTACTTTCCTCGCTAACGCCAAGGGATAGCAAAAGCTCTTTGCGTTCTGTTTCATCTTGTTCAGCAGTTAGTTGTGCTCCGTCACTTTCGGCTAACTTGGCTAAAGTTTCTGAAACATACATCGCTGAGGGTATGTCCGTTATTGAAAGCACTGCCTTTAGAGCCTGAGTTCTTCTATCTCTAGCACCAGCGTTAGTGGCTAATCTTCTCGCCATTCCAACGTGGCTCTGTGCTTGGGATGCACTGTTATGAGCTAGCTCAGTGGCAATTCCATATTTCTCAACAAGTAGTTGGGCAACTGCATCAACAGTTGGAACTTTGAGTTGAACTCGACGGACTCGAGAACGAATAGTTGGTAACAGGTCCGCTTCGCTAGGAGCACAGATCATCCAAATGGTTCCCTTTGGTGGTTCTTCTAGAGACTTGAGAAGTAGATTGCTAGTTCGCTCTGACATTCGATCGGCATCTTCAATAACCATGATTCGAAACTTACCGATAGCAGGCATCTGAATAGATTTTTCTATAAACTCAGTGACTTCATCGATGCTTATCAAAACTCGTTCTGTGTTCAGAACCTGGACATCAGGATGACTTCGAGATTGAATCATTTGGCATGAGTTACAGTCTCCACAACCACCGTCAGCGCAAAGCAATGCTGCTGCAAATGCAAGTGCCAGTTGAGATCTACCTGATCCTGGCGGTCCAGTAAATAACCAAGCGTGATGTATGTCTCTACCTTCATGGCTTATTTCAGAGAGCAGAGTGCTAATTGCTTCTGGTTGAGAAACAACATCACGAAAAACCTTTGGCTGAGTGAGCATTTACTTAGATAAGTCCAGCGACTCGTTCACGAATAATATCTTGCATTTGTTCTACGGTTACCGATGCGTCTACTACTAGAAAACGCTCTGGCTCAGCTTCTGCCAAGTCTAGATACGCTGAGCGAACGGTTTCAAAGAATTCTGTTTTCTCTTTTTCCAAACGGTCAGGTTCAGTTCCGGAAGTGTTTCTTCTAGCCCTAGCTTCTTGAGCTGGCAAATCAAGCAGCACTGTTAGATCTGGAAGCAACCCACCAACGGCCCAAAGAGATAGATCCCTTACTTCAGTTCGAGATAGATCTCTACCTGCGCCTTGGTAGGCAACAGAAGAATCAAAATAGCGATCGGTAATAACAATCTTTCCTTGCTCAAGAGCCGGGCGGATTTTGCTTGCCACATGGTGTGCCCTATCTGCGGCAAAAAGCGCTGCTTCCGCTCTTGGAGCCAGGTCACCTTTGTGGTGCAAAAGAATTTTTCTAATCTCAATACCAACATCAGTGCCACCAGGTTCAAGAGTTCTAAGCACATCCTTGCCCTGTGAAATTAGCCAAGACTCAAGAAGGTCCGCTTGTGTTGATTTACCAACACCGTCGATACCCTCAAAAGAAATAAAAAGACCTGACATTAGTCGGCTTTCTTCTTCTTAGCTGCACCTTTTTTGACTGTTCTTGCAGGAGCTGTTGCACGTCTACCTGCCTTTGAAGCCTTAGGTGCTGCAACTCCAGGCTCAAGACCTAGCTTCTCTCTGCGAATGGCTAGCAGTTCAAAAGCTCGCTCTGGAGTTAGCTCATCCAAAGGCTCATCCTTAGGCACAGTTGCATTGAGCACACCGTCTGTGACATAAAGTCCGAACTGACCGGACTTAGCAACGACATTGGTCTTTGCTGCTGGGTCTTCACCAAATTCCTTGAGAGGGGTCGCAGCGGTTCTGCGTCCCCCGTATTTAGGCTGTGCAAAAATCTCGAGTGCACCTGGGAGGTCTAGATCAAAGATCTGATCTTCAGCCTGCAGACTTCTAGACTCTTTATCTTTTAGAAGATACGGTCCAAACTTACCGTTTTGGGCAGTGATGTCGATTTGTGTTTCTGGATCTTGACCAATAACTCTCGGTAGCGCCAAAAGCCTAAGGGCAATGTCGAGATCAATTGACTCTGTAGACATGGTCTTGAATAATGAAGCTGTCTTTGGTTTAACTGCCTCTGGGTCATCAATCAAAACATAAGGTCCGTAGCGTCCGTCCTTGAACAAAATGTTGTGACCAGTTGCTGGATCTGTTCCAAGAATTCGATCCTGCAGGATTGGTGCTTCGATTAGTTCATGAGCTTTAGCGAGCGTTAATTCATCTGGCGCTAGACCTTCAGGAATATTAATAATCCTGCGGCCATTTTCATCAGCACCTTCAGCATTTGGCTCAATGTAGATTTCCATGTAAGGGCCATACTTGCCGGTTCGCAAGGTAATGCCATCACCTAGGTCAAGAGAGTTCAAAGCTTTCGGATCGATATCGCCAATGTTTTCAACAACACTGTGTAGACCTGGGTTGTCTCCCGCACCAAAGTAGAACTGCTTTAGCCAAACACTTCGGTCGATCTTGCCGTTGGCGATCTCGTCTAGGTCTTCTTCCATACGTGCTGTGAATGCGTAATCCACTAGACGAGATACGTTTTGCTCTAAGAAGCGAATAACTGTAAATGCAATCCACTCTGGAACAAGAGCTTGACCGCGCTTGATCACATAGCCCTTATTCAAAATGTTGCTGATGATTGCTGCATATGTTGAAGGTCTACCGATGCCCTCTTCTTCCAAGGCCTTCACCAAGCTCGCTTCTGTATATCTCGGCGGTGGTGAGGTCTGGTGGTTCTTAGCAGTTACCTCTAGAACGGTTAACTTCTGCCCTACTTCAAGATTAGGAAGTTTACTTTCCTTCTCTGTTGAGTCTTCTTCGTTGCGGCTCTCGTCTTGGCTTTCTTCATAAGCTGCCATGAAGCCTCTAAAGGTAACAACTGTTCCACTGGCTGTGAACTCTGCACGGTCACCATTTGGTAGTGGGAAGATAGCAATCTTTGCGGTGGTGGTTGAAACCTTGGCGTCCTGCATTTGGCTTGCAATAGTTCGCTTCCAAATCAGATCATAGAGATCAAACGCTCTGCCCGATAGTTCGCCTTGAAGTTCACTCGGCTTTTTGAATATTTCACCGGCTGGTCGAATAGCCTCGTGAGCTTCCTGAGCGTTTTTGTTCTTACCTTGATAAATACGAGGTGCGCTTGCAACAAAGTCTTCTCCAAACATTTCTTTAGCTTGAGTTCTAGCTGCTGTGATCGCCTGAGAAGAAAGCGTTGGTGAATCAGTTCTCATATAAGTGATGTAACCCTCTTGGTAGAGGCCCTGTGCTACATCCATAGTTTGTTTAGCTGACAGCCTCAACTTGCGAGATGCTTCCTGCTGCAAAGTTGAAGTTGTGAAGGGAGCAGCTGGTCTTCTGGTTGAAGGTTTTGCTTCGACAGAGATTACTTCAATCGGGATATTTGGAGTTCTAATGGCATCTGCTAACGCAGTTGCTTTCTCTTCATCAAGAAGCAAGACCTTGGCTACCAATTCCCCTTTGTCATTGAATGAATCACCGGTAGCTATTCTCTGACCGTTATAGGTGTGAAGTTTTGATTCGAAAGTGGGTTCGCCCGACTTCTGTGTATCGAAAAGTGCTTTTATGTCGAAGTATGCTCCTGATACGAAAGCCATGCGCTCACGCTCACGTTCAACGACTAATCGAACTGCAGGTGATTGAACTCGACCTGCACTCAGTCCACGAGCAATCTTTCTCCAAAGCACCGGAGAGATTTCGTAGCCATATAGACGGTCAACTACTCTTCTTGTTTCTTGCGCCTCTACTAGATCGTCATCAATGGCTCTGGTGTTTGCAACAGCTGCCTGAATGGCTTCTTTAGTGATTTCGTGGAAAACCATGCGGTGCACTGGAACCTTTGGCTTTAGGACATCAAATAGGTGCCAGGCAATTGCTTCACCCTCACGGTCCTCATCGGTAGCCAGATAGAGTTCATCTGCATCTTTCAGGGCTGCCTTAAGCTCAGTGACAGTTTTATTTTTGCCAGGGGAAATTGCATAGTAAGGCTTAAAATCATCTTCAACATCGATAGAGAACTTTCCGATGGTGCTCTTCTTTTTTAGCTCGGGTGGCAGGTCTTTCAGGTCGATCAAATCACGGATGTGACCGACGGATGCGAGTACGCGGTATTCATCGCCTAAGTACTTGGCAATGGTTTTAGCCTTTGCCGGTGACTCTACGATTACTAACTTTGAACCTGAACTCACGAATCTCCTACCTTGAACTATCTAACTCGAGGTTGCCCGAGCATGAACTCTATGTACTATACCCATTACTTCAGAACGCACATGTATATAGATGTCTAAATTGACTTTATGGCATTCCTCTAGGGTCCCGCCAAATCCTTGCACAACCTGTTCAGCCGTTTCGCAGGGAAATCCCACGGTTAATCCCCTTAAAACGTCCTGAGCCGCTATCGCCGCATTGTCGGTTTTAGCCTGAAGCCTAGCAATTACTAGGGCTTGACTAGTAAATCCGAGAGATAGGGTCATAATTCCCAAAACTACAGAAATAATCCCTAAACCCAGGACTGACCCAGCTCCAATCTCGTTCAAACCCTTCATAAACCACCTTTTCTAGCACATTGACTCTCTTTGACTTCAATAGAGAACTCTTGCCCAAAGGGAGGTATTTGACTGATTTGAACCAATTCAACACAAACGGAAAGATCTGAGTAGCGGGTTGTGAATGAGATCTGGCTTCCCAAACCAGTGCCTTCAATCAGGTTCTCAACTGTTTCTTGCGGCTCTCCCCTAGCCAGTGCTCGAGAGCTTTCGGCTGCTAATGCAACAAGGCCTAGTCTGCTGGTCTGCATGGCTAGCACGGATATAGCGAAATACAGAATGATCATCACTCCAGGCAACACAATCGCAAACTCAGCTGTGACAGAACCATGCTCGCCTAACCATTTCCGGTAACTGTAAGAGCGGACTTCACTAGGTCTAAGAGCATTTGCCTCACCTCTGGGCTTCTTAGAACAGTTAGCAGTAAGCCTGCAAAACCAACTGCTGCCAAAGTCAGAATTGCATACTCTGCCGTGCTGGCACCTGTCTCGTCTAGCCAGATGTGTTTGATCATTTTCTCTCTCTTTCATTTAGATCCCAGCATGGTGACCATAAGCGGAACAATTGCCAAAAACACAAATGCAGGCAAGACCCCAAGTCCGAGTGGAAGCATTAGCCTGACTCCTAACTTCTCAATCTTCAATTCCGTATTCAAAAGTTCAGCCTCCTGCATACTTTGAGCTTGCCTGGCCAAAAGTTCACCAACACGGGCTCCTGTTTCTCGAACAAGTTGTTCAATTTGAATAAGCTCCGTTATTTCTGAGTTCGAAGGTTTTTGGCCAAAGAGATTGAGGTAAATCTTTAGGGCTCGCTCCTGGGCTTGTAAGAGATTTGCGCCTCCTGATGTCTCAAGCGCAACACCTAGTAGATAAAACCCAGTGACGCTTTCTTCCGGTTGGGCCTTCTTCAGCATTCGACTAGTAATGAGTTTAGAAATCAGGAGCAGGCTAAGCCCGAAAAGAAAACTTACTAAAACGATTGGGCGTGTAGCTAGTGTGCCAAAAATGTCCCAGCCAACTAGTTGGGCCATGGCTAATGTCAGAATTGGTAGCCAGATGACAAGGCGAGCTGTAGATTTCGGATTTGCATGAGCCACCTGGATTCTTTGGCTGAGTCTGTCTCGAGCCCTCAATAGATTTGCTGCACCATCTATTTCATTTGCAACCGCAGCGCCTGAGTCTTGAGCAACTTCCAGAAGGTATGACAGAGCAACTGAATTTGTAGGAGCACCACCAATACTTGCCAACGCTTGGTCGATAGTTACACCTGATCTCAAGAGACCGGCGAACTTAGTTAGTTTCATAGCGTCAGAGGTCAAGGTCAGTTACCCTCTGAATCTTTGTTACTACACGATTACCCTTTGTTCTCTTTAGTTCAATCACCCAAGATATAGAACTTGAGATGAGCACTTTGGCAAGTGCTGGTGATACTCCTACCCCAGAGAAAATGGCGAGCATACGAGGAATGACGTCTTCAATCGAGTTAGCATGCAGAGTGAATCCCGAGCCAGTGTGTCCAGTGTTCATCGCCTGCAGAAGAAGCAGTAGCTCCTCTCCCCTTGCCTCACCTATAACTAGACGATCTGGTCTCATTCTGAGCGCCTCTCTCAATAATCGAGCCAAAGATATCTCTCCTACCCCTTCATGATTGGCAGCCCTTGTGACTAACGAGACACTGTTCCCACCAAGGCTCAACTCCAGAGCATCTTCGATGGTTATAACGCGCTCATTGGTCACTTCACTAAGCATGGACTTGAGCAACGTGGTCTTACCCGAACCAGTGCCGCCGATGATTACAAAGTTTTCTCTGAAGCTAAGAATCTGTCTAAGTGTTTCTAAGTGAATAGGGCTGATGCATCCTGCGCTGAGTAGGTTCTCTAATGTCAATGATGAAACAGAATGTCTGCGAATAGACACTTGAGTTCGTTTCGAGCATTCCCCTGAAAGCACCGCGTGAATTCTTAGTAAACCTAGAGTTGTTTCAAGAGTTACCTCTGATATTGGTTTAGCGATGTCTAGTCTTGATCCGTTGCTACTCATGATTTCTCTGGCCCAAAGATCGACTTCTTTTTCATTGAGGAAAGGTTGGGTTATTTCTATAAGAGCTCCATCTTTTTCAACCAAAACTTTGCGATGACCATCGATAAGGATGTCCGTTATTTTTGGATCACTCAGAATTTCTTCCAAGAGCGCAAGCGATGTCATGCATAAATGTTCACTTACTCAAAGCCCAAGCCAGATCAAAGATCTGCTGTTTGGGGAGAAGTTCTGTCTGAATTGAGATGTGTAAAAGGCCAGTTAAATTAAGGGGCCCCGGTCTCTGGGGGGAGTGACCGGGGCCGGCGATACATGATTGGGGGAATCGATGTATCGCAGGTCAGCCGAAGCTGACTGGATAATCATAACAAGATTCCTTTACCCCGAAAAGGGTAGAATCTGAAAATTTTATATAAATTTTGCGATCACACCAGAACCCAAAAAGACTGGTTGATCTTTCATGGCTAGGTATTCGCTATCGGTGAACAACCTTGAGCGGGTAAGAAATCTTTTGCCTGTTGGAGATTCAAGAGAGAAGCCACTTCCCCGCCCCGGCACTGCATCTATCGTCAGGTGGGTATGTCTCCAGAGTTCAAATTGCTCTAACGACATGTATACAGGTATTGGTTGTTCTATCCCGTCAACCTGAATTGTTTCCATAAGCACATCGCTGCCACCCACCCTGAACTCCCCAGCTGGGTAACACATCGGAGCTGAGCCATCGCAACAACCCCCAGATTGGTGGAACATGAAACCTGTTGGGTTGCGCTTGTATAGTTCGAGCAAGAGCTGTTGGGCTTCTTCTGAGAACTCGACCCGCTTGATCGCATCTGTTGTAGACATTTTGCCTTCCAAGTGTTCAAGTGGGGAGCCACAGTTAGGCAATGCCTCAAAGAAAGTCAATGCACATAACCGAACTGAGCTAGTCCACAAAGCTTCCTTGCTTGGCTTTATCACTAACTAGAAGAAGTGTTTGTAACGAAAAGAATATAAAAAGACGCTTTGATAAAAATACATGACTTGGCCTTATAAAATCTCGTCTATGACTAGCAAAACAAATCAGGAACTTCGCGATGAAGCGAATTCCGACCGGTTAGGTTTCTGGGCCAATCAGGCTCACCAACTCTCTTGGCACAAACCTTTCACTAAAACCCTCGACTGGAGTAATCCTCCGTTTGCTAAATGGTTTGAAGACGGCCAGATTAATGCCAGTTACAACTGTCTTGATAGACATGTATTAGCTGGTCTTGGTGATAAGCCAGCTATCTTGTTTGAAGGTGAACCAGGCGACACACAGACCTACACATACAGCGAACTTTTAGAACAGACCAAGAAAGCAGCCAACGCACTTCTTGATTTAGGCATTAGATCAGGTGACCGAGTCGCGATATACATGCCAATGATTCCAGAGACATTAATAGCGATACTCGCTGTTGCACGTATAGGTGCTGTGCATAGCGTTGTCTTTGGAGGCTTTAGCGCTGACTCGCTTCGAAGCAGAATCAATGATGCGCAGGCGAAACTTGTTATCACCGCTGACGGTGGCTTCCGTAAGGGTAAAGCTCACCCACTGAAAGAAGCAGTGGATCATGCCCTTCAAGATAACAGTTGCCCGTCAATTGAACATGTGCTGGTGGTTCAAAGAACTAACACAGCTGTTGCTATGGAAGATAAAGACATCTGGTGGCATGATGCTTTAGCGAAAGCAGAGCCTGAGCATGAAGCCATTGGCTTTGATTCGGAACACCCACTGTTCATTCTCTATACCTCTGGAACGACCGGTAAACCTAAAGGTATTCTGCACACCACAGGTGGCTATCTAACCGGAGCTTCTTATACTCACCGAACAGTGTTTGATCTAAAGAGTGACACAGATGTCTATTGGTGCACAGCAGATGTTGGTTGGATAACCGGTCACTCTTACGTTGTCTATGGGCCTTTAGCCAATGGTGTTACACAAGTCATATACGAAGGCACCCCTGACTCCCCTAACTTTGAGCGTTGGTGGGAAATCATTGAGAAATTCAAGGTGAGTATCTTCTACACAGCACCCACTGCCATTAGAACTTTCATGAAAGTAGGAAGAGCAGTTGTTGATGGTCATGACCTGAGCTCTCTTCGAATACTAGGTTCCGTAGGTGAACCAATCAACCCTGAAGCATGGGAGTGGTACCACAAAGTAGTCGGTGGTTCTCGATGCGAAATAGTTGATACCTGGTGGCAAACCGAAACAGGTTCCATCATGATCTCTCCTGTTCCACACACCATGCAGACTAAACCTGGTTCTGCTCAAAGAGCGCTTCCTGGCATAACTGTTGGCATAGTTGATGAGAATGGCAGTCCAGTTATCAACTCCTCCGAAGGAAGTGAAGCAGGTTACCTAACTATCGATGAACCATGGCCAAGCATGCTTAAAGGTATCTGGGGTGACCCAGAGAGATTCGTCGAAACCTACTGGTCCAGATTCCCTGGTAAATACTTCGCAGGCGATGGTGCCCGATTCGATGAAGATGGTGACATTTGGTTACTCGGTCGTATCGATGATGTGATCAAGGTTTCAGGTCACAGACTTTCAACTGCTGAAATCGAGTCAGCTTTGGTTGAACACCACTGGGTTGCTGAAGCTGCTGTGGTTGGCGCTCAAGATGAGATTACCGAGCAAGCAGTAGTTGCCTTCGTTATCCTTCGCCAAGATGAGTTAGGTGATGCCCCTGACGAAGAAGAAATAGGAAAAGTACTTCGAGGTTGGGTTTCTGAAAAGATTGGTGCTATTGCTAGACCTCGCCAGATCATGGTGGTTTCAGAATTACCCAAGACACGCTCAGGTAAAATCATGCGCAGACTTCTCAAAGACGTTGCTGAGGGTAGACCAGTTGGTGACACCACAACTCTTGCTGACTCATCAGTGATGAACTCCATCAATGACAAGTTACATAGCTCAACTAATGACTAGTTGAACTCAACTATCAGTTCAACTTCAACAGGAGCATCTAAAGGTAATACTGCAACACCAATAGTTGATCTTGCATGAATACCAATGTCGCCAAATACTTGGCCTAGAAACTCTGATGCTCCATTGTTCACTGCAGGGTGACCGGTGAACTCAGGGTCGCTAGCAATAAAGCCATTCACTTTGACAATTCTTGTAATTCGATCAAGATCACCAATAGCAAACTTCACAGCAGCTAAACAATTCAAAGCAGCTATCTGAGCTAACTCCTTTGCTTGCTCAGGTGAAACCTGTGATGGAACCTTTCCTGTGGCAACTAGCTTGCCAGCAACCATAGGTAACTGTCCTGCAGTCATGACTAGGTTGCCTGTTGCAACAGCTGGAATATATGCAGCCACCGGTGGCACCACATCTGGCAATGGAAAGCCCAGTTCAATAAGTCTTGCTTCTACTTTTCCAGTCATTGTTAGGCCTTAGCTCTCTTCATATATGCAACATATCCGCCCTCGGGGCTGGTAACTACCTGAACGAGTTCCCAACCCTGAGCACCCCAATGGTCCAGTATTTGCTTGGGATTGTGTGGCGGAAGGGGGGTTACGGTGTATTCCCAGATGACCATATTTATGGTTCCTCTCAAAGATTGAAGGTAACCTTGAGTCTATGGCTGAGTCAGGTAAGAAAAATAGAAAAAAGGCAGGTTGGCTAGGACTTTTTGGTCTTAGTTCAATAGCAGGCCTCCTGAGCATGGCCCTATTACTGCCATTCGTGTGGTTAGGTGGGCTTGGGGCTAGTGCCACCATCTCGATCTTTGAAAGCCTGCCTGACTTCATAAAACCTGTCAACGCAGCTGACGCGTCCAACATTTATGCCATGCAGAATGGCAAGCCGGTCCCGGTGGCTAGATTCTTCGCTGAGAACCGAATCTCTGTTGATTTCGAAGATATATCCCCAAACATGATTCGAGCAGCTATCGACACCGAGGACCCAAGGTTCTACGATCACGCGGGAGTGGACTGGATCTCATTCGGAAGAGCGGTACTTACCAACCTCACCAAAGCAGGTCGTGGTCCAGGTGGATCAACGATCACCATGCAGTATGTCAAGAACAACCTTTTAGAAGCAGCAGTCCTAAGCGGTGATGAGGAAGCAATTTCGTTACAAACTGATTCCAAATACGCCTTGCAAAGAAAGTTTCAGGAAGTTCGTTTAGCTCTTGCTCTTGAGCAGAGTTACAGCAAAGAGGACATCCTCGCTGGATACCTAAACCTGTCATTCTTTGGAACCAACATCAATGGTGTTGAAGCAGCCTCAGAGTATTACTTCGGCATCAAAGCTAGAGACCTAAACGTCCCCCAAGCTGCCATGCTTACGGCAATGCTCAAAGGTGCAGAACTGTATAGACCTGATGTTGAAGAAAACAAGGAACGTGCTCTTAACAGACGTAACTACGTGATTCAAAACATGGCCGCTGAAGGAGACATCACTCAGGCTGAAGCAGATGAATACAAAGCCTCTCCTATAGAGCTCAACATTCAAAAGATTCCAGTTGGTTGTGAAAATGATCAGACCACCGCATTCTTCTGTGACTACGTAGTTTGGAACATTCGTAATAGCCCTGAGTTTGGTCCCACCCAAGAAGACCGCGAAGTTCTCCTTCGTAAAGGTGGACTTGATATCTATACAACCATCGACCTAAAGCTTCAAAAGGTAGCAGATAACGCAACTAAGACTTGGGTACCACCAACTGATAAATCAAAGGTTGGAGCTGCTAGCGTCTCTGTTGAAGTTGGTACCGGAAGAATTCTTGCGCTAACTCAAAACAGAATCTTTGACCAGACTGACTCAGGACTACCTGGTCACACATCGGTGAACTACTCAGCAGATAAGAACTACGGTGGTTCATCAGGCTTCCAGAGCGGTTCCACATACAAGATCTTTACCCTTGCCGAATGGTTATCAAAAGGCTTCAAGTTAAACGACCACGTTGATGGCCGAATCAAGGAATGGAATGCCGCCACCGACTTCAGCTCACGCTGTGGTTCTCTGGTAGGGACTTGGGCTCCGGGTAACGATGCCAAGGAGCCAGAAGATCTAAGCGCTCTCCAGGCAACAGCCCTTTCGGTCAACACTGCATATGCATCAATGGCAAGCCAGTTAGATCTCTGTGACATCAGAGATACCGCTATGCGTTTTGGTATTCATCGTGCAGATGGCACAGAACTTGTTGCCTACCCTGCTTCGATTCTAGGTATTAATGAGATTGCTCCACTAGCTATGGCGGCAGCAGTTGCAGGAGTTGCGAACAAAGGCGTTTACTGTTCACCGATTGCAATTGACCGTGTAGTTGTTCGCGATACGAATGCTGAATTACAAGTTCCCAAATCTATTTGTAGCCCTGCCGTCACACCTGAGGTAGCAGCTGGAATGACAAGAGCAATGCAAGCTGTAATCAGTGGAGGTACCGGTGGAGCTTCTTCAACCGGCGATGGCACTCCCCTTGCTGGTAAGACAGGAACAACAGACTCTGGTGTGCACACCTGGATGACGGGTTTCTCCTCAGCAGTTGGAACTGCTGTCTGGGTTGGTAACGTGTCGGGAAACACTTCACTTCGAAAGATAACCCTGAACAAACGACCTGGTGGAACTGTACGTCACGAAATTTGGCGCACCATAATGAAAACTGCCAACAAGAAATATCCTGGTCAAAAATTTGATGCACCACCGCAGGAAATGATTGATGCCACCATGATTCAAATTCCTTCAGTAGCAGGTCAAGTTCCTGATGTTGCATCTCAAAACATTGTTGGAGCTGACCTTAACGCCAAGATCATGATTGAACCAGTGTCATCAACTAAGCCAGCTGGAACAGTTGCCTACATAAACCCGAAGGCTGGAACTGTTGTTCCTCGTGGCAGCATGATCAAGCTATACGTCTCTAAAGGTGGTCTCACCAAGATACCGGATGTCAGGGGTATGACTACAGCAGAGGCAACAGCTGTGCTGAACTCAGTTGGATTCCCTACCGTTAGCATTCCGCAACCATCTCAAGGCCAGTTCTTCCTCAAAGACCCAACTGTCCCAGAAGGTCAAGTAGTAGGCAGTATGCCAGCTGCTGGTAAATCTGTGGCATCCTCGAGTGCCATCCTGTTACTGATTAGCTCCGGCCCTTAGTTATCCAAATGCTTTGGTTAGGCTCTCTAGCACTAGGTGTAATCATTTGGGCTACCTGCATAGAACGCTTCTGGTTTGCCATCAAGAAAAGTGAACTAGCAATCTTGCCTGAAGGTAGCAAAGATATAGTGATCCTGCACATCAGCGATATTCATATGGCACCTTGGCAGAAATATAAGCAGCGATGGATAAGAAAACTCAACACCAAGATAAACCCAGACCTAGTTATAAATACTGGAGATAACCTTGGCCACCCGCAAGGTATCAAGCCAGTCCTAGACTCCTTAAATCCCCTAACTGGTGTGCCCGGTGTTTATGTCAATGGCTCAAATGATCTCTACGCTCCAGCGAAAAGAAATCCTTTTCAATATCTGCTCCGCCCTTCTGATCGTCACAGAGAAGAAGACATGAACCTAAAGCTTGATACCGATTCACTAAATGCAGGATTCAATTCCTTTGGTTGGCAGAATCTGAACAATTCAGCAGCGAGAATCAATGTCAACGGAACAAGTATTAGATTTTTTGGCACTGACGACCCTCATGAACTCAGAGACGACATTTCGAAAGCGAATACGGAACTTATCAAACTGGATAAGTCAGATCTTCTTATCGGTGTTACACACGCACCTTATCTTCGTGTTCTAGAAGATCTAAGTTCAGCGGACATTGTCTTTGCCGGTCACACTCACGGTGGTCAAGTCTGTTGGCCATTCTGGGGTAGAGCCCTGGTTACTAACTGTGATCTACCAACTAGATACGCCAGAGGATTACATCTTGTGCCATTGACTGCTAAGAAACTGTGGCTCAATGTTTGTGCTGGATTAGGCCATTCAATTTATGCACCAGTGCGATTAGCTTGTCGACCTGAAGTCAGAGTTGTAACACTAAAAGCAAAGAACTAGTTACCGAACCCAAACACATCAGCACCAAGAGCTAAGTATTGACCCTGCTTGTTATCGCAACGAGCAACTGTTTCAGCAGCAAAACAACTTATGTCCCCAACTACAATCTTGCTTCCTGAAGGAAGATCATAGGCATTTTCAGGATCTGAGAATAATCCACTGGAACAGAACCAGTCAGCCACTAATCCTTCTGAAGGTTGGAAAGCCCATAGTTTGGCTTGGTAACCCCAAGCACCCTCACAAGATGCCGGAGCTGCCGGAATTTCATAAACAACGTCAACGTCTCTGTGCTCACAAAGAACAAAACCAGGTGATTCGCTAATTGTGCACCAGATAGTGCCGCCACCGACGCGGAAGATGTAACCACCATAGCCATCGCTGTAATCGGCAGCATTCACAATTGGAGCTTCAACAGAAGGCTTATCTGGAACCTTAACTTCTGGCTCAGTAGTGGCAGGAGAACATGCTGAAAGGACTAGGGCGGTGACCGCCATGAGAACTAAAACCCCGAACTTGCGCATGTCTTCAGGTTAGCCGAGCGAATTAGAATTCGCTAGCAACTAGCTCCGCTATTTCATAGGTGTTGAGTGCTGCCCCTTTGCGAAGGTTGTCACCAACTACGAACATTTCGATTGAGTTAGTGAAATCCAATGACTGTCTTACTCTGCCAACATAGGTCGGATCTTGGCCAGCCACCATGTTTGGGGTTGGCCATAGACCATTAGCTGGGTCATCAACCAACTTGATGGTTGGCTCTTCTTCTAGAGCCTTATGAACATCTGCAACAGTTAGTGGGTTAGCAAAGGTTGCGTGCACGGTTAGCGAGTGGCTTACTAGAACTGGAACACGAACACAGGTAGCTGCCACCTTGAGATCTGGGATACCAAGAATTTTTCGGCTCTCGTCTCGAACCTTCATCTCTTCGCTTGAGTATCCTCCAGCTTTGAGTGAACCGGCAAAAGGAACAACATTCAAAACAACTGGTGCTGGGAATGGGGATTCAGATACCTGAAGGCCTGCACTACCTAAAAGAGCCTCAACATCTCCACTTAGTAATCCTGCATCGCTACCGGCAACAGCACTAATCTCATTGCGCAGTCTTTCGATGCCAGCGGTGCCGGCACCTGAAACTGCCTGGTAACTAGAAACAACAAGTTCAGTTAGAGTCCAGTTTCTGTGCAGTGCACCAAGGGCTGCCATCATGGTTAGAGTTGTGCAGTTTGGGTTAGAGATAATTCCCTTAGGTCTGTTTCTAGCTTGCTCAGGATTGACTTCAGGGACTACAAGTGGAACCTCTGGATCCATGCGGAAAGCACCTGAGTTATCAACTGCAACAGCTCCTCGAGCAGCAGCAATAGGAGCCCATACTTCTGATACCTCATCAGGAACATCAAACATGGCGATGTCAATGCCATCAAATGATTCAGGAGTTAGCTCAACAACAGTTAGCTCTTCGCCGTGCACAACAATCTTCTTACCAGCTGATCGAGCAGATGCGATGAGACGTATCTCACCCCATATGTTTTCTCTGTTATTGATGATGTCAATCATTACGGTGCCAACAGCACCGGTTGCACCAACTAAGGCAAGATTAGGTTTAGACATTGCTATCTTCCTGTGCCAGCGTAAACAGTGACAGGGCTATCGCCATCTAGGTCGAAAGCCTTATGCACAGCACGAGCAGCATCATCAATCTGGTCAAGACTTGTAATAACTGAAATACGAATCTCAGAAGTAGAAATCATTTCAACGTTGATAGATGCTTCAGCTAGCGCTCTAAACATAATTGCTGATACACCTGAGTGAGTTCTCATACCGGCACCAACAATGCTCAGCTTACCTATCTCTTCATCACTCTCAAGTTCTCTATATCCCAAAACATTCTTGTTCTGCGCTAGAGCATCTAGAACTTTCTTTAGTTCACCCTTAGGCAAAGTAAAGCTAATGTCGCTAACGGCATCAGTCACGTCAGAGCCTGTTGGGGTGTTCTGAACAATCATGTCGATATTTGCTCCAGCCTCAGCAACGGTAGTGAAGACAGCTGCTGCCTTACCTGGCACATCAGGAATTCCGATAACAGTAATCTTCGCCTGTGACTTATCGCTTGCCACACCTGAAACTATTGACTCTTCCATTTGCTTTACTCCATCTTCATTAGAGATAACTCGGGTACCTGGATCATTACTAAAAGTTGAACGAACCCTAAGGTCCACCTTGTGTCTACGAGCAAACTCAACTGCACGAATGTGCAGAATCTTGGCTCCTGCTGCTGCTAGCTCCAACATTGATTCAATGTCGATAACATCTAGCTTCTGAGCTGTTGAAATAACACGTGGGTCTGCTGTATAGATTCCATCAACATCGCTATAGATTTCACAAACGTCAGCCTTTAGTGCAGCTGCTAGAGCAACAGCAGTGGTGTCAGACCCACCTCTACCCAAGGTGGTGATATCTCTTGAGTCTCTGTTGAAACCTTGAAAGCCAGCAACGATGGCAATATTTCCAGCATCTAAGGCCTCTGCAACACGAACGGGTGTCACCTCAGCAATACGAGCATTACCATGAACTTCGTCGGTGATGATTCCAGCTTGAGATCCAGTGAAAGAAAGTGACGGAGCACCTAAATCATTAATAGCCATAGACAGCAAAGCCATTGAGATACGCTCACCTGAGGTAAGCAACATATCTAGTTCTCTACCCTCGGGGTTAGTTGATACCTGATTGGCTAAATCTAGAAGTTCATCTGTTGTATCCCCCATGGCTGAAACAACAACACAGACCTGGTTGCCAGCTCTTTGAGTTTCAATGATGCGTGCGGCGACATGCTTAATCTTGGCGGCATCGCCTACAGACGAGCCACCATACTTTTGCACAATTAGCGCCAATTGAGATCTCCAGATTAGGAAAAGGGGGGATTCAACGCTGAACGCTCTAAGTTTAGCCCAACGAAGGAGCCTAAACAGGCTGCTAACTAACTACTCGACGACCTTCGAAGGCTCTTCCAAGAGTTACTTCATCAGCATATTCAAGGTCTCCACCAACAGGTAGCCCTGAAGCCAAGCGGCTAACTGTGATACCTAGTGGAACTAACAATCTAGTTAGGTAGCTTGCTGTAGCTTCGCCTTCAAGGTTTGGATCTGTAGCAATAATGACTTCTTTGATTTCAGGATCATTGAGCCTTGACATAAGTTCACGAATGCGAAGGTTGTCTGGACCAATACCTTCAATAGGGCTGATGGCTCCACCTAATACATGGTAGAAACCACGGAACTCTCTAGTTCTCTCAATAGCCTGAACATCTTTAGATTCTTCAACAACACAGATCGCTTCTTTGGTTCTTCTAGGGTCTCTGCAGATGTTGCAAAACTCATGTTCAGCTACGTTGAAACAAGTTGAGCAGAAACGAACACGCTCTTTTGCTTCTAGAAGTATCTTGGCTAGTTCTTGAGCTTGGTCATCATCGGTTTGGATTAGATAGAAAGCAATACGTTGAGCAGACTTAGGTCCAACTCCAGGCAGTCTTGATAACGCATCAATTAGATCCTGAACTACACCTTCATACATCTAATTAGTTTCCTTCAATAGGTTCAGCACCTAATACATTGCGAAGAACCGAGTCCCCTACCAATGAATCTTCATCAATAAGTTTGTTTCTGCTCTCATTGACCGCTTTGCTCTTATCTTCTTCAGGCTCTGGAGTAACTTCAGCAACCTTAGCAATTGGCTCGGTTGGTGCCGCTGCTACAAGAGTTGAAACCTGCACTATTGGTTCTCCTGCAGTAGAAACAGCAGCTCGGTATTGAACTCTTACACCTAGTACTTCAAAGATTGCCTTGCGAAGCAATTCGCTAGGACTGTTCTGTCCACCGTCCTTGAAAACATTTTTATCGTGCTCGTTGGCAAACAAAATGTCTAGCACTTGCCCATCGAATGCCACAGGTGTTTGGGAATGCACAACTAACCAAGCAGCTCGAGATGTATTCGAAAGAGTGCTCTTTATCTCATCCCATGAGCTCTTCATCATCGACCAGGTAACAGCAGGAGCGACAGTCTCTGTTGCAACCGGAACTTGATTAGTAACCGGTGCAACTGCTGGGATAGATACCGGAGCAACTGCTACGGCTGCTGTTTGAGTCGAAACCGGAGCAGGCGCGGATGCAACTGGGTTTGAGGTTGAAGCATTGCCACCAAGGCCCATTCGTCGTTCGAGTCTGTCGATACGAGCCAGCGAACCTGTCTCAGATGAATCTTGCGATGGAACTAACACCTTGGCAACCATTAGCTCTAGTTGTAACTTAGGGCTAGTTGCACCATTCATGCGGGTAAGACCTTCAGCAATTACCTCAGCTGCGTAGGTAAGTTCTGCTTTACCAAATCTTTCAACCTGTAATCTCATGCGATCTAGTTGGTCCTGCGGAATGTCTCTTAGAACAGTCTTTGCTTTTTCGCCAACAGATCCGACAACAATCAAATCTCTAATGCGCTCTAGTAAGTCTTCAACGAAGCGATGAGGATCTTGCCCGCTCTGAATAACTTGGTCAACGCTCGAGAATACTTCAGCCGCATCACCTTTGCCAAACGCTTCAATAAAGGTGTCAAGCAGTGCAGAGTCTGTATATCCAAGAAGCCCTACTGCTCGGTCATAGGTAACGTGGTTCTTTTCAGAACCAGCTAGTAGTTGATCTAGAAGTGAAAGTGAATCACGAACTGAACCGCCACCTGATCTAACAACCAGGCTCAATACACCTTCATCAACGGTTGCCTTTTCAGAGGCAATCATCTCGCCTAAGTACTCAATCATTTGAGCAGGTGGAACTAAACGGAATGGATAGTGGTGTGTTCTTGAACGAATAGTTGAAATAACTTTTTCAGGTTCGGTGGTCGCAAAGATAAACTTCACGTGGGCAGGTGGTTCTTCAACTACCTTCAAAAGAGCATTGAAGCCATCTTTGGTAACCATGTGAGCCTCATCGAGAATAAAGATCTTGAATCTATCTCTGGATGGAGCAAAAGCAATACGCTCACGAAGCTCTCTGGCGTCTTCAACTTTGTTGTGGCTAGCCGCATCAATTTCAATTACATCTAAAGAGCCTGAACCATCTCTTGATAGTTCAATACAAGATGCACACTTGCCGCAAGGAGTATCGGTAGGTCCTTCAGCACAGTTCAAACAACGAGCAAGGATTCTGGCAGAAGTAGTCTTACCGCAACCTCTAGGTCCACTAAACAAATAAGCATGGTTCACTCGGTCGCTACGAAGAGCAGCCATCAAAGGCACGGTAACTTGAGTCTGCCCAATAAGTTCTGAGAAGGACTCTGGGCGATAACGACGATAAAGAGCTGTGGACACTCTTAGAGTT
Organism: Micrococcales bacterium; assembly: GCA_947483795.1. Lineage (GTDB taxonomy): Bacteria > Actinomycetota > Actinomycetes > Actinomycetales > Microbacteriaceae > Rhodoluna. The sequence continues at coordinate 3,771 of CANKLZ010000011.1, read as the reverse complement.
TAAGTCTTTTTTGACGCCTTCAAGGGCTATCTCTTGACTTCCTGTGAATCCTTGTAAAATACACTCATGGGTGCTTAAAGGGGGCAACTTGAAGAAGTTCATCGCGAAAGCAAAAGACACAATCGTGAACTATTTTCGGGGAACAATGAAACATTGTCGCGAATGTGGCACGGAGTTCATCCAGGATGACCAGTGGTGTCGCACCTGTGGCTCAAGGCGCACAAAGAGAAGTTTTCTGACTCGCCTAATGGTCTTCAATGCAAGCATTGGGTCGCTACTTTTACTAATTCTTGGACTGCTTCAGTATCTGGTCGGGCTTATAAATCCAGACTTGGTTGAAAGAGCGATATCAGGAGAGTTCCCGTTCTTCACAGGATGGTTCTACGTGGGTGTAGGTTTCTTATACAGTCTTATGCCTCTGATTCTCTTGAAGAGATTTTGGAACTTCTTAACCACCTAAAGTTTCAACGTCATACGGAAAGGACTAGCTATGAATTGTCAAAAATGCAATCGAGAAATGAATCAGAATGATGAGTTCTGCGGTGGTTGCGGATCGAAACTAAAAGTTTCAACAAAAACAGCACCAAACTCATGCCCTGGCTGTATGAACGAAATGTCTCCGAATCAAACGCATTGTCAAAAATGTGGAAGCAGCCGAAGCGTATTCAGAGAAAAAGAACCCACACAGGTTTCCGCTGCCGATTCCAAAAGCTCGAAATTGCCTGGCATCATTTTTATAAGCATTGGATTAGTGGTCATCATCTTCGCATTAATAAATTTTAAAATTACATCAGATGCTCTAAATACGGACCCTAACCCAGGTCTTGGCCTCCAAGCGGTTATGAGTTTCCCGATTGGAATTATTGGGCTAATTGTTTTGATTGCAGGTCTAGTCTTTTTGAGTGCATCATCCGATAAGCCATAACTGGCAAGATATTGAAAGACTCCCCGCACACCCATGAGAGCCCAGTTACCCTTGCTATCTTTCGATCCTGGGGGAGTTAGCCGAGGTAATGCCGCACGGGGAGTCCGAGCCAATTCTACCGCCAAAACTTTAGAGCAAATCTCCACTGACATTCCAGACCCTAAGGTATAGAATGTTCCTGTACGGACATCAAAAAAGGGGGAGAAAATGACTGAACAGGACAAGTCAACAGAGTTGGCTGGGGAAAACGAACTTCCAGCGGAAGTTAAAGCTGAGCGAGTCTCACTAATCAAGAAATTCAAGGGTGCGCCTAAACGCACCAAGCTAATCGTTGCTGGCGCTACCGGTTTTCTACTAGTCTCCGGTGGTGTTTCTGCCTACGCCGTATACCAATCACCAGATGTAGTTATCGCGCAAGCAATTGTCTCTTTGGTTACTGAAAAAAATCCAAGCTATGAAGTTGATGCCAGCCTTTCTTCACCTTCTCTAGATGGCACATTCAAACTTTCCACCTATCGGTCCGATAAGGGCACAGCTCTTGAGCTAAACGTGAATGCAAATGTAGCGGGACAAGATGTAGGTGCGACGTTAAATGCGGTTGCAGACAATAAAGGTGACTTCTACCTAAATCTTGCAAATTTCAGCACATTGGCTAATTTGCTAGAGCAAACCGGTTTCCTCCCGAGCCAGAGCATTCAGAGCCTATCGACCTTGCTAACCGACACCTGGGTCAAGGTCAGTGCAGATGATCTTGGAACAGCGAGCGCGGATTTAGGTAGTGCCAGTACCTGTCTAAATGAGTCAGCTACCAAGCAAATTTCAGATGACCTGCAAAGTAACTTGAGAGGCAACTTCTTTGTGACGGTTAAAAAAGAACTTGCTCAAGAAGATGGTAACCGTGTATTTTCTCTTACACTTGACGCCGCTAAACTCAAAAGCTTTGTCAGTTCCTTTAAGTCTTCTAAAGGTTATGCGCAACTATTAAAGTGCCAACCAACACTTGCTCTCGAAGATGAAACAATCAACTCGATATCTCAAAGCGTTATCGACGAAGGAATTGAAAAGAGTGGAGCCACAGTCAAGCTGTACGCGACCTCTTTCGATCACAAATTCGTAAAACTTTCTGTGGAAGTTAAGGATCAGGCCAGCGACCAAAAGGTAAGTCTCACTTTCAAGAACAATGGCTCAAATCCTGAAAAAGTCGTCATTCCAAGCAAGTCAGTCCCCTTTACCGAATTGGTGGAAACCTTCTACTCGGCTCTGATAGATGGGCCAGTAGTCGCTTCTGGCAGCTTCAACTAGAGGTAAGTGGGACGCGTTCACTAGCCTTTTGCGTACAAATGGCAGTAGGTTGTTATCAAACGGGAACTCACCCGAATACGCCTTGGGGGGCTTCGAATTATGAACAAATCTAAATCACTGGTTCTAGCTATCGCTTCTTTAGCTCTAACCTTCACTTCTTTGATTCCAGCACAAGCTGCCGATACTTCACTGACTTACATTCAATTCATAAAAATAAATGCCAAGTCTGTCAGCAACGGAATTAAGCTAACTGGTAAGTACAAGGGAGTTACAGGTAACCTGTGCGTGACAGCTGTCAAAAGTATTGCTAGCACTAAGAACTGCAAATAGCTAACGGCTACTTGGATTTAACCTTGGTGTAAGCAACACAACCGACTGATTTAACCTCAATTTAACTCGCTAAACAAAAATTGAAGTTGTGAGGCAAGTATTTACTCGCTACGTTGCAATCGGAGATTCACTCTCTGAGGGCTTGGGCGACTTCTCTTTCTTAGAACGCCGCGTTCACTCAGGCTGGACTGATCGCTTGGCAACCCTACTTGCTCAAGAGGCTAAATCCCTCGGTCTTGAATTCAGATACGCCAACCTAGCAATTCGTGGGGCTAACATCAATGCAATTATGGGCGGACAATTAGAGCGTGCTCTAGAGCTCAAGCCCGATCTTGTGACCGTTATGGCAGGGCAGAATGATTTCTTTTGCCGAGCGGCAGACCTGCCAGAACTTGAGCAGACGTTTCGGGAAGGAATTCAAAAACTTCTAGACGCTGGTTGCAAGGTGATGGTTTCTAACACTATAAATCCCATTCACCTAGCGGTCTTCAGGCGCTTATCGAGACTGGCGGCAACAATCACTGAGATGATTGAACGGGTTGCAAACGAATTGAACGTACCAGTTCATGACATTCACCGCATTGAGTCCTTTGCCGAAATCAAATACTGGGCGGAAGACATGGTGCACTTCTCGGGACCTGGGCACATCACTGTGGCTAATAAGGCTGCTGAGCAGTTGGGACTAAAGTACAGGCTTAGTGAGCTAGATGAAGGCACTATCTGGGTGCCTAAGCGAGGACTTTACGGAACCATGAAATGGATTGTAGTTCACGTAATTCCATTTGGCATTAGAAGGTTGCGAGGAGTCACTGCAGGAGACGGACTCGAGCCTAAACTCCCGGAACTTACCGCATTTGATGGCATGGCTGTCGAATTTGAACTAGCCCGCGGATTCTCCGGTTCACTCAGTTCTGACTATCTAAAAGCTTCTTAGCTTTCTTTCGCTTTAAGTACTCCCTAGCGATTTCAAACGGTAGAGGTAATGAACTTAGAACAACAAAACCAATAACCCAGAGCTCAACGTGCTCCTTGACTACAGGTACGTTCCCTAAACCCCAACCAAGAATTAGTAGTCCACCACCCCAAAGCAAAGCACCTATGACGTTGTATTTAAAATACTTTTTACTATCCATGCCCATTACGCCTACAAACAATGGCACTAGAGCTCTTAGTACTGGAATGAACCTGGCCAGCACAATCGCACGTGGACCATA
>CANKLZ010000010.1 GCA_947483795.1 Micrococcales bacterium | reverse complement strand
GATCAGTGCCACCTTCAACACTCACAGTCGCATCAACATCACCAGTAGCAACCTCAACCACTACAGAAGTAACATCCCAAAGATAAGAAAGAACAGCACCATCAACAACAGACTCACCATTAACAGTCACACCAGCACTAGCGTCAGTGTTCGGAAGAACAGTCAATGTGATTGTGTACTCGGCTGTAGTTTCGCCATCAGCCGCAGTAACAGCAACTACAACTGTGTTGTCTCCAACTACGAGCTCACTGCCACCAGTGATTTCGTATGTTGCGTTTAGGTCTGTTGTCTCAACAAAGACGCTTACTTCTGCGGTCAATGGAGCAAGTTCGATCTGAGCGCCATCTTCGACAGATTCGTCATTCACAAGGAATGTGGCAAGAGTAACGTCGGTGTTGTCCAAAACAATGAGAGTGATTACATACTCTGCGCTAGTTTCTTCATCAGCAGCTGTGACCGTAATTGTTAGAGTGTTCTCTCCAATTACGAGTCCTTCGTTGCCTGAAATGTCTATAGTCGCATCTGGGTCAGAGGTTTCGACATCTACCTCAACCGACTCAATGCCAGCTTCCAATTCAATTACTTCACCATCAACGACTTCAACGCCATCAATTGAAATCCTGTTAACATTTGCATCGTTGTTTGGTGCAACATTCAACGTGACACTGTACTCAGCGGTTGAACCGTCTGCTGCAGTAACAGTTAGCACAAGAGTGTTTTCACCAGACTGAAGTTCAGTGTCTCCAGAAATTTCATAAGTTGCGTCAATGTCTGTGGTTTCAATAACAACTTCAACTTCCGAAGTCAGCGGGTCAAGTTCTACAACCGAACCATCTTCAACTTGTTCTCCATTTACCTGGAACACAGCAAGTGAGGCGTCGTCGTTGAAAAGAACCTTAAGTGTGACTTCAAACTCTTCAACTGTTTCAAGGTCAGCCGCTGTCACTGTAACAACGAGTGTATTTTCGCCGGCTTGAAGATCCCTATCTCCAGTTATCTCGAAGAAAGCATCAGGATCTGTGGTCTCAACCACAACATCCACCTCAGTGGTCAAAGGAGCTATCTCAATAACAGAACCAGCTTCTGCATCTTCTCCATTGATTTGTAGAACTGAGATTGAAGTGTCGTCGTTGTAAAGGACATACATGGTCACTACATAGTCGGTTGATGAGCCGTCCGCAGCAGTAACAGTTACAGTTACTAGGTTCTCGCCGGCAATTAGGTCTGTTCCTCCTGATACATCAAATTCTGCATCTGGGTCAGAGGTTTCGACTTCGATCTCTACTTCTGTGGTCAAAGCCTCAAGCTCGACGTATGAGCCATCTTCAACATCAGTTCCGTTAATTGTGAATAGGGATAGGAAGCTGTCGTCGTTTAGCGCTACGTTCAAGTTGATTTCATAGGTACCAATGGTCTCGCCATCAGCAGCTGTAACAGTGATTGTCAGAGCATTATCGCCGGCTACTAGGTCGCTATCGCCTTCAACTTCAAAAGTAGCTTCTGGATCTGTTGTCTCTACGTCCACTATTACAGAGTCGGTTAGTGGAGGTAGATCAACAGTGTCTCCAGATTCAACAACTAGACCATCAACAGTAAGACCAAACAAAGTTGTGTCGTTGTTTGGAGCTACAAACAAGGTGACTGTGTACTCGAGTGTGCTCTCATCAGCAGCGGTAACAAGAACAACCAAGGTGTTTTCAAGGGTCTGTAGGTCAGTGTCGCCCGCAATTTCATAGGCCGCATCAGGGTCAGTTGTTTCGATTATTACTTCGACGTCAGTAGTCAACGGTGGAAGGTTGACGGTTGCGCCGTCCTCAACATCAATGCCGTTTATTTGGAATACTTCAAGTGAAGTGTCACTGCTGAACAAAACGTTAACGATAACTGTGAATTTCTCTGAAGTTCCATCACCTGCGGTAACAGTAACCACCAAGGTGTTTTCACCGAACCCTAGGTCGGTGTCGCCACTGATTTCATAGGTAGCATCGTTGTTTGTGGTTTCTACCAGTACTTCAACGAAAGTAGTGGTCGAATCGACATCAATTGTTGAACCGTCCTCTACAGCCTCTCCTGCAACTTCAAAAAGGCTAAGAGAAGTGTCATCGCTTTGAAGCACTTCAAGAGTCAAGTAGGAATCCTCTTGTGTGTAACCGTCAGCTGCTGTGACGGTGACCTTTAGTTCGTTGTCTCCGGTAACTAGATCACTGTCACCGGTTACTACATAAGTTGCATTTGGATCAGTTGGAGTTACATCTACTTCAACGAATTCTGTTCCGTAAGGAAGTTGAACAACTTCACCGTCGCGGAACTCTCCACCATTAACTGTGAGGCTTTCCAAAGTAACATCGGTGTTCAGAGCGACAATCAAATTGATTTCGTAAGTAGCGATAGTTTCATCTACGGCAGTTACTTCAACAGTTAATACATTTGTGCCAGGTTGCAAATCGCTATTGCCAGTAACAACGTATGTGGCCGCAGCGTCCTTAGTTGTAACTCCAACAACAACGGAAGTTGTAAGTGGATCTAGCTCTACATCTTCACCATTATTTTCAACACCGTTAATGGTTATGGTTGCACCGGTTTCATTTGAACCACTCGATGCAACGTCCAAATTAATTTCGTAAGTCTGAGTTGTGCTTCTGTCAGCTGCAGTTACGACAACAGTGAGAGGGTTGTCGCCCGCAGTGAGACCAACGTTTCCATCGATCACTCGAGTGGCATTTGCATCGGTTGTCGTTGCAACTACCTCTACTTCAAATGTTCCTGCAGGTAAAGCAACGGTGTCCTTATCGGCCACCTGCTTTCCATTGACAGTAAAAACCGAAAGCGAGGTGTCCGTACCAGTGCTGGCAGTGGCAGCACCGACCTGGATAGGAAGAACGAAAAGAATTGTGGCAGCAAGTATTGATGCAAAACCACGTAAACGGCTAGTAGATAAACGCAAGCCTCTCCCCTCTCAGGAGTACAGAAACAAAGTAAAACTGTACCCACATTATGCCACCCAGCACTGACTATTTCCTAGGCAGAGACAAAAAATGCTTCGTAATGCCAAAAAACGTAACCTTATGTTAATCTTGCGAAAATAGCCGAAAAGTGGTCTGAGAGCTCAACTGTTTAGAGCCCTTGAACCGTCAGTCCATTTACGCGGTCTAGTTGATAAGGTTTACGATGTGAACCCTCAAACAGACTTATCTTCGATTTCCTACATCATGCCTGTTTTGAACGAGGAAACTCACCTGCGCACAGCTGTTTCGAGCATTTTTGACCAAATTGGCTTGGATATGAAGCAGATAGAGGTCATTTTAGCGATTGGGCCATCCACGGATCTGACTAAAGAGGTCGCCGAGGGTCTAAGCGCCCAATATCCAGTGAGAATCGTGCTCAACCCTTCGGGCAAGACACCTGCCGGCTTGAATCTAGCCATTAAAGCCTCTAGAAACGACGTAATAGTTCGGGTCGACGCCCATAGCCAGTTATCTGCTGACTATACAAAGGTAGCTCTCGAAATTCTGAACGCCACTGGTGCTGCAAATGTGGGCGGCGTCATGAAAGCTGTGGGTACAACACCATTTCAGAAGGCAATTGCCTTTGCCTACGGGAGTCGATTTGGCTTGGGTGGAGGTTCTTACCACGTCGGAGGTTCTGCTGGGCCGAGCGATTCGGTCTATCTAGGCGTTTTTCGCCGAGAAATACTAGAAAAACTAGGCGGATTCAACGAAAAGATGATTCGGGGCCAGGATTGGGAGCTAAATCTTCGAATCAGGGACTCTGGTGAGCTAGTTTGGTTCGATCCAAGGCTGGCTGTGACCTATTTTCCAAGGAGTTCTTTATCTAAATTGTCGAAGCAGTTCTTCGATACCGGCGCTTGGCGTGCTCAGTTGACCAAAGCACATATAAATAGAGCAAATGCTAGGTACTTTGCTCCTCCTATATTGGTGCTCACCTCTCTGTCTGGTTTAGGGTCCTACTTGACGGGTTTATGGGGTTTTTTGGGACTAATTCCAATACTTTCGTACCTTTTGGGTATAGGTATGGTTAGTCTCACCGCCAAGTCTTTGAATTTGAAGGCAAAACTGGCGCTAGCCGTTGCTTTGCCAACTATGCACTTTAGTTGGGGTTTTGGTTTCCTAGCGGGGTTGTTCCACAGGCGTTGAAACTAGACTTTACATAAATCGAAAAAGAAGAGTACATAACAATGTCTAAATACAAAGTAACCAAAGCTGTCATTCCCGTAGCAGGGTTGGGCACACGTTTCCTACCAGCAACCAAGGCCATGCCTAAGGAAATGTTGCCGCTTATTGACAAGCCAGTTATTCAGTATGTAGTTGAGGAAGCTGTTGAGGCTGGTCTGGAAGATATTCTGATGATCACCGGGCGCAATAAGAACGCTCTCGAGAACCACTTTGACCGGGTAGCTGAGCTCGAACTCAACTTGGAACGCAAAGGTGACAAGGAGCGCTTAGCCAAAGTTATGGCTTCATCCGAATTAGCGAACATCCACTATGTGAGACAGGGTGACCCAAAGGGTTTAGGTCACGCTGTTCTTAGAGGTAAAGCTCACATCGCTGACCACTCTTTCGCCCTACTTCTCGGTGATGATGTTATGGACTCAAGAGATGTACTACTTTCCAAGATGCTTGAAGTACATGAGTCGACTGGGGAGAACGTTGTAGCTCTAATGGAAGTAAGCCCAGACCAAATACATCTATATGGATGTGCAGTAACCGAAGGTGAAGTAGAAGACGGTGTAGTTCGCATAACAGGGTTAGTTGAAAAACCTAAGGTCGAAGAAGCTCCATCAAACTTGGCTGTCATTGGTAGATATATTCTTCGTCATGAAATCTTTGACATTCTTGAAGAAACCGAACCTGGTCGCGGTGGTGAAATTCAACTCACCGATGCTCTAATGACTGCTGCGCAGAACCCAGAGCGTGCTGGAGGAGTATTAGGTGTCGTCTTCAAGGGAAGACGTTACGACACTGGTGACAAACTTGACTTCATTAAAGCGACTCTACGACTAGGTGTCGATCGTGATGACATCGGTCAGGATCTGCGCGCCTGGTTGAGTGAATTCAATAAAGAAATTTAAAGCAGGGAATCTCAATGGCTACACATCTAAATGTAGTTGTCTGCTCTTTTTATACAGCAGATGATTACTACCGAGCTCACGGTGAGCGACTTGCTAAGAACCTTGAAGAGCTCGGTGTTGAGTATGTCCTTCGTGAGATAGAAAAGAAAGAGGGCGAGGACTGGGCAGATATCTGCCGCAAGAAAGTTCCTTTCTTAGCTGAAGTATGTGCAGCTCATCCAGATAAGAAAGTGTTCTGGATGGATGTCGACTGCATCATCATGGAACTACCGGACTATGTCTTTAGCTCTTCAGCAGACATTATTGGGTTCCAAAGAGGTTACTCCTCGCCACTAACTATCGGTTACGAACTCCGATCAAGATTCTGGGAGCCATGTTTCTGGGGTGTAAACACTTCAGCGTTGGCACGCAAGATGATTGCGGAAGCAGCTGAACTAGAAAAAGTTTCAACCATTAAAGCCACGGATGACTACTTCATGGAAGAGGCTTGGAAAGCTAACTGCGACAACATGACTTTCCAAATCATTCCTTCAAATGCCGTCGTTGGAATGGGAACCACCAATGAATCATCGAGAAGTGCATTCTTCAAATTTGGTGCCAGCGGTAACGTTGAAGACTTTAAAGGAAAAGTTGAGCAGCACAAAGCCAACAACTCTGGTCTTCGTAGGAAGGCATTGAACCTAGCCAAGAAGTTGGAAAGTAGCCTTCCACCGAAGACAGCCAACCAGATTCGTCTTCTAGCCGATACCTTCGGCATCACTGGCAAACTCACCGCAGGAACTTCTAACCCCGAGTTTCAAAAACGCAAAAAAGTTTTAGATGACATTCAACTGGCTGCTCAAGCAGGTCAAGTTCAGAAGTTCGATCAATTAAAGAAGTCGTTTGAGGAAATGTATTTACTTACTCAGGCTGAGATCAATTCAGTTTCAGCTTCAAAGAGTTTCCTCTGCTACGCAAGTAAGCCTTCACCTGCTTCCATCCATTTGGCATGGTGGTCTAAACCACTGCCGGGTAACTTCGGTGACTGGCTATCCCCACTAATCGTGAACCACTACACCGAAAAGAAGATAATCTTCCAATCCCCAGTGCGCTTTGCAATGAAAGATCACATGATGGGCCTTGGCTCAATCGGACGATTCATCAAACCAAACTCTGTTGTCGTTGGTACAGGAATCTCAAACGATCAACTCACTTTGGCTAAGAGCGCTAAGTATGTTTCTGTAAGAGGTCCTGTTACTGCTCGAGTAGTAAAAGAATCTGGCGGTCCAGTAGTTGAAAGCTTCGGTGATCCTGGAGTGTTGATTTCAAGGATCTTCCCAGTTGAAAGAACTAAAACTAATGGGCGAGTAGCTATTGTTCGTCACTTCTCACACAAGCCGATTCCACTTGTCTTAGATACCAACATGGATGAGTTTGACATATTTATGTCGCACCCAGACGACATCAAAGTATTGGTTGAAGCACTAAACACCTATGAACGCGTAGTCACTTCCGCTATGCACATTTTCATCACCTGCCAGTCCTATGGCATACCTTGTGCACTTATAACCTTTGAAGGCTTTGAAGATTCAGTGCACGGCAATGGCATCAAGTATGGCGACTATGCCCAAGGCGTTGGCTTGGATTCAATTAGCCCAAGCCCTGTTGGTTTAGATTTCCAAAAGGTCGATTTTGAGAACCTGACCACAGATCACAAGATTTCAGAATCCAAATTAGACGAAGTTGAAGCGGCAATACTCAAGGGCCTAAGTTATCTTTAGAAGGCAGAGTCAAAGCAAAGGAATGACATGTTCTATCTAGTGCGCATAGTTCTAAAGACTTTCCTTGCACTTTTCCCTAAAGGAAAACACCGCAACAGAGCAATACTGCTTGCCGGCATAGCCACCATCGTTCCGCTTTCTCAGCTCTTTGTGATCAGAATCTTCAGCAACCTAATCCTGCACGGCAAAGAAGAACCTTTTGCATCCCTGATTGTGAACTTCCTCTTGTTCCTAGGACTCTTTGGTCTTTCTCATATAGCCACTTATTGGCAGAAGACTTATCGTGTAAAAGTTTTCAACGATGCTCTGAATTCAAGGCCAGGCACTAGAAGCAGAATGAGTGAGTCCTGGGACTGGGCTCTTACCTTCGAGACCAATAACCTTATTCACACATTCACTCAAATACTTGTTCTGGGTGCTTTCTTTATTGTTGTGAACTGGCAATCAGGAGTAACTAATTTTGTACTAATCCTTATCACCATGGTGATTATCAAGCACATGTTTATCGCACAGACAGCAACTCAAGAGGCCTTTGCTTTAGCTCAGCGAAACAAAGAGCCGGTTACATCTTTCGCTAAGGTTGCTGCCCGAATCAAATCTGCCGAACTAGGCACCTTAGTTGCCAACGCTACTTTCGTTATTGCTATCTCAGCACTACTTCTATTTAGCCTTCAGGGAGCATTGGCACCAGCCGATGCAGTCATGTTATTCCTCGGTTTCAGAATGCAGAACAGCAACCTAGGTCAAACCAGTGGTTCCCTAATGCGTTTTGCTAGAGCCAAGATTCTCAGTGAAAATGCCAATAAGGGCAAACCAACAAAACTAGATGATGAAGACGAGTTGGGCTAAGCCCTAATGCCGACTCTTACCTTCGGTTACAGCACTCTCGCAGAGAACCTAGCCAATATTCAATTACCTGATTTAGCAGCACATCCTGAGTGGGATGTATTGATAACTGTGCAAAGTGGTAACTCGGAGTTACCAACACCAGAACAACTTGCCAAAGCACCAAGCGGTGAAAGAGTAAGGGTCATGAGCTTCGCTGGATCTGGGGTTACCAAGATTAGAAACAAAGTTCTAGAAAACGCCACCGGAGATTATCTGATTTTTGCTGACGACGATATCAATTTCAATGAACAAGGTATCCGTCAGGCTATCCAAGAAATGGAAACCACCAAACTTGCCCTAATGCTCGGTCAAGCGGTCGATGAAAAGGGTTTGCTAAGAAAGTCCTACCCGACATCCAAACAGAAACTAACCAAGTTGAACAGCGGCAAAGCAGCTACCTACGAGATGTTATTGAATGTCCATCAGGTGCGTGCATCCGGAGTGCTCTTCGATGAAAACTTTGGTGCTGGCGCAAAAGAGACCTACCTAGGTGATGAATACATCTTTATTGCAGATCTACTTTCCAAGGGACTTACCTGTTCCTTTATACCGATAGTCCTAGCAACGCATCCAACCGACAGTTCAGGCAGTGGCTGGGGTACCGATAGGGATAGAAGAGCGCGTGCCCTTATCTTCGACCGAGTGTTTAGAGGAAACAGAACCCTTCCATACATGGCTAGAGCGGCCTTTGGCTTCAAGAAACTAGGCAAGGGCTTTACTCTCAAGACCTGGTTACTCTTCATCTTCAAGCGCTAAAGCATTCTGATAAAAGGCTGAAACCTGTGAGGTTTCATTATTTTGAACACTTATAGTTCCAGTTAGACTTCTATAAACCTGCGTTTTGTGCGAAACGCTTAGCTCCTAAGGACCTCATGTTTCGCAATCGAGTTATCTCAACCACAGTTGCAGTTGTTATCTCCGCTCTTCTTTTGGCAGGTGTATCCCAAGCCTCTGGAGCTGTAGCCAAGAAAAACCTTGTAGCCCCAGTTCTGCCAACAATGATTGGCACAGGTGAAACTGTTGCGGTTACTAAAGGTCGTTGGAGCCAAACGGTTTCCCAAAGCTACCAGTGGATGCTAGATGGTAAGGCAATCAAGAAGGCAACTAAAACCAGCTACTTAGTCCCTTTGACTGCTCTAGGCAAAAAGCTGAGCGTTGTTGAGACAGCGAAGTTTAAAGATGGCAAGACCATGACTAAGACCTCTGGTGCCAGATTAGTTGGCAGACTAAATGTCTCAGGAGTCTCAACTATTGCCTTTAAGAATGAATCCAAATCAAGTTTGGTTCTCACCTCCCCTACTCTGCCTAAACCAACCGCAACTAAATTAATCACTTGGTATGCAGGTGGTTCACTTATTGAGGCAGAGAACAGTCCTGAGCTTCTGATTGATCAGCGCTTCGATTCACTGGATGTTACAGCTCGAGTTGTTTTCGCTCACCCTGGTTACACATCGGTAATCCAAGATGCTAACTCCATTGGTTTTGCCGCACCTGCTGATAGTGCCGACAGCTTGATTTGGGCAGATGAGTTTGATTCTGCTGTTGGCAGTGGTCCTAATGGCACAGACTGGCACGATGTGACTGGTAACGGTAGAAGTAATAAAGACCCATTCACTCCTGTGGCTAATGGCTGGGGAAACCTAGAACGTCAGTACTACCTACCAGGGCAAAGTGTTGTTCAGTCAATGACCGGAGCAACTGATGGTAAAGGTCTTCTGATAACAGCAAAGAACCAAAAGGTCTCACCTCATGCATCCGGGCCTTATGACTGCTGGTATTCATTCAGTTCTAGAACTGGTAAGAAATACGATCCACCTGAGAACTGCGAATGGGTTAGTGGAAAGCTAACGACTGAAAACAAGATTGGTTTCCTATACGGTCGCCTTGAAGCCAGAATCAAATCAACTGGAGCAACCGGCACTTGGCCTGCATTCTGGATGCTAGGCACTGACTACCAAAAGATTGGTTGGCCAGGTTGTGGTGAGATTGATATCCACGAGGGTAACGGTGGGATACCAAATGTTAACTGGGGAACTCTGCACGGTTACAACTATTGGCCTGGCGGTTCAAAGAATCTAGGCAAGAGCATTATGGAAGACTGGCATGTTTACGGTCTTGAGTGGAAGCCTAACTACATCGCCTTCACCTTTGATGGGGAAGTTTATAAAACCATCACAGCTGAAGAACTAAAGAGTCCACCATGGAACCTTGATTTGAAGAAGAATGCTTGGGAATTCAATAAGCCACAGTTTGCAATCCTGAATCTCGCTATTGGTGGACGAATCATCGGTAACAATAACCAGGTTGTCAAAGTTGCTGACATAAACAGCGATACCAAGACCATGCAGATTGACTACATTCGATATTCAAGCCTCGATGGCTATGGCACTGCAATTCGTTACTAGTTAGGCAAATCTTGAAAACCAATAAGAGAGTTATCTCTGCATTATTACTAGCTGCACTATCAATCAGTGCTGTTGGTATTAGTGCCAGTGCAGCAACAGTTGTCCCAAAGGCAAGCAAGGTGGCAGCTGTCACAACAACTAAGACTGCCAAGATCTCTTGGGCTGCTTTTGCTAACGGCAAAGTCAGTGCTATCAAGGTCATTGCTGCAGCTGGTTCTTCAAAGATCACCAAAACAGTCTCTGCAAAAACAACTACGTATACCTTTACGAACCTGAGGAGTAACACTTCTTATACATTTAGCGTCTATGGCTTACTCGGAACAAAATCCTCGAGTGCAGTAGCAGTAAAAGCTAGAACCAAAGTGGTGCTGAACTACAACTCCATATTCTGGGGACAACCTGAAGACATGGTTGTTGGAGATGATGATCAAGGGCTATTCGCATTACCAAATGGAGGAGTCACTTCATTCGAATCAACCACTCCATCTGTTTGTAGCATTGTGAACGAAAGTTTCGTCAGAGCCGTCACCATGGGTAGCTGCACCATTGTTGCTAGTAACCCAGGTGACCGCCAGTACGCAGCTGCAGCAAATGAAACAAGAACCTTGACTGTCACAGTGCCAATAGGTTCATTGGAAAAGACCTTGCTCTGGTCAGATGAGTTCTCTGAAGAAGCTGGCAGTGGCCCTTCAACAAGCAATTGGGTAATTGAAACTGGCGACGGATGTAATGCTGCTCCTGGTTGTGGTTGGGGCAACAACGAGTCCCAGTCATATGCTGCTTGTGCAATCAAGCAAAATGGTTCAGGCATCATGACTATCACAGCCTCTACACCAACCGGTGACCCTACTTGTAAAAGCAACAAGACTTGGACAAGTGGCAAGTTCACTACCTATGGTAAGCAGCACTTTGGTTACGGTTACTTCGAAGCAAGACTAAAGATGCCTGCAGGCGGGGGAACTTGGCCTGCATTCTGGACTCTGGGTACAAACATCAGAACTGTTCCTTGGCCTTTTTCAGGTGAACTGGACATCATGGAATATGCAGGAAATGTTCCTAACCGATCTACCTCTGCCGCGCACTATGCCAACAATGGTGGAGCTCACGAATATAAGAGTGGAAGTAAAACTCTTACAGTTCCCCTCGCCGACGATTACCACACCTATGCCATGCTTTGGCTACCAACTGAAGTAACTTTCTTGGTTGATGGCAAACCTAGCTTTGTGTTGAACAAGAAAGATACTGAACTTGAATACTGGCCGTTTGGTCCAAGTGCAGCTGGAGTTCATCCAAAGATGTATTTGATTTTGAACTTAGCTATGGGTGGTAACTATGGTGGTCAGATTAAGTCTGGTTATTCGAAAGCAACATTTGACATCGACTACGTTCGCTATTACAGCGTGAACGGATTTGGATCAGCACCAACTAACTAGTTTTGCGGAAAGCCTAGGTTGATTCCACCGTGGCTTGGATCAAGCCAACGACTGGTGATTGTTTTTTCTCTAGTGAAGAAATGCACGCCCTGCGTTCCATGCGCTTTAGTGTCACCAAACAGTGAACTCTTGAATCCACCAAAGGAATAGTAAGCAACCGGAACTGGAATAGGCACGTTGATGCCGATCATGCCAACTTCAACTTCATTCTGGAATCTTCTAGCAGCTCCTCCATCATTAGTGAAGATAGCTGTTCCATTACCGTAGGCGCCATTGTTGATTAGTTCAAGACCCTCTTCGTAGCTGGTTACTCGAACAACTGCTAAAACTGGACCAAATATTTCGTCTCTATAGACTCTGGAAGAAACTGGCACATTATCAATCAGGGTTGGGCCAAGCCAGAAGCCATTAGCATCACCATCAACTTCAATACCTCGACCATCAACCACAACTGTTGCCTTATCTTCAATAGCAATATCGATGTATGAAGACACTTTGTCTCTGTGCTCTTTAGTAACCAGTGGACCCATGTCACAGTTGCGAGTGCCATCGCCTACCTTTAGTGTGCTCATTCTTGACTTAATCTTGGCAACTAGTTCATCAGCGATTGGCTCTACAGCAACCACAACAGAGATAGCCATGCAGCGTTCCCCTGCTGAACCAAAGCCTGCGTTGATAGCAGAATCTGCTACCAGGTCAAGATCTGCATCAGGTAAGACGAGCATGTGGTTCTTTGCTCCACCTAGAGCCTGAACTCTTTTGCCGTGAGCTGTACCAGTTTCGTAAACATACTTAGCGATAGGGGTTGAACCAACGAAGCTGATGGCTTGAACATCGCTATTAGTTAGTAGTTCATCAACAGCTACCTTGTCACCTTGGAGAACATTGAACACTCCATCAGGTAAGCCTGCTTGCTTGAGTTTCTCTGCCATCAAGATAGCAGCAGAAGGATTCTTTTCTGATGGCTTGAGTACAACTGTGTTACCAGCAGCAATAGCTATTGGGAAGAACCACATTGGCACCATAGCTGGAAAGTTGAATGGGCTAATGATTCCAACTACACCTAAGGGTTGCTTGATGGAATAGACATCAATTGATGTTGAAACAGATTCACTATAAGAACCCCTTAGGTGAGATGCCATTGCTGTTGCATATTCAACAACTTCTAAACCTCTAGTAACTTCACCTAGGGCATCAGGTAGAGTCTTGCCATGCTCTTCGGTAACAATTGCAGCTAGCTCTTCTTTAGAGGAGTTCAGGATCTCTCTGAAGTTAAACATGATCTGCTGGCGCTTGGTAAGTGATGTATCACGCCATGAAGGAAAAGCATCTTTAGCTGCTTGGATAGCAGCTTGAGCATCCTTAGTCTCTGCAAGAGCGACCTCTCGAATAACTTGACCTAAAGCAGGATTAAAGACTTTGCCGGTACGATTTGAAGAGTTGGCAACTTGAGAGCCGTTGATGAAATGCATGACTTGTGTCATGGTAGTTCCTTAGTTAGTAATTGTTTTGCCTAAAGCTAACACCTTGAAACCAGCTTGCTGCCATTTGGCAACATCCAATACGTTTCGACCATCGATGATGAACTTATTAGCAATTCCAGCAATAGTTGCTGGTTCTAACTTACGATACTCTTGCCATTCGGTGGCTAGCACAACAGCGTCAACACCGTTAAAAGCTTCGGCTAGGTCTTGTTCTGTGGAAAGTTCAGGGTGCTTCTTGTTGACTCCGGGCAGAGCAATAGGGTCATGAACAATCGCTTCAGCCCCTGCTCTTTGAATCATGAGAGATATTTCCAGAGCAGGTGAGTCTCTTATGTCGTCACTATCTGGTTTGAAAGCTGCACCAAGAATAAGAATCTTCTTATTAGCAAGGGTTCCGAGTTCTTCCGTGAGTAGATTCACAACTCGATCTCTTCTGCGCAAGTTGATCTTGTCGATTTCCTTTAGATAGGCAACTGATTCACCAACACCTAGCTCTTCGGCCCTAGCCATAAGTGCTCTAATGTCCTTCGGTAGACAACCGCCACCAAAGCCAACACCGTTACGCAAGAACTTGTTACCGATTCTCTCGTCATAACCAATCGCTTCAGCTAGTTGACTTGCATCAGCTCCAGATACCTCAGCGATTTCAGCCATGGCATTGATAAATGAAATCTTCGTGGCAAGGAATGCATTAGCCGCTGATTTCACTAGTTCTGCTGTAGCAAGGTCAGTCACAATAAAAGGAATACCTCTTTCAATCATTGGTGCAAACACTTCTCGAAGCTTTTGTTCTGAAATCTTGTTGGTCACACCAGCAACTAGTCGATCAGGGTTTAGTGAATCTTCTAGCGCTGTTCCTTCTCTAAGGAACTCTGGGTTCCAAGCAAGGTTAGGAAATTCAAAACCGGTTAGCTCTTTTAATTCTTTAGTCAATAAAGCTGCAGTGCCAACTGGAACAGTTGATTTACCAGCAACGACAGAAGTTTCAGTTAGGAATGGTGCTAGATCTCTGATTGCTGAGTACAAATAAGAGGTATCTGCAGCCAGTGATCCATTTAGCTGTGGTGTGCCAACACAAATAAAGTGAACATCAACATTTCTGGAAGATTCATCGTGAGCAGTTTTGAAAGTTAGTCTTCCAGAGGCAATTTGGTTCTTGAGTTCTTCATCAAGGCCAGGTTCAAAGAAACCTGCGTGACCAGATTGCAAGCTATCTATTTTTGATTGAAAAGGCTCAATGCCGATTACGTTGTGTCCCAGCTTCGACATTGCCACGGCATGGGTTGCACCTAGATAGCCAAGCCCGATTACAGATACATTCAGAGTCATGATCCAATTCTAACGGTGGGGAAAAGTCTGTATTCGTAAAAACGAAGACAAACCTAAGGGTTCTCTGTCCTAAAAACAGCCACCAAAGCATTAGCGTGGCCATGGCCAACAGCGTGGGTCTCTTTGAGGAAGTTGACTTGCTCGAGGTGCTTGAGACCCTTCACCTTCTTGAGTTCCTTCATCCAAAAGGTGATGGGTTTGCCATATTTAGCTTCAATGGAGGGGAAGTAACTCTTAGGTCCTTTTACTGGTTCAGCCATGGCTAAATACTAACTTCAGGCAGAGATATTTGAAGTAACCTTTCGTCGCAGTTGACCCTGTGAGAATGGGCGCTTCAGACGATTAGCTAACGCCATAGACATTTCTCAAATAGCTAGAACCAGGGCATTACAGGCAAGCACTATTGGTATGTCTCTGGCTCTCATCGCAATGCTCGCTGCTGCCTTTGGTCAACTCAGCCCAAGCCAGGCTGCTCTAGTGCAAGAACTTATTGATGCCGCATCCATAACTTGGGCTTTGGTTGGAAGAAGATCTAAAGTTTTGAAACCAGCGCTCTAAAAATAGTTTTTACTTTTGAACTCATCTGCTCGGGCAGTGAGGAAATAATCGAACCTGCTTGAAAAACCTTGGCAGTGTTCCCAAGCCTTCTGATCTATAACACTTTTGCATCAGGTGTATCACAGGGCAGGTGTTTTTACTTACTCTTGGCTAGGCTTTCCTAATGCTAAAAACATCTATGGGTCTGGGGTTCGTTCGTATAGCCATGGCGTTAGCCCTATTCGGCAGCATCTTTTGGCAGATTAGCGACCGTGTAGCCCACAACCTTTTCCGTCCTACTGAGTACTTTACTTACTTCACCATTACCTCTTGCCTGCTAACCGGTCTATCGCTGGTGCTAAGTGGATTGAACGCTTTGCAGAACAAAGAAGAAACTAAGTTCCTGACTTTGTTCCGTCTAACCATGGCAGCTTCAATGGTTATCGTTGGCGTTATCTATAACGCATTACTTGCCGGTGGTGATCCTGACCCAAGAGATGTTGGTTATGACTGGCCGGTCATCCCAAACCTCATCTTGCATACTTATATGCCGATTCTTGTGTTCTTGGAATGGCTGATCACACGCTCAGCGTTCAAGCTGGACCTTAAATCGGCTTTCTGGGTTCTGGTCTATCCACTTACCTGGCTAGCCTTTGCTATCACTAGAGGATTCATAACCGGCTGGTGGGCTTACTGGTTCATTGACCCTCAGTACGGCTTTGCCACGATGGCACAGTGGATTTTGACTATAGCTGGTTTCTTTGTGGTCCTAGCTATTGGTCTACTGCCAGCTCAGAAGGCTATTGCTAAAATCGGTAACTAAACCTTTTTGCTCGTTTAGCCTTGAAGCATGATGGACTTTTCAGATCCAAGTTTTGTAGCTAACCCTTACCCTGAACTAAAAGAACTACGCCAGGCAGGTAACCCGGTATGGCATGAAGGGCTAGGAATGTTTCTGGCAGCTAGATACAGCGATGCCAACACAGTCCTTAGAACCAAGACATTAGGTCGAATCTTCACCCCTAAGGAACCTGAAAGCCAGTGGTCTGAATTCAACTGGCTACACTCAGATAGCTTGCTGGATTCTGAGCCTCCTAAGCACACTCGTCTGCGTTCTCTAGTGGGAAAAGCATTCTCAAGATCAAGGATTCAGGCTTTGCGACCAGAGGTCGAACGTATAGCCAATAACTTGCTTGATGAAGCTGAAAACAAGTTGTCCTCAAACGGCAACTTCGACCTAATCGCTGATTATGCAGAACCACTTCCGGTAAAGGTGATAGCTGCTCTTCTAGGTTTCCCAGATAGGGATGAGCATCTTCTAAGACCTTGGTCGCAGTCCATAGTAAAGATGTATGAGGTAAGTCCATCTGCTGAGGCGCAAGCCGAAGCTCAACAGGCAGCTCATGAGTTCGCTGAATACGTCAGATCCCTCATGCAAGAACGCAAAGTTCATCCAGGAACGGACCTGATTAGCGAACTAGCCATAGTTGAAGAAGCTGGTGAAAAACTCAACGCTCAGGAACTTATCGCTACCTGTGTTCTTCTTCTCAACGCAGGGCATGAGGCTAGCGTCAATGGTTTTGGTAATGGAATGGTGGCTACCTTTGAAAACCCAGAACAACTTGAGTTACTCCGAAACAACCCTAGAGACATAACTGACACCGCAATCGAAGAGTTTCTTAGATTTGATGCGCCATTGCACCTGTTCGAGAGAACTGCCACAGCAGATACTGAAGTTAGCGGAGTATTGGTTAAGGTAGGTCAGAAGATTGCTGCCCTCCTAGGTTCGGCAAATAGAGATGAAACCGTCTTCGATCGTGCCGATGAACTAGATCTCGGTAGGGAACAAAACCCACACATTGGTTTCGGAGCTGGTATTCACTTCTGTCTGGGAGCTCCACTATCTCGGATAGAGATGAGCGCATCGTTACCGTTACTCTTAGAGCGTTTTCCTAAACTAAACCTCTACGAAAATCCAAAAAGAAGGCCTACTTTTGTCCTGAGGGGCTACGAAACCATCCTAGTTGCCTAGAAATAGGGGTTCTTTACACATAAATAGCCTGTGTTTTACCTGTATAACAACTTCATAAACACGACATTATGGCGGGATTAATAGTCCGTAACGAAAGGTAACCTTAACCTGCAATAAAAAGTCGGGCTCTTCCTGTTGCCCGATCAACTTATCGAAAGGCAACATAAATGGAGAACGTTGGAGTACTTTCCTTCTCACTAACTGGCTATGAATTTAGCGCAGTGTACAACTTGCTATCACTAGGTATCGCGAGCATGCTATTCACCTCGCTATTCCTATTCGTAGCAAGAGACCGCGTACTACCTAAGTACCGTATGGCAGTTATGGTTTCAGCAACAGTTACATCAATCGCTGCTTACCACTACTTCCGTATGTTTGAGTCATTCAGCCACGGTTACGGAATCAACGAGTACAGCACAGCTAACAAGCTTGCCCTTGAAGCCGGGCAACCTGCAATGTCAATGCTTGAGTTCGGTGCAGCTAACTACAACGTTGGCTACCGTTACATTGACTGGTTCCTAACTGTTCCACTACTACTAGTTGAGCTAGTTGCAGTTCTAGGTCTTGCAAAGGCTATTCAGTCATCACTTCTAAAGCGTCTAGTTCCTGCTGCTGCATTGATGATTGCTCTTGGTTACCCAGGTGATGCAAAGATCAGCATCTTGGGTATCGAGGGTACTGGCTTTGCTAGCGAAGCTGCTATCTGGGGTCTACTATCAACAATTCCATTCCTATACATCTTGTATGTACTATGGTTCGAAATGAAGAAGAGCCTTGACTCACAGTCAGAGAAGGTCCGCGGTCTATTCCAGACACTACGCGTTCTTCTTATCGCTACCTGGGGTGTCTACCCAATCACCTTCATCCTTGCGATGAACGGTCCAGAAGTTGCAACAGCTCAGGATGTTGTTAACCGTGAAATCGGTTACACCATTGCTGACATTCTTGCTAAGTGTCTATTCGGTCTGATCATCTTCTCAATTGCGAGAATCAAGTCAGCTGAAGAGAGCAAAGAGCACGCTGCTGCAGAAGGTCACTAGTTCTTACTAGTTCCTAAAACTTTAGGAGCCACCCGGAAGGGTGGCTCCTTTTGTTTTAAGCAGTTACTAGTTGAGCAGTAGATCCTGGGGGTTAGGGAATTCGACGTTCACACCGACTAGAGCGCAACGCATGCCTATTTCAGTGGCTGCGGCGGTTAGATCTCCTACTTCAATTGGGTCCGAGGTTAGAGCCACTTCAACCTTCTGCAAAATAGTCTGGAAACTTTCAGGCGCTATGGCTGTGACTTCCGCGCCAATTGCAGTAGCT
Organism: Micrococcales bacterium; assembly: GCA_947483795.1. GTDB lineage: Bacteria > Actinomycetota > Actinomycetes > Actinomycetales > Microbacteriaceae > Rhodoluna. The sequence goes on along the minus strand of CANKLZ010000010.1, from coordinate 10,457 downwards.
AGTTTCCCTGCGTCAAATCCTCCAGTTGGCAAGCTCTCAAGTTTGTCCGTTAGGACAGTGTTTAGAACTTCACAAGGCTTTGCATCAGCTTCTGAAGGCAATGAGAATGAACATCCTGAAACTAGCAGAGCACTTGCTAGGGCAGCTCCGATTTTGGCGAAGTACAAGTTGATCTCCTTAGGTCTTTGGCTAAATCCTATTTACCAGCCAGATGTTGCTCTTGATGAATTCACTGAATCCCAGCAAGCTTTGAGGCTACCTTTGGTTCGCTTGAGAAGTTTTAGTAAATGATTGAAACTTCTGTGCCCATGGCAGCTTTGACCATTGGAATGACTTCTGTGGCGTAGAGCTTTATGGATTTGAGCATCTGCGATTGAGGCATTGCTCCAGTTGAATATTTAAGCTCAAATCTGTTTGCTCCTGTTGATTCGAGAGCAAAGATTATTTTCTTAGCAACTGTCTCAGGAGACCCTACGTATAGCGAGCCATGTTGAACTTCATTATCGAAGTGGTCATAGGTCATCGGTCCCCAACCTCGTTCTCGACCAATGCGACCGAAGGAGTTGTTGTATTGCGGCCACATCTCTTTAGCGGCTTGTTCATCGCTGTCTGAAATATGTCCTGGTGAGTGAATACCTACGGATAGTTGTGGCTTGTCAAATCTCTTCAGTGATTCTCTATACAGTCCCACAAAAGGTGCAAACCTGTCTGGGCTACCGCCGATGATGGCTAACGCTAAAGTAGCGCCGTGTTTAGCTGCACGAATAACGCTGTGTGGTGAACCACCCACACCTACTCGAAGCGGAATAGATCCACCTTCGGTCTTTGGATAAACCTCCTGGTTGTTGAGACCTGCTCTGGTTTCACCTGACCAAGTAACCGGTTTCTCTTTCAGAAGTTCAACTAGAAGATCAAGTCTCTCTTCGAACAGTTGTTCGTAGTCAGATAATGCAAAGCCAAATAATGGGAAGCTCTCAGTAAATGAACCACGACCAGCAGTGATTTCAGCTCGTCCATTGGAAAGAGCATCAAGTGTTGCAAATCTTTGATAAACACGAACAGGGTCTTCGCTGGATAAGACCGTCACCCCAGAACCTAAAGTGATGTTATGTGTGACAGTTGCAATTCCAGCAAGAACAGTGTCGGGAGCGGAAACAGCAAAATCATCTCTGTGGTGTTCGCCTATGTTGAAGTGGTCAATGCCAAGTTCATCGGCAAGGATGGCTTGGTCGACTATGTCTCGGATTGATTGGGCTGCGGAAATAGGATTACCCGCATCATCGGAACCAACATCGCCAAAAGTGTCTAAGCCAAATTCAATAGGAAGATTTTCAGTCATGTCTCAACTTTAGACAACCAAACTGGGAAATAGAGCCGGTGCTAAATCTGAGTTTCTGTCTCTGGGAATATGACCACATCCAGCCAAGGGAAAACAAAGAAATACATGACTGCCAATGCGACACCTGACAACAAGATTGCCTGAACTAGTTTCAGTAAAAGTGTTCCAGGCAGTTTTCTCCAAAGCCACGAATACATTATCGACTTCCTAAAATGATCTTTAGATCTCTAGGCATGCCTTCAGCGGTGCTTTGAGATTGCTCTAGTTCGAACCAAGAAATTATTCTCTCGGTGTTTACAAATATTGGTGTGCAACTTGTCATGGTTAGGTAGCGACTACCAGGTTTTGAACCATCCAACTTTTCTGGAACTGGAGCAATAACCCCTACATCGGTAGGTAAGACAACTTCAGTTTCTAAAAACTTAAATATAAACCAAGTGTCTTTAGTTTCTATGTATACTCGGTCACCTGTTGTGAGCTTATCTATGTCCCTAAATGCTCCGCCAAAGCCTCTCCTATGCGCAGCAATGGCAAAGTTTCCAACCTCACCTGGCATCACAGTGTTCACGTAGTGACCAATACCGATCTCATTCAGAACTGGATGCCATCTGGTTCCCTCTGCCACAAGGCGTGTCCAACTTTCACCAAACCTTGGCACATACATACGGGCAAAGATATCTGCATCTTTGCTCACCGCATCCAGAGCAACGAAGCCATCGCGTTCTGTATAGGTCTTAGCAAAATCAGATTGCTGATTACCAACTAAATTGTCTTGGAAAAGTGTCTTATAGCCAACGAACAACATCAACACCACACCTGCGGTAAGCAGTAGCTCACCGAGGATTTGGGTTAGAAAAGCGAAGCGCTTTGGCCTAACAATAGGAGCCCAGATGATTCGGGTGCCATCGGCAAGTTCTTGAATGTCACTCATTCAGCTGCCGCTAATTGACCGCAGGCACCGTCAATCTCTTTACCTCTGGTATCTCTAAGAGTTGTTGTGATGCCTGACTTTTCTAAGGTACTGATAAAAATTCTGGTTGCCTCTGGAGTGGAAGCTGTCCATATTGAACCTGGCGTTGGATTCAAGGGAATTGGGTTGACGTGAACCCATCCTTTACCTCGAGCATTTAGTTTCTGAGCAAGTAGTTCTGCTCGCCACTGGTGATCATTCATGTCCTTGATAAGCGCATACTCAATTGAGACCCTTCGGCCTGTTGCATCAAAGTATGCCCTTGCGGCATCTAATGCCTCATCAACCTTCCATCTTGAGTTCACAGGGATAAGTTCGTCCCTAAGTTCATCATCAGGAGCGTGCAGTGATAAAGCAAAAGTAACTGGGATCTCTTCTTTAGTTAGCTTCTCGATAGCAGGGACCAAACCAACAGTGGAAACTGTGATGTTTCTGGCTGACATCCCCAAACCTTCAGGTGCTGGCTTGACCATGGTTCTAACCGCAGTCATCAATCGGTTGTAGTTAGCAAGTGGCTCACCCATGCCCATGAATACGATGTTGCCAACACGCTCTTGGTGTTCAGTAGCTTTTCTGCCACCCAAACCACCAGCTGCAATAACAGCGTTAGCCTGAACAATCTGATCAACTATCTCAGCCGCAGTCATGTTACGAGTAAGTCCTGCTTGACCTGTTGCACAGAATGGACAAGCCATTCCGCATCCTGCTTGAGAAGAAACACAAAGAGTAATTCGACCTGGGTATCTCATCAAAACAGATTCAACTAAAGCACCGTCAAATAGTCTCCACAGAAACTTGATGGTGTCACCTTTATCGGTTTGCAGTCTCTTCACTTCTGTAAGCAACTTAGGAAGAAATACTTCAACCAGTTCTGCTTTGCCTTCTTGAGGAAGATCAGTCATGTCATCTGGGTTAGATGTGTAGTGAGTGAAGTAATGCTTAGCAATCTGTTTTACTCTGAAACCAGGTACGCCTAGTTCTTTAGCTTTCTCAGCTAGTTCTTCCTTAGACATATCCACTAGATGGACAGGAGGTTGTGCCTTTCTAGGCTTGGCTTCAAACTGAAGAACAGGTCTACCGGAAGCATCTTTCTTCTGCTCCCAACCTTCAGTAGCAGGTTTTACTTGACGTACTTCGGTCATCTGCTACCTCCTTAGGTTGAATAACAAGTCTAAGTTATGGGGTAGGGCGACCGGCATAGCGGAATAGGTCACCGTAACGCAGCGGAACGATACGCACTGTTCGAAGAGGGTTTGGTGCTTCAAGCATCATGCCATCACCTAGATACATCACTACGTGGTACTTATCACCATTGAAGTTATCGGTGTATGAGTACCACATCAGATCGCCACGAACAGCTTCCTTGATTGGAACTAGTCGGCGTTTAGCGGCCATGTTATAGAACTGGTTGGTAGCTGAATGTGTTCCGATGTATGTTCCAGCAACTTCATAACTTACTTTGGTGATACCTGAACAGTCCCAAATATTTGGTCCACGACCACCTAGAACATATCTTTCACCAAGCTGTTGCTTTGCAAAATTGAATGCGGTTTCTACCTTGTCGGTGTTTGGCGGTCCAACCTCGTAAAGGCTAGGAGCGTCGATTGGACCAGGAAGGTTTTGCTGCCTAGCTTCATCGATAAGACCTTGAATACGCTGTTGCAGCAAACTATCAGAAATTCTTTCAAGAGAGGCAAGTTGAGCCTTGAAAGTTCTATTTAAAGCATTCTGCTCATCGACTTTGACTTGGAGTGCATTCGCGGCATTTCGTGCTTCTACAAGAGCTGCTTTAGCAATAGCAGACTTAGCAGCCAGTTCTTTCTCTGCTTCCTTAAGCTGATCAGCTAGAGATTTGGCATACTGCTGTCTCTGGATTGCAGACTTATAAATCTGGTCACTTGACTGAGCAATCTTCTCTTGAGCGCCAAGCTGATAGAGAAGGTTGCCTGCGTTATCTGAGTTAAGGAATAAGTTCAGGGAAGTACCAGCTGCACCATCCCGCCACATTTGGCTGGCAATCTGAGCAAGCTGCTTCTGGGCTAAGGCTGCCTCAGCCTTGGCGGCATTAACTTTGGTCTGTAAAAGTGCGACCTGGGCTGCCACAGCTTCTTCCTCAGCTTTGGCTTGGTTGTATTTCTCAGCCTTGATCATGGCTTCACGCTCAAGTTCGACCTGTTCAACAGTTAAGTCCACGATGATGGCCTGAATACGGGCAATCATGGCTTTCTTCTTGGCTACGGACTTTTGGGCATCCCTGACCTCATCAGCCGATGGGTAATTTGGCACCGCCATGGCCTGCTGGATGGCAAAGCCACTAAATAGAACTCCAGCTATGACAAATAGGGCTAGATAGCGTGAACGAAAGCTTTTCATCTCCCGCCACCTCCCTTTTTCATGCGGTATTCCTAAACTAACACCGATTAGTGCATATCTCAGGTTGCAAAAACCCACCATTAGCAAGTAGCCTTGCCCTTGGTGCTTTAAAGCTCCATCGCTTTGACGGCCCCATCGTTTAGTGGCCTAGGACGCTGCCCTTTCACGGCAGTAGCACGGGTTCGAATCCCGTTGGGGTCACCAGCGATGAAGCAAGAGAAGTACTTCTGGTCCTGTAGCGCAGTTGGTTAGCGCGCCGCCCTGTCACGGCGGAGGTCGCGGGTTCAAGTCCCGTCAGGATCGCTGCGATGAAAATCGCTCAGCCTAAGGCTTGTCTTTGGTTGAGGCTGGGTAGCTCAGTTGGTAGAGCGAACGACTGAAAATCGTTAGGTCCGCGGTTCAATCCCGCGTCCAGCCACAAGATCTTCGATTGATTCAACTCTCGAAGTTTCTCCCGCGATAAAAATCAATTCTTTGTTCTTACGCTCACCAACAGCACCCACCTTGGCACCTGACTTGTTATAGATACCTATCTGTGAGCCGATGTATCTCTTGTAATCGAATTCAAGTAAAGCAACGCTCTCGTGATTCTGAAGTAGAGCTTCAGCAATATCAATCGGTTCAACCCAAGACTCATTGTTGTAAGACACAACAACTGTCTTTGCTTTAGCTTTAGTTATTACATCTTTGAATGTGGGTGGCATTTTCTTTCTCTTATTAAACACAGAGTGCGTGTGTGCTTCTCTGCTATCTATACGTTTCATGGCTATGCCATATGGTTCTGGGTTATCCCAGCGCACTAGTGTTTCCCAGATGTGATAGTTGGTGTAGTATCGATGCTGGTTATACGGTGGGTCCATATATAAAAGGTCAACTTCAGGTAGTTCAGTAATGACATCCTCAGCTAAACCAAGAACGCTCTTGCCTGTTCCAGGAATAAGATCTGGCACAAGTAACGTGAGATCGTTACCTGATCTATGGGACCAATTCTTGAGGTAAGCCATATGTTGACCAGTTGTGCTATCCACATGGTCAGCTGCCAACATCAAAGATGTCAGAAGGATTGGGTAGTCACTATCTGTTTTAAAGTTGGCTTCTAATTCCTCACGGATAGCGTCTATCCGCTGGCCGTTCTTGGGTTGGAAGAATCTTGCTTGTTCACAGAAGTTTTTGGTTACATACCCGCTTCTGCCAGGCAGGGCATTTAGATAGGCGATCTTTTGAGTGAGTGAAGCAAGGTCAACTTTGTTGGCATCTGTTTCTAGATAGCACTTGGCCAAGATATCGCTATAAGTAGCGCTGTCGCTAGCTATTACATCTAGACCTTGTCTTTTGAATTCTTGGGCCACTCTAGTTGTTCCAGTAAATAGGTCTACGGCTGTTTTAGCCTCTGCTGCTTGGGCAATAGCTCCAAGAACCCCGACAAGTGTGCGTTTAGAGCCTAGATACTTGATCACGACTTACCCTTGTTCATTAGTAAAGGGTATCAACAGCACAGGACTAGGATTATTTAGTTCACCCAACCTATTGGGAGACAGAAAGCTTTACAAAATGGCAGTTTTCGCCCGTTACCGTTGGATTGGCCTCCTTTTTATCTCTTTAGCTATTTCCATCGTGATTATTGATGGCACCATCGTCAACACCATCTTCCCCGCCCTCATCGAGGCTTTGAACCTATCCAGCAATGAGGTTCAGTGGGTTAATGAGAGCTATGTCCTAGTCTTTGCAGCCCTCCTGCTTATCTGGGGATCTCTAGCCGACAGCATCGGACGACGACGTCTCTTAGTTATCGGAATTGTCATCTTTATCGCAGCCTCGGTTTGGGCTGGGTACTCAAACGATGCAAGCCAACTAATTCTTGCCCGTATCGCTCAGGGCATTGGTGGCTCTATGGTGTTACCAACCACGCTGTCTCTAGTGAACGCAAACTTCCAAGGTAAAGAGCGTGGAATCGCTTTTGCTGTTTGGGGTTCAACCATCGGTGGAATGGTGGCTCTAGGCCCTGTTCTTGGTGGTTGGTTTGCTACCAGCTTTGGAACTGATGGATGGCGTTTAGCCTTCAGCATTAACCTGCCTATCGGTCTACTAATTGTTGCTGGTCTTTTGTTGTTCGTTAATGAATCTAAAGTGGACAAGCGTGCTGGTGCTCCAGACCTATTAGGTGCTGTTCTCTCTGTTGGATTATTCCTTACGCTCGTATTCGGTCTTATTGAAGGACGTAACTACGGTTGGTGGAACGTCAACAAGGAATTCACCATCGGTTCCTGGTCATGGGGAGATCCAGGTATCTCACCTATCCCTGTGGCATTAGCATTATCTGTTTTGTTTGGTATCGCATTCGTCATTTGGGAAAACAAACGTGAAGCGGCTCACAAGCCAGTTCTTCTCGATCTGAATCTGTTTAGAATCACCTCATTCAGAAATGGATCGCTTGCTGCTCTGATTATTTCTATGGGTGAATTCGGAATCCTCTTTGCTATTCCCCTATGGTTACAGAACGTAATTGGTTTGTCCCCTATTGATTCTGGTCTTGTTCTGCTTTGGCTAGCCGGTGGTGCATTCCTAGCATCAGCTGTTGGTGGAGCTATGAGCGGCAAGCTATCTCCTGCACTAGCTGTTCGTATTGGTGTTGGCCTTGAGCTACTAGGTGTTATAGGTGTTGCGGTATTCGCTAACGACCAAGTTGGTTGGGCACCACTAGCGCCTTGCCTGTTCCTATATGGACTCGGTATTGGACTAGCCACAGCTCAACTAACTGGAGTCATTATGGTTGATGTTCCGATGGACAAAATTGGTCAAGGTTCAGGCTCTCAGAGCACTGTGCGCCAAATCGGTTCTGCTCTAGGTATTGCTGTTCTAGGAACTGTTCTGTTCACACAGTTGCAGTCAAGTCTGCTGGCAAAGCTAGCTGATCTTGGCACACCTCAAGGAATAGCCGATGGCTTTGCCAAATCAGTTGTTGAATCGGCTGGTGGAAACATTCAAGGTATGGCTGCAGGCGGTGTTCCAGAGAGCTTTATCCAAGCTTCGAAAGATGCCTTTACAGATGGAACCAAATGGTCTGCACTTGCTGCAGGTATCTTCCTGTTACTAGGTTTCATCGCTACCTTCAGACTCTCAAGTCGCCAACATGGCGAGGCTATGAAGAAATAAGAAAGTACTAATGCCTGAAAGCAAACAAGAGCACGACAAACTCGTTGCCATGAAAACTCACCCATTCAGAAGAATATTCCTGGGTCGGGCTCTCAGAAATGAAAGATTAGAAGGAGAACTACTTCCTAAGAAGATTGCTCTTCCAATCTTTGCCAGTGACCCGTTGTCATCTGTTGCTTATGGTCCGCAAGAACTAGTAATGATTCTTGGTCTTGGTGGGCTTTCGTTTCTAGCTTTTGCTCCAGGCATTGCAGCGATGGTTGCTTTGCTTCTTATCACTATCGTTCTTTCTTATCGCAAGGTTATTCAGGCTTATCCTTCCGGTGGTGGTGACTATGAAGTTGCCAAAGTAAACCTTGGCCGTGGGGCATCATTGATTGTTGCTGCAGCACTTCTACTTGACTACGTGATGACCGTTGCGGTGTCCATCTCAGCTGGAACAGACAACCTAATATCTGCTTTCCCAGATCTTGCCCCGTACCGTGTGCACATGGCTATTGGGTTCTTAGTTTTGATTTTCACTATCAACCTTCGTGGTATCAGGGAATCTGGAGTTTCCTTTGCCTTCCCGACATACATCTTTATTACCACCGTCTTCGTAATGATTGGCTCTGGTCTATACAAGGTCTTCGTTTTAGGTGAATCTCTTGTAACAACATCGTCAGAGTATGAGATCCACGGCATACACGATTTCCTGGAGAACCCTACTCAAGCAGCAGTTGTGCTCTTGTTGCTTAGAGCTTTCGCTTCTGGTTGTTCTGCCCTTACCGGTATTGAAGCTATTGCTAACGGAGTTCCTGCATTCAAGGAACCAAAGATCAAAAACGCCAACATCACCATGGTGGCTATGGGAATCATAGCTGTGTCCATGTTCCTTGGCACAACCTGGCTTGCATTAACTTCAGGGGTCAAGTACCTAGAGTCACCTGAGCAACTAGTGAATCCGTTACAAGTTGAAGAGTTCCTAACCAACCCGCAACAATCCCTCATGGCGCAGATTGGTATCGCGGTCTTCGGTAGTGGTTCTCTCCTGTTCTATATTCTTCAAGCTGCAACCGCTGCTGTTCTATTGTTGGCGGCTAACACCGCCTTCAATGGTTTCCCACTTTTGTCATCAGTGTTATCACGTGACGGTTTTGCTCCGAAGATGTTGCAGACAAGAGGCGATCGCCTAGTGTTCTCAAACGGAATGCTTTCTCTAGCAGCTGCCGCTGGCGCTTTGATACTTGTTTATCAAGCATCGGTTACCGGACTTATTCAGCTATACATCCTCGGTGTTTTCACATCGTTCACTGTTGGTCAAATCGGAATGATTGTGCACTGGCGCCGGGGTATTAAAAACAGCTCAATCCAGAGAAAGCAAGCTGTAAGCGGTTTGCTCATCAACGGTTTCGGTGCTTTCATGACTTCTTCCGTCTTGATTATCGTAACTATAACTAAGTTCACCCATGGAGCTTGGTTGGTGTTCATCATCATGCCGGTGCTTTGGATTGTCATGTATCAGACAAATAAGTACTACATCGAGGTTGATAAAGAAATTCAACTTAGACCAGACATGACATTTGGTAGCAAGGGTGACTATGCAATAGTCCTAATGGACAAGCTAACTGCTCCACAGCTGAAAGCTCTTGACTACGCTCTTTCAAGTAAGCACGACAAGTTAGAAGTAGTACACATTGCTGTTGATCCAGAGCGAGCAAAAGCTTTCTCTAGCGAATGGGAAAACTATGGAATTCAAGTTCCTCTTCGTATCATCCCTTCACCGTTTAGAGACTTTGGTGCCCCACTAAGCGAATACCTAACTGAATACAGATTGCAGCATGAGCAGCAGCGTATGGCTATTTATATCCCGAAGTATGTTGTGGGTCATTGGTGGGAGCACATCTTCCACAACCACAGAGCTAACCGTATTCGCAAGCAGCTAATGTATGTTCGCGGAGCAATGATTGTTCTTGTGCCTTGGCGATTAGAGTCTGCTGAGAAGATTGATCTGTTTAGCCGTTCACCACTGCCAGGTGACGTACGTCGTGGAGAAGTACTCAGATCTAGTGGTCAGATGCGCAGGCACCTCGGTGAAAACAACAAGGTAATCACAATGGTTGCTAAAAAAGATGCCACACCAGATGACATCCTAGACTTGGATAATGACTAAATTGCTCAGCAGCAACTTCGCTCTAGTGTTTATAGGCGGAGGGCTTGGTTCACTAGCTAGGTATCTGATTGGCAGCGGTTTAGAAGTAACCGCAGGTTCAGCGCTGGCTGGAATGCTTTCTCTCTTTTTGGTAAACATAGCTGGGGCTTTTTTCTTAGGGCTCGTTTCATTTCATCCTTTTTTTGGAAGTGAACAAAGAAAAACTTTTTGGGGATCAGGGTTCGCAGGTGGGTTCACAACTATGTCTGGTGTTGCCATATTTATGTATCAACAATCAAGTGTCACAATCACCTCGGTTATGTTCGCTTGCGGGTTCTTCGCTTTTGCAGCTGGTGTTGCACTGGGTAAAAAGCAGGCGGGGCTAAATGAACCTAGCTGAGATCTTTAACCCGCTTGTAGTCTTTGGCATATTCGTAGCTGGCGGTCTGGGCTCTGTCCTTAGGGTGTCCCTTAGTAAACTCAATGGCTTT
>CANKLZ010000009.1 GCA_947483795.1 Micrococcales bacterium | reverse complement strand
GGTTCTAGGAACAGCCTTTATGTCTGTCTCATTCCTCTACCTATCAACCCTTGTATACACCTGGGCAATCTGGCAGATCTCAATCGGTATGGTAATCATGGGTCTAGGTCTAGGACAGATGATGCAAACACTAACCATTGCATCTCAGAATGCTGTTGAAGCTAAAGACATTGGTGTGGCAACTTCATCATCAACATTCTTTAGACAGATGGGTGGAACTCTAGGTGTTGCCGTATTCCTTTCAATCTTGTTCAACAGTCTTGCTGATAAGGGCTCTGAGATCGGAAAGAAGATTCAGCAGGCTATTGCTGCTAACCCTGGGTTACTCAACGATCCTCGCAACGAAGCGTTTAGTTCAGGCCAGGACATTAATGCTTTGATTCAGACTGATTCCTCTTTCTTGAAGACCGCTAGCCCAGAGCTAGCAGATCCAATCAAGCAGGCTTTCGCTGAATCAACATCCAGCGTCTTTATCGCAGCTGCCGCTGTGGTCATAGTAGCTTTCGGGCTGTCGCTATTCATCAAAGAGACGGCGCTTCGCACCAAGTCAGGTGTTCAGGAAAGGGCCGAGCAAGCCGCTGCCTCAACTAACTAATCAACATTGCACTAAGCCCTTGGTATCTATTCCTGATGCCAAGGGTTTAGTCTTTTAACACACGGGAGTCCGAAAGTATCGGGCTGAGAATTAGCTAAAGCTAAATACCGTCAAACCTGAACTGGGTAATGCCAGCGTAGGAAGGAAAAATGAAACGCATATTTGTATTAATAACCGTTGCACTATCTCTCGGGCTTTCGGCCTGCACAAATAATGAGCCAGCCAGTTTAACTCTTGTCGCTCACGACTCCTTTGTCATGGGTGATGAACTGGTTGCTGAATATGAAAAATACGGATCAAAACTAACCATCGTTCGAGCAGGGGACGTTGGTGAAATGACTGGCAAGTTAGTTCTTACTAAAGATGCTCCTATTGGTGATGTTGTCTATGGCATCGATAACACTTTTGCCAGTGTCATCAGAGACAACGAAGTTCTAGGAGCGACAAACGATCTAGTGCCAATTGACTTTGCTGACATCTGTTTCAACGTCGACATTCAATATTTTAAGAACAAGAATCTTGCTATTCCAGATCACTGGAGAGACCTTATTCAACCTAAATACAAAAACCTAACAGTTATTGAGAATCCAAATCTTTCATCAACTGGTTTGGGTTTCCTAGTTTCTACCTTTGCCGCATTCCCTAGTGAGAGTGCAACTGCGAACTGGTGGACTGCATTCAGAGACAATGGTGTGAAGGTTGCAGGTAGCTGGGAAGATGCTTACTACACGGACTTCTCCGGTTCCGCTGGTAAGGGTAAGTATCCGATTGTTCTTTCCTATTCGTCATCTCCTGCCGACGAAGTTGATGAAAATGGTAATGCTAAGACCCTTTCACTTAGAAAAGATTGCTTTAGACAAATCGAATACGCGGGTGTGCTTCGTAATGCTAAGAATGCTCCTGGTGCAGAAACATTGATCAAGTTCATGCTGAGTAAGTCTTTCCAAGAAGCATTGCCTTCCAGCATGTATGTCTATCCGATCGATAAGAGCATTGCGTTGCCAGAATCTTGGACTCTTAGAGCCCCTGCTGCTATTTCCACTATTGGTGGAGATCTAGATATAGCTAAGAATCGTGCTGCTTGGTTGACCAAATACAACAGAGTGTTTGACGTTGCACCTTAGAAAAGTCACCCAATGGAGTGCACCTGTATTATTTATGGTGCTGCTCTTTTACTGGCCACTAATAAATGTCTTTGCTTTAGCCCTTGGTCCTGACATTGCTGGCATGGTTCATAATGAAGCCAGTGTTTGGCCGGTACTTTGGTTCACAGTTTGGCAAGCATTTGTTTCAACGGTCATCTGTCTTGCCTTAGGTATACCTGGTGCTTATGTTCTATACAGAAAATCCTTTAGAGGTTCTGCTTTTCTAAAGACAGTAATCACCGTTCCGTTCATGTTGCCAAGCTTGGTGGTAGCCATTGCAGTAACTGAAGTAGCAGCACTAATTGGTGGACTGAACCCAGTTGTTGCAATTATCGTGGCAAATGTCTTTGCTAACTATGCCGTGGTTGTTAGAAACATCGGATCACAGTGGCAAACCCTCTCCAAATCAACCGATGAAGAATCAGAGATATCTGGTGCTGGGCGATTAATTACTGCACTTAGAATTTCGCTTCCGCAACTAAAGAGCTCGATTCGCTCATCAAGTGCGATCATCATGCTCTATTGCGCTTCATCCTATGGAATAGTGCTGAGCCTCGGTGGTGGACAGATAAATACCTTAGAAACAGCCATTTCTATCTCGGTATTAGAAAGACTTGACTTCGCTCACGGAGCTCTCTTAGCTTTACTGCAAATAGCTTTCTGCTTAGTGGCTTTCACCATAAGCCGCTGGGGTGGGACTAACCCACTTAGCTTTACGCCAACAACATCTGGCTCAAAGTCACTGGATAAAAGAGACCTGCCTGCGGCTCTATTTAGTTTTGTAGTGATTGCGATTCTGATTGTCTTACCCGTATTGCTAGTACTCAGTAAAGCATTCATCTCTGCTAGTGGCTCATTCACTTTAGAGAACTTTGCTCTTCTTGATACTCGTGGTGCCAGAGATTTACTAAACATCACTTTCTTAGAGGCTGGGATGAACTCGCTGCGGAACTTGCTGGTAGCAACCTTGGTATCAACCGTGCTTGGTGTTCTAGTTGCGTATCTACTTGCTGAGCATTCTAGAAAGAGACGTAGGCGAAAGACTGACTTTCTAGGTATCACTCTTGATGCTGCTTTCCTTCTGCCTATAGGTGTTTCTTCTGTTGCCATCGGAGTTGGCTATTTGATAACCCTTACTGGAGATCTCGCTTTTCTAAGAACCAGCTGGTTGCTTGTGCCACTGGTGCAATCAGTATTTGCTATCCCACTGGTTGTTCGAATTGTGTATCCAAGTCTGCTTGCGGTTGATTCAGTAACCAGAGAGCAAGCGATGACCGATGGAGCTAATGGCTTGCAGCTGTTTTGGAATGTGGACTATGCGTTATTGAGACCAGTGATGAGCACAGCTGTTGCGTTTAGTGCACTTGTTTCTCTGGGAGAATTTGGTGTTGCTAGTTTGCTTACCTACGGAGACCAGGCAACAATTCCGGTATTGATGTATCAACTAATTTCAAGACCTGGATCACAGAACTATGGCATGGCTTTAGCGGTTGCCGCAATCTTGACTCTTATTACAACCTTGGTTGTATTTTTAGTTAGCTACGAAGGCTCTAAAAGATTTCGTAGTCAACCGGTAAAGTTTTGAATCTTTCTTTTATAACTTCAATCGATTCTGGATTCTGATCAATCAAAATAAAGTTTCTGCCTAATTCAGCTGCTGCCGCTCCTGTGGTTCCTGAGCCTGCAAAGAAATCCAAAACCAGTGATCCTTCTTGACTGCTGGCCTGAATAACTCTGCGTAAAACTCCCAAAGGTTTTTGGGTTGGATAACCGGTCTTCTCTTTGCCAGTGGGAGAGACGATAGTGTGCCACCAAACATCGGTAGGTAGTTTTCCTCTTGCTACCTTCTCTGGAGTCACCAAACCTGGAGCCATATAAGGTTCACGATCAACGCTCTCGTTATTGAAGTAATACTTATCTGGATTCTTTACATAAACAAGTATTGTGTCGTGCTTAGCAGGCCATCGTGATTTGGCTTTGCCTCCGTAGTCATAGGCCCAGATGATTTCATTGAGAAAGCAATCCCTGCCAAAGAGAGCATCTAATAGAACCTTGGCGTAGTGAGCCTCACGATAATCTAAATGCAGGTAAAGGGTCCCGGTTTCATTGAGTATGCGCCAAGCTTCTTCCAGTCTTGGTTCTAGAAAACCCCAGTAGTCCTTGAACTCATCGTCATAGCTGAGAATGGTTTCTTTGACAATTTCGTATCTCTGGCCCTTAAACCCAATACGATTGCCTGTCTCAGTTCTTGTAGTTTTAGAACTACCTCTGGACTGTACTCGTCCAGTGTTGAAAGGTGGATCAACATATATAAGCTGAACACTTTGATCGGCAATAGACTTCAGAACAGATAGGTTATCCCCTTGGATAACTCGGTACTTAGAAATGTTCTGCACAGAAAGAGATTAACATCATGAACCCACATGTTGTACACAATAAAGAACAATCACGTTATGACTTGTTTCTAGGTGAAGAGCTAATTGGCCTTGCTGACTACGTAAATGTTGATGGTGAGCTACAGATTACTCATACCGAGGTTAATCCTGAGCACCAGGGTAATAACTACGCTGCCATCTTGGTTAGAGAAGCATTAGCGGACATAGAAGCTAATGATCTCGGTAAAGTTTGGCCAGTATGCCCTTATGTAGTCAAATACATGCAGAAGCACCCTGAGACAGCTCACTTGCTATCTAGAGAACTAAACTAAGCGACGCTTTCTTTTATAAAACCAAGTAGGTCATGAATGACCTCATCTTTGTTTATCTCGTTATAAATCTCATGTCTTGCATCGTGATAAATGATAGCAGTGACATTCTCTAGTCCAGATTTATTTCTATAGGTGTTGGCTAGCATCTGGTTGCCACGTTCACCACCGATAGGGTCATCGTTTCCAGCCTGAATAAGCAGTGGTAAATCTTTTCTTATTTTTCTACTTGGTGTGAAGTAGAGTTGGATTGCATTTGGCACACCAAAAACTTTTGCTGCAGCTGCATAGAAGGTGTGCTTGTCGGCTACAAAGTCCAAACCAACTTGCTTATCTCTAGATAACCATTCGTAACCTGTTGCCCCGGGTTCTTTATCCCACTTCTTGTTGAATGCCCCAGCACCTAGAACACCAGGTAATAGTAGTGATGATCCTGAAAGAACTACTGCGTCATATTCATTTGAATACTGATTCACAAGTTTCTGTGCAATGAATGAACCGTAGGAGTGCCCGATAAGAACGAACTTAACTCCTGGGTTCTCTTTCTTGATTAGGTTGGTGAATTCATGCACCTGTTCAAAGGCTGCTTTGATTCCACCGGGACCTAGGTTTCCCATGGTCTTGGTTTGACCGCTAGCAACTTGCTTTTCTCCGGTAACACCGTGACCTCTGTGATCATCTGCATAGACACTATAGCCGGCATCATTCAGTGCCTTGGCAACATGATCATATCTTCTGCCGTGATCACCGAGTCCGTGAGCTATTTGAACAACAGCCTTTGGGTTCTGGATAGGCCACACGTAGAAGGTAATTTCTACACCGAAGGAGTCAGTGAAGACTCTTGTGATTGGTAAGTCAGTCATGGGTTTACCTTACTCCTGAAATATGTTTACAAGCTCAGTTTGGATGGCGCCAAAGCGATGATGTGTGATTGAGATGGATTGTTCGCGGTAGAGAGCTAGAAGAGTTGCTCTTCCTGATTTAGTAATAGGGGCATCAATAACAAACAAATCAGGGTTGGCTTGCAATTGATCAATACGTGGTTCTTTGGCACCGACCAGAATCAACTTGTGACCTGCACTTATTGATGACATGAAATCAACAAATTCCTGCTCGGTCTCCACAGCGAATCTTCCAAAGTCTCTTCCAACCAACTGTTGCAACTGTTGATCAGATAATCCATGAGACGACTGGAAAGCAGGGTCGACTGAAATAGTAGCTCGGTGCAAGTTCATTGCAACAACTAGACGAGCAAGCTCTGCCTTGGCTGCGTTCTGGCTAACTCTTATGGTGATGTTTTTATCGTCCGCAATGTACCGGTGGTAGTTGCCTTCAACCTCAAGATCGCCGGCGTCCATTTCCTGGTTCCACGGCATTTTGTCAGCCCAATAGTCATCGCTACGAATTGCTTGATGCAACCATTCGAGTTTGTTGGGTTCGACTAGCTTTAGGACCTCTGCGTATCGAACCATGTATTTTGGAAGTTCGTTGATAATCGTCAAATCACCAGTGTCTTCAAAGTGGCCGAACTGAAGAAGATAGTTTCTACCTCCAGCTTTTAGGCCATAGCCAACCGAGGATCTCTTAAAGCCGCCAAAAGGTTGTCTTTCAACAATTGCTCCGGTGATGCCCCTGTTGACATAAAGGTTGCCTGCGTCAATGTCATTGAGCCAGTGAGATATCTCTTCGGTGTTCAGTGAATGAATTCCTGCTGTTAAACCAAACTCTGTTCCATTTTGTATTTCTAAAGCATGCTCTAAGTCTTTTGCTTCGATGAGTCCAAGCACTGGTCCAAACACTTCAGTTAGGTGGAAGAAGGAACCAGGCTTGACACCAATCTTGATGCCAGGTCGCCATAGGCGTCCACTGTCATCTAACTGCTTAGGCTCTAGTAGCCAGCTTTCACCTGCATCAAGAGTTGTAAGGGCTCTGAGCAACTTAGGACCTGGTAGTTCAATTAGTGGACCAACGCTTGCATCCGCTTGCGATCCGTAACCCACCTTCATTGACTCAACACAGTCAACTAGTTGCTTGAGGAACTGCTTGTTTTTATAAACAGACCCAATCAATATGCCTAGGCTAGCTGCTGAACACTTCTGACCTGCGTGGCCAAAGGCACTCTTGGCTAAATCGTTCGCCGCTAAATCCAGGTCTGCAAAAGGTGAGATAACGATTGCATTTTTGCCACTGGTCTCAGCGGCTAATCGCATCCTTGGTCGATAGTTCTTGAACATTTGAGCAGTTTCAAATGCACCGGTCAGGATAACTGAATCGACTTGGTTGTGTCCAACCAACTGCAGACCAAGTTCATTGTCTGGAACTAGCGCAACTCTTAGAACATCTTTAGGGATACCCGCTCGCCACAGAGTTTCGACCATGGCTAGTACACAGTTGGCAACCTGCGGTGCTGGTTTGATAATCACTGCAGCTCCAGCTGCAAGTGCAGCTAGAACTCCACCGGCAGCAATGGCTACAGGAAAGTTCCAGGGTGGTGCTACAACAACCAAGCGATGAGAAATGAACTTGACTCCATCAAGTTTCTCGGTCTCTGTTATTTCATCGATTGAGTGGGCATAGAAGTTTGCAAAGTCAATTGCCTCACTTAGCTCTGAGTCAGCTTCGCCAATAGTCTTACCTGCTTCAGCCAACATGAGTTGCATGAGCGCACCTCGGCTCTTTGTCAACTCTTGTCCGCATCGAAGGAGGAGTTGTTTGCGAAGTTCAGGATTCTCACTCCAACTAATTGCGGCTTGCCTAGCTTCAGTAACCATTTGTTCGATTTCGAATGTCTCGATATTTGCTTTAGCTACATGCGATTCGTGTGATTGTAAATTTCCCTCTAAAGCTTTAGCTCCAGCAATTACTTGCCTAATCCAGTCACGGTTGTTTTTTAAAGCAGTGTCCGTATCTGGGGCGTTTACAAATGTTGTGTTGGTATCAATAGAGTCATTCAAACGATTCTGTTTGCGATTTGATGCGCTATTCAGGGAATCCATTCGCTCTAAGGAAAGCTCGAAGCGACTGCGCTCTCGCTCAAATACCTTTCTGTCTGTGGTGATGTCAAAGACACCTGACATGAAGTTCTCTGGTGATCCGTTTTCTTCAAGTCTTCTAGTTAGATAAGCAACTGCTACTTGGAATTCGCTTGGTCTGACAACCGGTGTGTATAGCAGTAGCGAGCCAACACTCTTTTTCACTTGTGAACTTGGATGTTGAGCCATTCCCTGCAGCATTTCAAATTCAACTTTGTTTTGCACTCCACGCCTTAAGGACAAAATATGTCCGTAGGCAAGATCAAATAGGTTATGGCCTGCTATCCCGACTCTGAGGCTGTTTACTCTTTCAGGGTTGAGTGAGTACTCAATCAATCTTTTGTAATTCGCATCACTGTCTGCCTTGGTTCCGTAGGTAGCTAGGTTCCAACCATGCCACTTTGCGTCTACTACCTCCATTGCAAGGTTTGCACCTTTAACAATGCGTACCTTTATGCCTGCTCCACCCTCAAGAGTTCTGAGGTGGGCGAATTCTGTTAACTCTTTCAATGCTTCAAAAGAATCGGGAAGATATGCTTGCAGAACGAGTCCTGCTTCTAGGTTCTTAAGTGACGGTTTAGACAGTAGTTTCTTGAAGACCAACATTGTGAGTCCAAGATCTCGATACTCTTCCATGTCCAGGTTGATGAATTTCTGAGTCTTGCTATTAGCTGCGTATTCGTAAATAGGTGTTAGCTTATCCACCATGCGGGTGACAGTTGTTTCAAACCCCCACATAGATAGCTGACTGGCAACAGCTGACAACTTGATTGATACGTAGTCAACATCTTTACGTTTTAGTAGCGCAAAAGTTTCATTGAATCTGTGGTTTGCTTCTTCTTCACCCAGCACTGCTTCACCCAATAGGTTCAGGTTCAAGCTGACTCCACCAGATTTAGCTTTAGCGATATGTTTTGTGAGTTTGTTGGCTCTGGTATCAGCGATTAGATGTCCAACAAGTTTTCTGAGCACTAGCTTTGCGATCGGAATCACAATAAAGAAGAAGGGTTTCGCTAGTAGCCCACCCAAACCTATGGCTGCCCTGTCAATCGAGCCTAAGCTCTTGGGAAGTCCCTTGGATAACTTTTTAAGTTCACTAGCGGCAACTCTTTTATCGCTAGGTCGAATCACTCGGTCAACGAACTTGAGTGTCCAGTCCAAACCTTTTGGATCTTTGAGTATCTTGGCTAAACGTTTTTCAGCGGGTGACCTTGAGCCCTGTCTTTTCGAATCTTGAAGCCAGGTTTCCACCAGAGCAATGGCTTCACGGGCTACTTCTTCGCGCTCGTTCTCTTGCACCTAAAACACTCCCATTTCAGGCAGGGCGTGGGTTGTGGCCTGCCAAACGTCTTTGTTTCGTAAACGAATCAATCATCCCAGATGTTGGTCTTGATAGACGACATTCAGGAACCTTCGCGGCAGGTGATCAAGGTCTCGCTCTCGCTGAGAAGCATGCAGCTGAATACTCGTTTGAAGCTTTGCTCGTAGACAGCAATTCTGAACTTTCAGCAACTAGAGGTTTTGAGAAACTACTTCGTCCAGTCTGATTGCGCTGGTTCTCTCCCCTTAGGTAAGGCAGCTTCCTTATTCCACTGAATAACCCAGTCAGGTAGTTTCGGCACCGGTGCAGTCCAACCCCCGACCATCTCATTTATTTCATGAGGAGTTGGAGTTCCCTTAGGGGATTTTAAGAAGCGAAGTTTCACAACTGCTTCTGCGTAAATCTCGCCCTTAACTACAAAGCGCTGGCCAACAAAGAATGCTTGTTCATCCCAACCAAGGACTTTTGTTTCAATTTGAAACTTCAGCCATGGTGTTAGTGATTTTCTAAAGGTAATGCTTTCTTGAACGACAACAGGATGAACTTTTTGGCTTTTCAATCGCTGCCAAGTGTTAGCTCTCTTCATGAGATCAAAACGAGCAAGATCTAGAAGAGTTAGATAAATTCCGTTGTTCATGTGCAAGAAGATATCGATATCGGTTGGCCACACTCTGAACGTGCGACTGCTCACATCGCCTGGAACAAGCCTGCTACGCCAACGCCAACTTAGATGTGCCCAAATAAGGCGGAACCAGAGTCTCACTTAGAACTGTTGCTTACCAAATTGAAACACGATTAGCAGGTTCAAGCCACATCGCGTCGTTCTCGGTGACATCAAATGCCTCGTAGAAAGAATCGAAGTTACTTGCAACCTGGTTACAACGGAACTCGCTTGGTGAGTGCGGGTCGGTAGCTAGTCGCTGAATCGCGATAGCTTCTCTTGACTTACCTCTCCAAATTAGACCCCAGGACATGAAGAATCTCTGAGCACCGGTTAGGCCATCAAT
Source organism: Micrococcales bacterium (assembly GCA_947483795.1). Lineage (GTDB taxonomy): Bacteria > Actinomycetota > Actinomycetes > Actinomycetales > Microbacteriaceae > Rhodoluna. The sequence continues at coordinate 22,030 of CANKLZ010000009.1, read as the reverse complement.
CACTGGAGGCTCTTTACCTTCAAGGCTCATTAGATACGCCTTGTATGCAATTGTGATTCCACCAAGGTCTCCAATGTTCTCACCAATAGTGAGGGCACCGTTAACTTTGTATTCGTCACTCAAGCCTTCTGGAGTAAGTTCGTCATACTGTTCAATAAGTTGCTTAGTCAACTCTTCGAATGCTGCTCTGTCTTCGTCAGTCCACCAAGACACAAGTGCACCATCTCCGTCATACTTTGAACCTTGGTCATCAAAACCGTGACCGATTTCGTGACCGATAACTCCACCGATGCCTCCGAAGTTAACTGCATCGTCGGCATCCAAACTAAAGAACGGTGCCTGCAGAATTGCAGCAGGGAAAACAATTTCGTTGAAGCCTGGGTTGTAGTAAGCGTTGACTGTCTGAGGAGTCATGTGCCACTCTTCGCGGTCAAGTGGTGCACCGATTTTCGCAGCCTCTTGTGCTAGTTGCCATGCTGATGCCCTGTTGACGTTGCCAACCAAATCATTGCGATTGATAGCCAGGTCTGAGTAGTCTTTCCACTTGCTTGGGTAACCAATCTTTGGGTTGAACTTAGAAAGCTTGATCAAAGCCTTCTTCTTAGTCTCTTCAGTCATCCAAGTTAGGTTTGTGATGCTCTCACGGTATGCCTCGATCAACCAGTGAACAAGAACATCCATTCTCTCTTTAGCCTGTGGAGGGAAGTGCTTAGCAACATAGATTTCTCCAACTGCTTCGCCTAGAGCTCCCTCAACAATCTGAACTCCGCGCTTCCAACGTGCACGCATTTCTGGCTGACCAGTTAGAGTCTTACCGTAGAAATCAAAACGAGTGTTTACAAACTCATCGCTTAGGTAAGGAGCGGTTGAGTTGATTACCTGCCACTGCAACCAAAGTTTGACTGCGTCTAAGTTTCCCTCGTTGTATACAGAATCTAAGCCTTCAAAGAATGAAGGTGTCATAACAACGCTCTCAAAAAGAATCTTTGAATCAAGTTGCATTCCCTTGAGGTATTCATCCCACGCAAATGTAGGTGTCATCTTCTGAAGGTGTTCGAATGTAATCAGGTTGTAGGTCTTTTCAGCATCGCGAGTCTCAACGACATTCCAGTGCAGCTTTGAAAGTTCTGTTTCAAAGTTCATGATGGTGTGGGCATCGTTGTCAGCATCAGACGCTGACCATCCTGCATGCTGCAACATGTTTGAGATGTAAGGGAGATATGCATCTCTAAATGCAGCGTATTTCTCATCATGGTAGTAAGACTCATCGGGAAGACCTAGGCCACCCTGATACATGTTCACTAGGTAACGCTCAGGGTTACCTGGATCGTTGTTGACATACATTCCAAAGATTCCACCAACAACACCGCGCTCTAGTTCACCCATTAGGTGAGTGATGCTTGAGAAGTCTGATGCTGCAATTCGTTCTAGGTCTGCGGCAATTGGAGCTGCACCTAACTCATTGGCTCTTGCCTCATCCAGAAAAGATGCATACATGTCACCAATCTGTTGGCTAACGCCTGGCTTTGAGTTCGCCTGAGCTTCTTCAAGAATTGCCTTAACGGCATCTTCTGAGTCGTCGCGAAGCTTATAGAAAGAGCCATGAACAGCCTGATCGGCTGGAATTTCCTCGTTCTTTAGCCAATCACCGTTGGTGTGGCGGAAAAGGTCGTCTTGTGGGCGAACGCTGTGGTCAAAGCCCTGGGTGTTGATTCCTCTAATGTCAGTCATGGGAGTAATTCTAGGGCTGTTGAGCGACACTTGTTATCCCTAAACTAAGAAGCGTGGAACTACAAAAAATCATCCTGTATTACGGCTTCACTCCGATCTCAGACCCGGAGGCCGTAAGGCTTTGGCAGCAGAATCTCTGCGAAAGCCTGGGACTTAAGGGCAGAATCCTGATTTCTAAACATGGAATCAATGGAACCCTTGGTGGCGACATGTCAGCCCTCAAGAAGTACGTAAAAACCACTAAACAATACACAGGTTTCAAGAAAATCGACTTTAAGTGGTCTATGGGTCAAGGAAATGATTTTCCTCGCCTCAAAGTACGTGTCCGCAATGAATTAGTGGCCTTCGATGCCCCAGATGCAATCACGGTCACCGAGAAAGGCATAACAAACGGTGGTAAGCACCTCAAACCTGCTGCAGTTGACCAATTAGTAGCCGAAAGAGGCGACGAAGTTGTCTTTTTTGATGGCAGAAACGCTTTCGAAGCTGCAATTGGCAAATTTAAGAACGCCATCGTTCCAGACGTTCAGACCACCCATGACTTTGTAGCTGAAATCAAGAGTGGCAAATATGACGATATCAAGGACAAGGCGGTAGTCACATACTGCACCGGTGGTGTTCGATGTGAGATTCTCAGCGCAATCATGATTGATAACGGGTTTAAAGAGGTCTATCAGATTGATGGTGGCATTGTTCGTTACGGTGAAAGCCAAGGGGATAAGTCCCTATGGGAAGGTTCACTATACGTATTCGATGATCGACTAAACATTGATTTCACCCCTGATGCCAAAACCATAGGTAAGTGTGAGAAGTGTGAAGCACCAACCTCTACGTTCCGTAACTGTCTGTTCTTGGGTTGCCGCGACTTAATTTTGCTCTGCGATGACTGCAACGCAAATTCTGCCAACCTTGTGCACACAGATCAGCACACCAGAGGCAAACGTCGCCAAAGCGTTGGCTAAATCAGTTTCTTGGAAGCTTTCCACAGCTAAAGAGCACTAGCAGTTTGCTGGATATTGAACAGGTATCTCCCCTTCTATTAGAGGTATGACCTTAAACTTGTCATACAGCGAGTAAGGAAAAGTTTTGGGCTTTATAGAGAACTTTGAGCGTCGCCTTGAAACCTTTGTTAACGGTGCTTTTTCTAAAGCATTCAAATCACAATTGCAGCCAGTTGAAATTAGTGCTGCTATCAAGGCCAAGATGGATGTTAGTGCTGCCGTCATAGGTAAAGACCGTATCCTTGCTCCTAATGAATTTAGAGTCTCCCTATCTCAAACCGATCTGCTGAGACTCAATTCTCTGGGTGAGGACTTAGTGGATGAGATATCAAAGCAAGTCAACTCTCACGCTAAAAAGCAGCGTTACCAACTAACTAATCAGTTGGCTATTTCATTATCAGCTTCCCCAACTCTTGCAATAGGTCAAATAAGTGTTGCTGCTAGTGGCAGCAAGGCAGAGCAGGTAGCTAATGTTTCCTGGGTGCCTGCAATAGACATTGCTGGCAAGAGATATCTACTTGCTAAGGCCAAAACAACAATTGGTCGGGATGCAACCGCTGATATCCAAGTCAATGACTCTGGACTATCCAGAACACACTTCGCCATTAACTGGGATGGTTCAACAGGATCTGTTGAGGATCTGGGATCAACAAATGGAACAACTGTTTCCGGTGTGAATGTTAAATTACAAACTATTTCTGCGGACACAGTTATCAAAGCTGGTCGCACAGAGTTTGTCTTTAGAGTTATCGCTAAGAGTCAAGGTGGTGAGTAAAGATGAGTGAACTGGCGCTGTTCATAGTAAGAGCGGGATTTCTAATAATTCTTTGGCTTTTTGTTTTGAGCATTATTTCAATTATTCGAGCTGACCTATTTAGTGAGCGTGTTCTATCTAAAGTAGTTGAAAATAATTTACCCACATCTGTTTCCTCACCAACTACCGGAATTACAAGTGTTGGTAATTTCTCTGCTGCACCAGGATCTGCAACTATTGTCTCGGCAATGAGTGAGACACCTGCAACTCTTGTAGTTATAGATGGGCCACTGCAGGGGTTAGAGCTAGTTCTCGATAGAAAAGAAATCCGCATCGGTCGCGCTCCTAACAATGAGTTTGTGATTGAAGATGACTATGCATCTTCACAACATGCAAGACTCCAGCGCACAGACGATGGCTGGTTGTTACAGGACCTGAACTCGACTAATGGAACCTATGTTGACGGTGCTCGGATTGGTGCACCGGTACCTATAAAACAAGACATGCAGGTACGCATTGGTAAGACGATCTTTGAGCTAAGAGGTTAGACGTGGCTCTCAAGATTGTTAGTTCTTCTCGCAGTGATAAAGGTAAGGTTCGAGCCAGCAACCAAGACAGTGGTTACTCAGGTGTAAATCTCTATATCGTTGCTGACGGTATGGGTGGCCACGCTGGAGGAGATATTGCCTCTGCCCTTGCCACTCAACATGTTGCCAAGGTTGATGACGTTTATTCAGATAGCGACACAGCAACAACAGCATTGCTAGATGCGATGAAAGAAGCTAACCAGAATCTTTCTGAAACAGTGGATAAGTTCGGCTACCTAGCGGGCATGGGAACCACCATGGATGCTGTTCTATTCACCGGAGACATTGCAAACATTGCACACATTGGTGACTCTAGGGTTTACCTCCTGAGAGATTCACAAATGACACAGATAACTAAAGATCACACTTTCGTGCAGCAACTAGTTGACTCAGGCAAAATCACTGAAGAAGAAGCTCTCTACCATCCACGCAGAAATGTGATTCTTCGAGTCTTAGGTGACACATCTGAAGAACCAGAATTTGACATCCATCAACTTGAAGTAAGAGTTGGTGACCGACTGCTGCTCTGTTCAGATGGATTGTGTGGAGTGGTACCAACAGCTCTCATTGAAGAGAACATGAAGCTAGCTGATCTCGATGAGGCAATTGAATTGCTTATCGATGAAGCTAAAGAGTATGGCGCTCCAGATAACGTAACTGTTTTGCTTCTAGAAGTACGTGAAGCAGTTGACGCTGCAGATTTACAACAACCGATAACTTGGCTGGGTTCGGCTGCTAATGAAATAGTAATCAAGCCAAACAGCGCTGGCAGAATTCTTGAAGTATTTAGCCCAATACGATGGCTTGAGGCAATTCGAGATGCAGGAAGAAAAGAATCTTTCTACTCAGTTAACGATCCTGCGCTCGCTAAAGCGATCGGTGAATTCGGTGGCAAGGTGCGTTCTTGGAGGCTAAGAGGTATTGCCTTCTTCCTAGCCTTAACTCTCGTTTTTGGATCTGCTCTGTGGGGAATCTATTCATACATTCAAACTCGCTATTACCTAGGTGTTGAAAATGGCAATGTGGCTATCTATCAAGGTATTAAGGAAAGTTTTGGTGGGTTTGGTTTCTCTAAGCTCTATCAAGAATCAAATGTGCAGTTAACTGAACTTCCTGAATTCCAGCAAGAACTCATCCTGAAAAGTATTTCCGCAGATTCGTTAGCTGATGCACAGGCAAAGCTAGAGCAAATCGTCGAGAGTGCCAAGAATGGCTAAAGCTGTCGGATTGTTCAGGGTGGTACCCAAGAAGAGAAACCTTGAGCTCTTGATGTTGCTCTTTGGTTTCGGTCTTTATGCATTTGAGCTCTCTCAAGTTCAGTTGGCCACTATACAAATACTTAGAGAAGACGCTTGGTTTATTTGGTCGCTCCCTGTTGTAGCTGCCAGTGTCTTTCACATTGTTCTTAGGTTGAGAGCAAGCGATGCAGATCCAATTATTCTTCCCATTGGATTTCTTCTCAACACGCTAGGTATCACCATGATTTATCGACTGGATCTGGTGAAGTCAGCAACCGATGCGGATCGCGCAGTTGGTGAAAGACAGGTTGTCTGGACTGTCATCGCAATTCTGTTAGCCGCATTAGTGCTTTGGCTAGTGCGATCACATCTAACTTTTAGAAAATACATTTACTCGAGCATGGCACTGGGTGTCATCTTGTTAGTTCTTCCATTGCTTCCAGTGATTGGTAATCCAACCAGTGGTGCGTATCTGTCTGTGCGTTTAGGGCCTGTTAGCTTTCAGCCTGGAGAATTGGCAAAGATTGCCTTCATCATTTTCTTTGCAGGCTACCTAACCTCCAGAAGAGAAGCTCTGGCAGTTGTTGGTAGAAAAGTTTTTGGAATTAGAATCCCACCAGCTAGGGAACTTGGACCCATTGTGGTTATCTGGCTTGCCAGTCTAGGTGTATTAGTTTTACAGCGAGATCTTGGCACTTCGCTTTTGTATTTTGGTTTGTTCCTTGTGCTTTTGTATGTTGCAACCGGTAGAACTTTTTATGTTCTAGTGGGTTTAGTGATGTTTGTAGCAGGTGCACTTATTGCATCAAGGCTGATGAGTTATGTGGGCAATAGGGTCTCTGCTTGGCTTGATCCACTAAGTGAAGCCAACTATGAAGCTATTGGTGGTTCCTATCAGTTAGTGCAATCAATGTTTGGGTTAGCACACGGCGGATTATTTGGAACTGGTTTAGGTGGTGGGTTACCTTCCATAGTTCCCTTAGCCGAGAGTGACTTCATCATTTCTGCCATTGGTGAAGAACTTGGTTTGGTTGGAATCTTTGCCCTGCTCTCGCTATACATGGTTCTAGTGGCTAGAGCACTTCGTATCGCTAATGCGCATGCCGATGATTTCAGTAAGTTACTTGCCGTAGGTTTAGGTTTCGTAATAGCGCTCCAGTGTTTCATCGTCATTGGTGGAGTGCTTAGAGTAGTTCCTCTAACTGGGCTCACCACACCGCTCATGGCTGCTGGTGGGTCTTCTTTGGTAGCCAACTGGATCATCATCGCTTTACTTCTTCGACTATCCGATACTTTGCCTAAGCCAGGGACGGTGGGCGAATGACACCAGAGATTAAACGAGTTGCAAATTTCATTCTGCTGATGTTCCTCTCACTTTTCTTAGCAGCTAGCGCTATGCAGGTTATAAACGCTGATGGGCTGAACAACGATTCTAGAAACCAAAGAGCTGTCTACGACGGATATAAGACTCAACGTGGTGCAATTCTGGTCAACAACAAACCAATTGCTGAATCCGTCAAGACTTCAGATGCTTACCGATTCCTTCGTAAATACACTGGTGAGCAATACAGTGCCATCACAGGTTTTTACTCTCTGTTTCAAGGCAGAACCGGCTTAGAGAATGCTCTGGATAGTTCTCTTAGAGGAGATAACTCTGCTGCATTCTTTGAACAATTGAATGCTTTGCTTTCTGGAAACCCTGTAACCGGAGCATCGGTTGAACTAACCATCGATGAGGACGTTCAACAGGTAGCTTGGGATGCCTTAGGAGATATGAAAGGAGCAGTTGTTGCTATAGAGCCAGCAACTGGCCGAATACTTGCTTTAGTTTCCAAATCTGGTTTTGATGCAAACTCACTTTCAACACACAACACTGCTGATGCCTCATCGAATTACAAGAAACTTCTCACCGATGAAAACTCTCCGCTGATCAACAGAGCAATTGGCGGCAATCTGTACGCACCCGGTTCGGTGTTTAAATTAGTCGTTGCTGCAGCAGCTTTTGAGTCGGGTAGTTACACACCGCAAAGCAAACTGCCTAATCCAAGTAAATACATTTTGCCTGGGACTACAACTGCCATCACCAACTCTGGCGAGGGTAAATGTGGAGGGGCTAAGACCGTATCGATTGCTACTGCTCTAAAGCTTTCTTGTAACGTTCCTTTTGCTCAGTTGGGAATTGAGTTAGGCCAAGATGCAATTGCTAAGCAAGCGAAAGCATTTGGATTCGGTGAATCACTATCTATTCCACTCAAGAGCACTGCAAGTGTGTATCCAGAAAACCTGGATGATGCTCAAACAGGTCTTACAGCTTTCGGCCAGTTTGATGTTCGGGTTACACCTTTACAAATGGCGATGGTTTCTGCCGCTATTGCCAACGGTGGGGTGGAGATGAAACCGTATATGGTCGATCAGATCTTTACCTCTAACTTGACTCTTTTGGAGGAAGGCAACCCAACAGAACTTCGACGCTCGATAACTACCAGCACTGCGGAACGTATAAAGCAGATGATGATTGCTGCCGTTTCATCGGGAGTAAGTTCTAATGCAAAGATTCCAGGAGTGAGTGTCGCCGGTAAGACGGGTACTGCTGAAAATGGAGTAAAAGATCCATACACACTTTGGTTTACGGGCTTTGCTCCTGCAGATAACCCCGAAATTGCTGTTGCAGTTGTTATTGAAGACGGTGGTGGCAAAGGTCAATCTGGTCGAGGTAACACACTGGCTGCACCAATTGCCAAGAAGGTCATGGAGGCGGTGTTGAACAAGTGAAACCAGAAGAGGGAAAGCTCTACGGAGATAGATACCGACTCATAAAGAGAATCGCAACTGGCGGAATGGGTGAGGTCTGGCAAGCTCAGGATGAAGTAATACTCCGACTAGTAGCTATCAAGATTTTGAAGCAGCAGTACATGGGCGACCCTGACTTTGTCGATCGCTTCAGAACTGAGGCAAAGCATGCCGCAATGATCAACCATGATGGCATAGCTAATGTTTATGATTACGGTGAGGATGAAGGTAGTGCGTTCCTAGTTATGGAACTCGTGCCAGGTGAAGCCCTATCCTCAATTCTTGAAAGAGAGAGAACTCTTCCTGAGAAACAAGTTATTTCGATCATCGCTCAAACCGCTTTAGCTTTAGATGCTGCTCACCGAGAAGGTTTAGTGCACAGAGATGTGAAGCCAGGTAACCTGCTTATCACTCCGGATGGGCAAGTTAAGATAACTGATTTTGGTATTGCCCGAGTTGCCAACCAGGTTTCCCTTACTCAAACAGGTCAAGTCATGGGCACGGTCCAATACTTGGCTCCCGAGCAAGCCACTGGAAAAGCTGCAACAGCAGCAGGTGACATTTACTCTTTAGGAATTGTTGCTTACGAAGCTCTAGCTGGTAGACGACCTTTCAAAGGTGACACGCAGATGGCAATTGCTATGGCACAGATCAATGACGTGCCACCTGCTCTGCCAGCAGGTCTAGACCCGAGGTTAGTGCGTCTTGTGATGGACTGCTTAGCTAAGAAACCAGATCTGAGACCTCGTTCAGCACTTGAATTAGCTGCCAGAGCAGAAGCTCTAATGGCAGATACTCCATCGCACATTCCTATTAACACAGTTGTACAAACAGGAGTCGAGCCGGTCAGTGATGAAACAACAATCATCAACACTGATACCAAACCCACTGCTACCGTGCCAGCCATATGGCCATGGATAACTGTAATTCTTCTTCTGTTAGGCACAATCGCAGTTATCGTCTGGGCCGGTTTGGTCGCTCCTAAGACACCGGTTGACCCTACTCCAACCCCTACGCCTACCAAGTCAGAAACTGTTACTCCTTCACCAACTCCCACACCAACAGAACCAATAGATACCGTTGTGGTTCTAGTTAGCGACTATCAAGACTTGGATGTTTCTCTGGTGGTACCTCGACTGAGTGATCTTGGTTTGATAGTTGAACCAATAGCTGGCACCTCGGTACCTGCCGATGATCCACGTATCTCCCTGGTCTATGACCTTTCCCCTTTGGGTACGCTTCAGGTTGGCAGCACCATCAAGGTCTACTACTACCAACAACTAGTTGACCAAAACACGGTAATCAACTAACAGGGAAGTCTAAGTTTCAATAGAACAAGCAAAGATAAACTTGGTTAGTCAGTGAATCAGGATTGGAGCGATGCATGAACGAAAGTAAGCGCATCATCGCTGGCCGATACGAACTCGGTGAACTCATTGGTCGAGGTGGGATGGCTGAGGTTCACTCTGGTGTTGATACCAGGCTTGGCCGAACTGTGGCCATCAAGTTACTGAAATCAGACTTGGCTGCAGACTCAAGTTTTGAGATTCGTTTCCGACAAGAAGCCCAGGCTTCAGCTCGAATGGCTCATCCAACTATCGTCCGCGTATATGACGCCGGTGACGAAGTTACTGCAGATGAGTTTGGAACAGAGCGTCATCTGCCATATATCGTTATGGAATTAGTTACTGGTGAAGTGTTGCGAGATATTCTTCGTCAAAGAAAGCTCACCCAGCAGGAAGCAATCTTTTATGCAAACGGTGTTCTAACAGCTCTAGAGTTCTCCCATGCTGCAGGTGTTATTCACCGTGACATTAAGCCTGCCAACGTGATGATTACAAACTCTAATGCGGTTAAAGTCATGGACTTTGGTATTGCCAGAGCAGTTAGTGATTCATCAGCCACCCTTGCACACACAAATGGAATTGTTGGCACAGCCCAATACTTCTCCCCAGAGCAAGCTAAAGGTGAGACTGTCGATTCCAGAACAGATCTTTACTCAACCGGTGTTTTGCTTTATGAAATGCTCACCGGTCGTCCACCATTCTCAGGCGAAACAGCCGTGTCTGTGGCCTACCAACACGTTAGTGAAAACGCACCACTACCATCAAGTATTAACTCGGCTATCAGTAGTGCACTTGATTCTGTAGTGATGAAGTCTTTGGCTAAAGAAAGAAACTCTAGGTTCCAATCAGCAAGTGTATTCAGATCAGCCCTGACCGCTGCTGTTCAAGGTAAAGCAGTTTCTTTCTTCGAAGATGGAGCACAACCAGCTACAGCTCCACTACATCCAGTCAGTGAAGACACTCTTCAGGAAACTGCAACGGTTAGAGACATTCCGGTCATTGATCCTTTTGCCGAACTACTCGAATCGGCTAACGAAGACGCGACTAACCCAGTTACCAAAATTAAACCAGCTCCGGCTGGTGAGCCAACACAGATCTTGGAAAATGGATTCTCATTGCTGGGCTTCGAAACCAAAGCTGATGAGCCACTAGAGCAGACAACTGTTGTAACCAAGGTGCGCGGCGATACACCTTCTGGTGGTTGGCTGTGGGGGGCTGGAAGTGGAGCGTTTGTTCTTATTGTTGGGTTTATTATCTGGTTGATTGCCGGCGGTGGTGCCCTGATTTCATTTGGTGGCGACACCGGCACCAGGATAACCGTAATCGATGTTGTTGGTAAAACCTACGACGAGGCCTACCTATCTTTGACACAGCAGAAACTTTTAGTTGAAAAACAATTGCAGATGAGTTCAACTGTTGAGGCGGGCAATGTAATCTCTACCGATCCACCTGCTGGCCAAGAAGTGGGAGCTAAGACAACCATCACAGTGTTGGTTTCCTCTGGTAAAGCTCTGTCACAGATGCCAGATCTTTCTGGAATGACTGAGCAAGATGCTATTCTTGCAATCACAAACGCGAAACTTGTTTTAGGCACAATCACACAAAGTGATTCACCAACTATTGCTAAGAACTTAGTAATGTCAACTGAACCGGCGGCTAACTCTCAGATTCCTGAGGGCACTGTAGTTAACCTGGTTCTTTCGACTGGAAGCGTTGTAGTTCCGAATATCGTCAATCTTGAACTAAGTGATGCAAGAGATCAACTAACTGCTCCTTCTGTTGGTTACACAGTTGAAACTCAAGTTGATGTCACTTGTCTTGGAACTGCTGGAACAGCTGTTATCGCACAGTCAATCGCACCTGGTATTCAACCACAACTGCAGACAATCGTGCTGACGCTTGAGTGCTTGCTTAATTAGAGCTTTAGCAAAGGACTAAGCGTTTTAGCTTTTTCCGCTGCACCTTTTAGTCCTAGGGACTCAAGCCAATTACCTAGCATTTGATATCCACCTTGGGTAAGAACAGATTCAGGATGGAATTGAACTCCATAAATAGGCAGAGTCTTGTGCTGCACACCCATGATTACTCCGCCAGATGTTTTACTTGTCACAATCAGATCATCCGGTACAGTACCTGCCACGACTGCTAGAGAGTGATATCTGGTTGCAGTAAATGGTTCAGGAACATCTTTGTATACCAGGGAGTCATCATGGAACACTTGGCTGGTCTTTCCGTGCATGAGTTCCTCAGCGCTAGTGACAGTTGCTCCCATTGCTTCAGCAATAGCTTGATGTCCTAGGCAAACACCAAATATGGGCTGTCCTGACTTTAGGGCTAATTTGACTGTTGGCACACTCAGGCCAGCATCTCCTGGGGTACCAGGTCCTGGGGAGATTAGGACAGCGTCAAATTTGGCCAGTAATTCAGGTAGTTCAGACTCAGAAACTACGTCATTGCGCAATACTTCGGTGCTAGCGCCTAGCTGCTGCAGGTAGCCGTTGAGCGTATACACAAAGGAATCGTAGTTATCTAGAACCAATATCTTAACCATATGGATTTAAGCCTAACTTGCCAGCGGTGCCCTCGTATTAGAATTGTGGAATGTCTGAAAACAAATTGAAACTACCTACCCTACGTAAGCGTCCTGCCAAGCCAGAGACACCTGACTCTGTCAAAGTCAAGAAGTCCAATGAAGGTAACCCTGCATGGTTCTTACCTGTGACTCTGACGTTTCTAGTTGTTGGTCTTATCTGGATCATGGTCTACTACATCAGCCAGACTCTATACCCACTGGGTTCAGGCACACCAATCAACCTTGGGGCAGGAAACATCATCGTGGGCTTTGGTCTAATGATGGTTGGTTTCGGTTTTCTAACCCGCTGGAAGTAACTAGCCGTTTAAGACGTTTATAGGTGCGTTAGCCACAACCCAAATAGTTGCCAAGGCTATTGCTATTCCGACCAGACCTAATAATTGAATGTTGTTCTTTGCGTTGTCCCGAGTTGAGATTAATAGATAACCAACAGCAGCTCCAACAATCAAACCACCAACGTGGGCTTCCCAAGCTATTCCTGGTAAGAAGCTCAAGAATAAGTTAAGCCCGAGAATGATATACATCTGACTGGCATTGAGTTTTAGCACAATCAAGAAAACCAAATACGCACCCATCAGGCCGAACACTGCGCCGCTCGCGCCGACCACATATCCGAACTCATTCGAGAGCAGCAAGTAGCCTAAGCCACCTCCAAATATCGAGAAGAAGTAAAGTGTGAGGAGTCTCCACTTACCAACCATTGGTTCAAGAAGCGTGCCAAGGACAAACAGTGAATACATGTTGAACAGGATGTGGCTGATCTGAACTTCTGAATGAGCAAAGCCTGAGGTGAATACCCTCTGCCAACTGCCCCACTCTGTGTTACTACCTACGTTGGCGTAGTAAAGGGAATCAATCAGGTTTGGGAATAAGAATTGGCAAATGTATACCAGAACGTTGATGCCAATAAGTGTCAAGGTTACCGGAGCTGCACTGACTATGTTTTTCTGAAAAGTGGCTTTGTGAATCTTTACTCGATCTTTTGAATCCTCTGGACACAGGAAACCAACTGCTCCAGGGGAAGAACATTCGACACAAATGAATCTGTCACAACGTTGACAAGACACCCCGGTCTCGCGATCGGGGTGTCTGTAACAAGTAGTTGTTATTTCTGACACTAAGCCTGCACAGCTTCGATTGAGATTCTCTCAATAACTACGTCGTTTTTTGGCTTATCTTGAGCACCAGTTTCCACTGCTGCAATCTTGTCGACTACGGCAATTGACTCTTCGTCTGCAACTTCACCGAAAACGGTGTGCTTTCCGTATAGCCATTGGGTTGGTGCAACAGTAATGAAGAACTGAGAACCATTGGTTCCAGGACCTGCGTTCGCCAAAGCTAGCTTGTAAGGCTCATTGAAGTTCTGTTCGCTGATCTCATCCTTGAAGTTGTAGCCAGGGCCACCCATTCCAGTTCCTGTCGGATCTCCACCTTGGATCATGAAGCCCGGGATAATTCTGTGGAAGATCACACCGTTGTATAGAGGTGTATCGGTGTTCTTAGCTCCAGTACGAGGGTGGGTCCACTCTTTGCTGCCATCAGACAGGCCGACGAAGTTAGCTACTGTTACTGGGGCTTCCAGGCCAAAAAGGTTCACTTTTATGGCTCCGTGGTTGGTGTGTAGGGTTGCGATATGTGTATGTGTAGTCATGTGACTATTCTCTCACGAGTCTGTTTGTGCGTGTAAACGTCGAATAAAGAGTAAATGTCGGTGGGCTACTTTACAATGAAAGCGATGTTTCCAATCGGGGATATTTCACCTCCAAATTGATGGGGCGGCATGCACACAGAGATTTTTCTTTCACGAGGCGAGACAGTTACTTCTTTTGAAGTTCCTGAGGCAGCTCAAGTAAAGATTGTTTGGCCAGAGGCTAAAAAGCTAATAATAACTGTGCCAGTTGGGCAATCAGCAGGCGTGATTAAAGAGCATTTTGAGAATATCCTGCATCCTGACCTAGTGGATCACCTGGTAAACAGTTGGCCTCAGGACCCAGAACTTTGTTCAGCAGGAAAGCCTGTGCCGCTCAGCACTTGGCAGGATGTTGAAATTGAGGTTGTTGCCCAGAAAGAGCCAAAAAAGCAACCTGAAACTGATCTAGATCGTCCAAGGTTCACGATTCAAATGGGTCTTAGAGTAGACGTATTTACTGATAACTGTAAGAACCACCTCAAACCCGAGGTTCTAGAGCACGTTATTCGACTCTGGTCGGACCCTGACTACTGTCGTACCGTACTACCGGTAGGTAGAAACCTACTTATCCGCGGTTGCGCTTAGGCTTAGCCGGCCAACCCAGCGCGCCAACTGCCTTCAGAAGCTCTTCTGGAGAAACCTTTAATTCTGCACAAAGTCGTCCCACTGTTCCAGACGGGATCTCACGTTCTAGGTGGAAATACCTGCTCAGGCTTGATTTCTGCATACCTGTTGCTATTGAGAACTGATTTAGAGACTTGTAGCCTCTAGCTTCATACTTGGAGATGAACCAGTTCCAGGCGGATTCAATGTTTTCAGCTGTTTGTTTCTGTGCCATTTACTTTTTGTTACCTGCTCTTTGAAACCCCATGCACTTGCATCCAATACACACTTTATACGCATAATCGGGAACATGTAGAAACTCACCGAAGTTTGTCAGTCTATTTCGTATCAATTTGGCCATATCCTTGATATTCAAATAAACGAATGTAATCCACAAGCAATTTATTTGATTCTGGGAGCTCTGGATCCACTGGACCGCCCAAATTGCCACCAACAGCCATGTTTAGCAATAGGTAGAAGGGGTGATCGTAAACCCATTCATTTGGGCTAACACTTTCAGGAGTTGCTGAGAAATACTCTTTCTCATCAACGAACCAAGCAATGTGACCAGGTTTCCAGTTGATTGAGAACTCGTGCCATTGCCCTGCAAGGCTTTCATCAAAGACAAGTTTTCCGCCGCAACCATTGTCACCAAAATAGCCAGGTCCGTGAAGTGTGCCAAGGGCCTCTAGAGGAGCTTTGCCAACCCACTCCATAATGTCTATTTCTCCAGCAAGTGGCCAACCTTGGCTATCCATTGAAGCACCTAGCATCCAGAAAGCTGGCCAAAGGCCTACTCCTGCAGGCACTTTAGCCCTAATCACTATTCGCCCATAAAGGAAATGAAGCTTGTTCTTGGTCACCAGACGAGCGCTAGCCCACTCAACTGGACCGTAATAGGCGTTTCCTTCTGAACCGTCAGTGATCTTCTTAGCCTCAAGCTCTAGATGACCTTCTTCGTTAACAAAAGCGTTCTTGTCTGTATAGACCTGAAGCTCATTGTTGCCCCAGCCAGGTATGCCATGTGTGGTTCCATCCCCCAAGTCTCTTCCCCAAATCTCAGGGTTAGGAACAGATCCTGGTCCGCTATTGAACTCTTCCGACCACAGTAATTTGTCTTCTGGCATGGCTTCTTTCATGAATAGATAAGGTCAATTCACAGTTTAACGCAACCCCATTGTTATCTAAGTTCCACTAGGCTATAAATAAGTCTGAAGGAGACATTATGAAGATTTCTAAACTCACAATCGCGGCTCTATTTGCAGCCGGATTCATTACTACATCCGCTACAGCTGGTTTCGCTGAAGATAAGCCAGCAATCTCTGGCGACTGTGTCGAAGGTTACTCCGCCGTATACAACGAAGACGGATTCGTATCTTGCGAACTTGATGTGCCAGTAGACATCACTGATGTCAAACCAATTGACTCATGCTGGGAGACTGAAGACGGTGTCAATGTATGTGCAAGGGGTGGGATGGTCCCAATGCCGCTGACCGTTGACGAACCTACTGTTGATTCACCGGATTGCACAGTAACCACAGATGAAGATGGCAAAGAAATGTCAGCTTGCTTCCGCGCTTACACAACAACCGGCGCAGATGGTGAAGACATGGAACTCATGGACGGTGCAGTTGACGAAACAATGATCAGAGACTTGGACATCGAACCTATAAGCGAGGAAGTCGATGAGACCCTTATGTACCAGAGTGGTGTTGCAATGCCAGCTTCTGGTTCAGACACTAGCTCATCAAATATGCTTGCTGCATTCGGGGTTCTAGTAGCTGCACTTGGTGCACTAGGTATCGGAATTAGCAGACAAAAAGAAGCTAAATAATTATTCCAAAGCAATAACAGGTCCGGTTTGAATTACCGGGCCTGTTATTTTTTTAATGATGATAAGTAAAGACAGCATTCTCAAGCAAAAGGGTTTCCTAGCTCTTTGGGTTGGGCAAACGGTCAGTGCCGTTGGTACACAAATATCGGGCCTAGCGTTACCTGTCATCGCAGTGACTTTTCTTTCAGCAAGTGAACTGGAAATGGGTTTTCTCAACGCGGCTGGGACTTCTGCGTTTCTAGTTGTAGGTTTACTCGCTGGTGCTTGGGTTGATCGATGGATAAAACGCAGAGTGATGTTAATCGCTGATCTAGTCCGAATGCTAGCTGTAGCAACCATTCCGCTGCTTTGGCTCCAAGACAGTCTCACCATTTATCACCTAATTCTTGTTGCCAGTGTGATGAGTGTCGCATCTGTGTTTTTTGATGTTGCATATCAAAGCTACATTCCAATACTTTTACCAAAGGAATACATCGGTGTTGCCAATTCGAGATTAGAGACCACAGGTCAGATATCAGGTATCTCCGGTCCTAGCATTGTCGGGTGGTTGCTGACTATTCTGAAGGCTCCACTGATACTCATCGTTGATGCATTTAGCTTTCTTATTTCAGCAATCGCTCTATTCCTAATCAAAGACAAGGAAGTTCCTAAGCCCAAGGCTGATAGACGTCCTCTTCGTAAGGAGATTGCCGAAGGGTTGAGTTTTGTTTGGAATCAAAAGCTCATTAGGGCTATCACCTTTACAACTTCAACCAGCAATCTCTTCTCAACGATTGTTGGAACCATGTTCGCCCTCTACTTCTTTAGAGAAGAGAACTTAGGGTTTAGCACAGCTAGTTTTGGATTGCTCTCCTCTATTGGTTCTATAGGTGGTTTGCTAGGTGCAACCGTCACACCAAAACTTATAAAGAGATTTGGCGAAGGACGACTAGTCGTCTTATCCGCCATTTTCTTAGGATCTATTCAAATACTTATTCCTCTGTCCTGGTATGTGCCGAGAGAAATAGCGCTCTTTGTGCTGGGAGCTCAGTTCTTCCTAACTTCCTTCTTCATACTTACATACAACATCACTCAAGTAACTGCTCGTCAACGAATCTGCCCTGAACACTTGCTAGGAAGAATGAATGCATCAATTAGGTTTATGGTTTGGGGAAGCATGCCGATAGGTGCGCTGATTTCTGGATTGCTTGGAACAGCAATTGGAGTGCTTCCGACAATGTGGGTCGGTGCCGTTCTAGCAGTATTTAGCGCAAGCTTCGTATTCTTCTCACCGCTTAGGACTATGAGGGACATGCCTCAGCGTGCAGACGCTTAGCTGACCTCTCGGCTCATCAAGCCAACAACATTTCCTTCGGAATCTTCGATGAACGACAGCCATTCGTTACCTGGCATATCGAAAACTCCTTGAGGGTCAGGGAAAACTATGTGTGGTTCTGTATGGATGTTTACTCCGAGTTCGCGAAGTCTCTCTGTCTCGGCATTTACATCTTCAACCTCTAGGTAGATTAGAGCACTTGGGCCACCAACTTCCAAGAGAAGTCTGGTGCCGCCCAGATCAAAGAATGCGAATCCAGGAGGGTTGAAGACCGCCACTGGTTTGTTCCCTAATATCTGCTCATAGAACTCCTGAGCTCTGCTCAGGTCTTTACAACCAAGTGCGATCTGTCTAATCTTCATAAAGACAAAATACAGCACCTTCAGCAAGTAGATTTGATTGATGGCTAAAAGTTCCTCATTGAGATCATTCAAACACCGGAACTTCCGCGTACTATATCCAGCGAATGCCATGTCCAACATCGGCACCTGGGCCCAAAGAGTTGCTCAAGACTGGCTGGTTCTAGAGTTAACCGATAATGACGCAGCGATGCTGGGACTGGTAACAGCCATTCAATTCTTACCAGCAATGCTCCTAAGCCTGTATGGCGGTCTTCTTGCCGATCGATTTAGCAAGAGAAAGCTTCTGATACTTACAAACACTGGCGCTGGTTTATCTTCTGTTGTCTTAGGGTTATTGGTTGTCTCTGGATCAGTGCAGCTTTGGCACGTATTCGCTCTCGCTCTGCTGTTAGGTATCTTTACAGCAATCGATTCTCCAATACGAGTCAGTTTCACAAGTGAGCTCGTAGGTAAAGATGATCTAGCAAATGCGGTGAGTCTGAACTCCGCTAACTTCAACGTCGGAAGACTTGTCGGTCCGGCCCTTAGTGGTTACCTGATCTTCTTCTACGGGACCGGGCCTTCTTTTCTAATAAACACTTTTACATACGTCTTCATGGTCACAACTCTTTTGTTCATCCATGATAAGGACCTTCACATAACAGTGAAGCCGGCAAAAGATAACAAATTAGCTGAGGCATTCACCTATGTGAAGTCAAGGCCCGACTTGATGCTTGTTATGACGACTGTGTTCTTCACAACAACTTTTGGTTTGAACTTTCAAATCTTCATTGCTCTCATGGCAACCAAAGAGTTCAACATGGGTCCAGATCAGTTTGGCGCCCTAGGTAGCATTCTGGCTATAGGTTCGCTATCTGGCGCTTTGCTGGCTGCACGGTTAGAGAAACAAAGGACCACTCAAAATATCCTTAGAGGAGCATCATTGTTTGGCGTTCTTCTCATGCTTTCGGCATATCTACCTAGTCCCCTTTTGTTTGCAATCATGCTTCCAATCATGGGAGCAACAGCTCTACTCACGTTGATTTCTGCAAACACATATGTTCAAGGCAATACAACGAACGCCTTGCGTGGCAGAGTCATGGGAATCTACCTAATGATTTTTATGGGTGGAACGCCACTGGGTTCACCAATCATTGGTTTTGTAGCCGCAGCGATAGGCATCAGACCAACTATTGTTTTGTGCGGACTTGTACTCCTAATTGCAGCACTACTAATTCGCAGAAAGTTCAAGGAACTTAAACCTATAACTGTTTGACCTACTCGCTTAGTCTTTCCAGTTCAGCATCGACCGCATCCTTCAGGAGCTGCATATCCGCATCCGAGATTGGACCATACTCTAGTGCTCTTGTGTTCGCTTCGTCTTCTGGAATTGCCTTGACAAAGATCCCGTCTACAGCGACGTAGATTGTGTCCTTCAGATTAGAGCCGTCTTCAGCGTAGTTTTTATCCGTCCAAGTGAAGGTGCCATCCGCGTTCTTCTTCACATAGTGCTCGTAATCTCCCTCGTTAGGTTGATTAGCCTCTTCCATCATTGAGATGAGGTAGCTAGGCCAGCACACGGTTAACTCTGACTCGTAGATCACTTTGGCTGCGCCCTTGTCATCTACATAGATTGCGCTGTAGTCACGGTATGCGTTTTCCCTGGCCAATGTGATGACCATTTGAGGCGGGTAGTTGATAAATCTTTCAATGGTATTTTCTTTTTGAGCCTTAGCGCATGAATCATCTGCGATCTTGTAGAACTCAGCCTCAATCTCAGCTTGCGTTTGTGTCTTTGTTGGGGTCGGTGTGACCACAGGTTCTGCAGCGGTGCATCCAGCTAATCCAAGTAGCAGAACTGCAAGTAATGCTATTTTCCCAGTGGATGATTTTTTCATTGAGAGCCCCGATCTTTTTCAGTTGATTCAAGGCTACTACCCCAGAGCCGAGCCGACAGCGTTAATCTAAATGCTTTGGGAACAAAGTATATTTCCTGTTTTCGATAACCCTTGAACCTGGTGTGAGAATCAACAATAGGCATCCTGCTAGGAGGACTAGCGCTGTGTTACCTAGCGGAATAGTGATCAAGTAGCAGATAAAGGTTTCTAGAGCTTGCACACCAAGGGCTACATAGCCAACTACCGCAGGAACTTTGCCCAATCGAGCCAGCAAACACAGCACCAGTGTGGCCAGCGCTAAAACGAGAAGTGCCAGAAGAAGAAAACCTACAAAGTTCGCTAAAGATTCCATATCTTGAGTCTATGTTCGCTTTAAAGAGAGAAGCCCGGCCATTTCTGCCCGGGCTTTCCACTTGCGTGGAGACTAGGGGGGTCGAACCCCTGACCCCCTGCTTGCAAAGCAGGTGCTCTACCAACTGAGCTAAGTCCCCATTCGGAAGGCCACTCTGATGAGAGAGTACTTCCTGGTGGGCCTAGGAGGACTTGAACCTCCGACCTCTTCATTATCAGTGAAGCGCTCTAACCACCTGAGCTATAGGCCCATAGAACGAAGTTAACCCTACCTGATTTGAGTGGTTGTCTCAAACTCAGATTTAGTTATTCGTGAAACCTACGGAAACACCGCCTGTAATGCGGGCCACAATGTTGAAGATTAGGGCCCAAACACCAGACAAAATGGTTCCAACTAGGACTATGAATAGCCCCATGATCAGCGCTACAGACAAAACAGCTGGCAGGCTTACCTCAACGGTAGTGAAATCCTTTAGTAGCGCTGTGGCTCCGGCGAGACTGAGGATGAAATAAACCGCGGTCAGAGAGATGACTAATCCAATGGCGCTTGCGATGGTCACAACGAAACCGAACTTCACTGCAGACCAAAAGTTGATGTTGACCAGCTTTAGGTTCACAGGTTTCACGTTGGATTCGCTGCGTCTTACGGTGCGTGAAAAGATACTCATTTACTCTCCGCTCTCATCTGAGACAACTTCGACGGTTGATGTTTCTGTGTCTACGCTATCCAAGTTACGTTCGCTGTTCTTTGCTAATCCTAGGACGGAATCCTCATCATCGAAACGGGCAAAAACAACACCCATTGTGTCTCTTCCGCGGGCAGGAACTTCACTCACAGCCGATCTGACCACTTTACCGCTCGAAAGCACGATCAGGACCTCATCATCTTCTTCAACGATTAGGGCACCAACGATGTCGCCACGACGATCTTCAAGCTTGGCAACCTTGATTCCAATACCACCGCGGTTCTGCAGACGATACTGCTCAACTTTTGTTCGCTTAGCAAAACCCCCTTCAGTAACTACGAACACGAACCCGCGATCTGTGATCACATCGGCTGAAAGTAGGTGATCACCATCACGGAAGTGCATACCAATGTTTCCACTGGTGTCTCGTCCCATGGGTCTGAGAGATTCATCGCTAGCAGAGAATCTGATTGACATTCCCTTGCTTGAGACAAGAAGAAGGTCATCTGTTTGATTAACCAACATCGCTGAAACTACTTCATCATCCTCACGAAGCTTGATGGCAATCACACCACCAGATCTAGAAGTGTCATATGCCTCTAGAGCTGTTTTCTTTACCAAACCTGATTTGGTTGACATGACTAAATACTCTGCTTGCTGGTAGTCACGAATATCTAAAACCTGGGCAATCTTTTCATCAGGTTGAAGTGCTAGAAGGTTAGCTGCGTGCTGACCCTTGGCATCTCTTCCAGCTTCTTGAACTTCATACGCCTTAGTTCTATAGACGCGACCCTTATTTGTGAAGAAGAGTAGGTAGTGGTGAGTAGTTGTAACAAAGAAATGTTCAACCACATCGTCTGCTCTCAGGCTTGCACCCTTCACGCCCTTACCACCACGATGCTGTGAACGATAGTTATCACTCTTTGTCCTCTTGATGTATCCACCTCGAGTAATGGTGATAACCATTTCTTCTTCAGGGATTAGATCAAGATCAGTAACACCATCTTCACCAGGAAGAATTTGAGTTCTTCTATCGTCACCATGACGCTTGACTACTTCTTCAAGTTCTTCGCTGACGATAGTTCTTTGACGGTCAGGGTCAGCAATAATAGCCTTGTATTCGATAATCAGTGCTTCAAGTTCCGCTGCTTCATCAATAATCTTTTGTCTTTCAAGAGCGGCAAGCTGTCGCAACTGCATGTTCAAGATTGCTCTTGCCTGCAAGTCATCGATTTCAAGAAGTTTGATCAATCCTTCACGAGCATCGTCTGC
>CANKLZ010000008.1 GCA_947483795.1 Micrococcales bacterium | reverse complement strand
GAAGGAACTGGGGTTTCGTGCGCTCCCCGGGAATCGAACCCGGAACCCACTGATTAAGAGTCAGTTGCTCTGCCGATTGAGCTAGAAGCGCGTATTGCCTTGGGCAACAGTTTCCAAGAATAGCAGTTAAAGCCTAGGTATTCAAAGTTGGACACTTGCTAGATTAGAGCCATGGATCAACTAACTGTCGGCTCTAAAGCCCCTGCTTTCAAACTGTCTAACCAAGATGAGGCTCAAGTCTCTCTTTCTACTTTCAAGGGCCAGAAGGTCATTGTGTACTTCTACCCAGCTGCTTCAACCCCAGGTTGCACAAAGCAGGCCTGTGATTTCCAAGAGAACATGTATGTCTTGAAGAAGGCTGGTTTCGTGGTTTTGGGTATCTCCCCTGACTCAGCGGCGAAGCTAACTAAGTTCCGTGAGAAAGAGGGTTTGAAGTTCGATCTTCTAAGTGACCCGGAGATGAAGGTCATCAAGGAATATGGTGCTTTTGGTGAGAAGAGCATGTACGGAAAGATCTATGAAGGTCTGATTAGATCTACTTTTGTTATTGATGAGAAGGGCAAGATTGAACATGCTCTTTATAACGTCAAGGCAACTGGACATGTTGCAATGTTGCGTAAGGTTCTTGGTCTCTAACTTCTAGGTTGGCTTGTTGCTGCTGCAACGTCTTTAGTAAACAGGGTTATCAGCACAGCACCTGAAGCAAGTGCTACCGCTACTGCTGCCAAAACATTAACCTCGTAGAGGCCAAAAGAAATAGTTATTTGCATGAGCTGCCAGAAGATGCCCGCGCTTCTTGCCCACCGCTTACCTTTAGTAATTGCTAGACCTGCTGAGGTGAGCCACAGGGCTACCCCTAGGCAAATAGCGGACAAGGCTGCTCCAGTTACTACTGAGGTCGTGTCGCCGGTGATGAGGGCCCAGATGCTAGCTCCGGTGGCGATATAGAGCACTGTGGCTTCCAGTAGAAAGGCTATGGCAAGGCCCTTTAGGGTCCTTTGGACTGAAGACTTAGGCATAGATACAAGCCTAAATCGGGTATTTACAAATAGCCCTCAATGTGAAAATATAGGTCTTGTCGCCATCGCGAACAAATCATGGAATTAGTACTGATTTTGCTCTTTACGGTGACAATTCTTATTCGACTCTAAGGAACATAAATATATGGAACTGCCATGGCTAACCGAAGCTCGCTGTCGAACAGAAGACCCAGAACTGTTCTTTCCAGTGGGAAACACAGGCCCAGCAGTAGACCAGATCGAACAAGCTAAAAGTATTTGCAGAGATTGTAAAGTCATTAGCCCTTGCCTTGAATACGCCATCAAAGAGAACCAGGACAACGGTGTTTGGGGTGGTCTTTCAGAAGATGAGCGCAAGTCTCTGAAGCGTAAGTACGCCAGAGCCCGCAGAACTGCCTAAGCTATCGGCACCTCTAAAGCCACAGTTGTTCCACCGGTTTTATCTGATTTGAAATCTATTTTTCCTCTTAGTTCACCCTCAGCTAGGGTCGTGACTATTTGTGTGCCAAGTCCACTTTGAATCTTGCCTGGTTCAATCCCAACTCCGTCATCGGCAATGGTGATAAAGAGCTTCTTGGACTTTCTAGTTGCTTTAACGGTGAGGTGACCGGTCTTATTCGCTAAGCCGTGTTCGTAGGCGTTGGTAACCAACTCGGTAATAACAACAGCAAGTGGAGTTGCAATCTCGGATGGCAATCTACCGAACTTACCAATACGCAGGTTAGTGACTTTGGCGTTATAGCCTGCTGCCAACTCCCCTACTAGAGCCATAATGCGATCAAACACCTCATCAAAGTTCACATCCTGGGCTAATCCCTCAGATAGAGAATCGTGAACAACAGCAATAGCCGCTACCCGTCTCTCAGCATCACTAAGTGCTTCTAGTGTCTCAGGTGATTTACTTCTCCTGCCTTGGATACGAAGCAAGCTGGCAACTGTTTGCAGGTTGTTCTTCACTCTGTGGTGAATCTCACGGATAGTTGCATCCTTAGTGACTAACTCTCGTTCCTGTCGTCTTAGTTCAGTCACATCTCGGCAGAGAAGTATGGCGCCAGTGTTTACTGAGTTCTCAAAGATGGGGATAGATCTAACTGAAAGAGCTGCTGAGTTGCCTTCGATATCTGCTCGCCAGGCAACTCTTCCAGAGACAACCATTGGCAAACCTTCATCAACGTTTCGTCTATCTTTGTTCAACTTGTTGGTTACCTCGATAAGAGATTTGCCTTCCAGCTCACCATCAACTCCCAGTTTCTGAAAAGCAGATATTCCATTAGGTGAGGAGAACAGCACTAGACCATCGGCATCAATGTGAACTAGTCCATCGTTAACACGCGGCGTACCCCGTCTAGGTGAGCTTTGTTCAGATGCAACAGGGTAGTTACCATCAACGACCATGTTCAACAGTTTGTCGCCAAGAGCAGACAGGCTGATTCTAGTTTTAGTAGGAGCGGCCGCATCTCCTAGGTTGATGTGTTTGGTTACCACAGCAATTGGGCTTGGAGTAATGTCGGGTCCACTCTTGGCATTTAGTCTTCTAAACACAGGAACAGCACTTAGTCGAGCTGGCATCCCTTGATATTTATCCAATTCACCAAGTTCAACTGATTTGCCGGTCTTGAACGCCTTTGACACTAACTGTGCCCAAGCTTTTTCAACCGGCTTGCCAGTGATGTCACGATAGAAAACAGTAGCTGCTGATGATGGTCTGGCGTGACCTGCTGCCACAAATCCATTCTTACCATCTGAAATCCAAAGCACGAGATCTGCAAAGCTAAGGTCCGCAATAACCTGCCAGTCAGCTACCAGGGCGTGCAGCCACTCAATGTCAGCGGCATGGCTTTGGCCATTTTGCTTCATGAGGTCGGTAAGTGTGGACACACTTAAAGTTTAGCCACGCTCTTTCTTGAAGGTGCACTCACAAGTAACTGCTTGGCTAGCTCTGCTATGGCAACTCTGGCCGGTGAAGATCTTTTGAGTAGTGCCAGTGGTAGACCGTTGAGCATGGCTTTATCCAAGTTCTCTCTATCCTCAGGAATGAAGACATCTATTCGAAGTTGGGCAAGATTCATATATGTCTCAATGAGCTCATCTTTTGCTCTATTGCCTAGAGCACTAGTTCTAAACCTGTTTACTGCTACCAGCGGGCTAGTACCTGGGTCCAATTCAGCCAAGTACTCTTTAGCTCTGAGAAACCGTTGAGCGGCAACTGGGTCAGAGCCAGATACCAGTACAAGCTTTGCGGCTTTAGTCAAAACGCTCTTCAGCAAGGTATCTCTATCGCTTTCAGCTGCATTCATGTTTGAAGGGTGAAAGAAGTTTGATCTGAAAACGGTGGCCTGCGGCAGGTCTACAACAACATGGTCAACTACACCTTCTAAACACATCAGTAGTTTCTCGAATCGCTCGGCTGAAACCTCAGGCCAGCGATTTGGCGCACTGAGTCCTGGCATGAACTTGAGTTCATTTCTACCAAGGGAAATAGATATGGTCAGCCGATTTAACTCTTCAATGGAAAGCCTGTTTTGCTCAGCAAGTCGAAGACAGGCCGATAATCCAGCTGGAGTATCAACTAGGCCAAGACCTAGAGCTAGTGATGGTGCCAGCGTGTCCAAGTCAACCAACAAAACTCTTTGTCCCGACAGGGCTAATTCGGCAGCCACGTTAGTGGCAACTGTGCTTTTTCCTGGAGATCCTGCTGGCCCCCAAACAGCAATCACGTTCACTGGGTATGCAGGTTCCTTGATTGCTGCACTAACTGGAACTTGGTCATCTCCCACAACTGCCAGATGTGCTCTCCTACCCCGTTGCCTGGTTTCCATGGTGGTCATTAGTTCTGTGACCTAATGCCAACTACAGTGGCTTTGCGAGCAATAGCTGAAACTACAGAACGTATCTCTGCTGGAGACACACACACTTCTACGGTTTGAGCCGATTGACCAAAGCTGTCGTTAGCCAACTTTGAACTAATCAGTTCTCCAGCTGTGACAACTTGAACGGGTATGGACTCGATACTGCTGGATTGATCAGCTGCCCACAGGTCAATGCTGTCGCCCACTTTGACCGTGTTTGCCATGCTCACTGCTAAAGCAACAACTATTTGTGTGCAGTCTGCCGTATTGCTAGGTGCTATAGCACTCAAGGGAATTAGTTCTCCAGCGTTCACAGGTCGAACTAAAACCCATTTGCTTAGGTTCTCTCCAGATGCCTTCAGGTACTGCGATTGGGCATCACCTAAATCCATAGGTGTTGAGATTAGGTTTGATATTCCGATTGGGGTTGCAGAAGAAAGGTTAGTGGTGGCTACAAGGTATTGCTCAAGTTTCACTTCCGTGTTGACAGAGAACAGCCAAGATGCAATCGCTATCAGTGTCAGCGAAATAGCAAAGAGTATTCGGTTACGCCTTGACCCCCAGCGGTTATTGAGTTGGACACTTCTTCTTCGTTTTCGCACAAAAATGGACATTCAACAATGTTGGTCAAACTTGAGAATTCATGCTGAGTTTATCCACAACCACATAGTTGACTTGGGCTATCGGTATCCACAGCGTCTTCGCTTCAAAGGATATGAACTCAATCATCTTTGCAAATGTTTTAGTTATATAGCCGGTAAGTTCCGGAGCATCATTGGCTAAACCAATTCGCAGCGGAACTCCGATTAGGTGTGCCTGGGCAATGTCTCGAAGCGACAGCTGGGTCAACTGAAGTTCTGTGCCATGATCTTGTGGTTCAAGTAATGAGTAATCTCGGATTAGCAGCCAGCTACTTTTGGTTATTCTGTTTTGAAAACCAGCGATAAAGTTTTTACCGGAAAGTGGAAGCGCAAGAAAGACGTTAGGTAAATTCTCTCGAACGACAAGGACAGATTTACAGAGTTGTTTGGTTTCCTGCTGTCTCTCATCAGCGGTGCTGGCAAAATATCCTTGAGCTTCAAGGTCTTCAAGTAATGCGTCTAAGTTCATAATGAAGTTATGCCAGAAGAAGCATTGCTTCATGAGACTTATCCACAACCGAAAACAGATATTTGTCAAAATTAATGTTTCTCGGTATTTTGGCACTATTCGTGCTCTGGGGGAAAGCAAGTGCCAAATGAACGACGTATCAATTGCCAAGAGAAAAGTAAGCACACCTCTAGAAACAGATGACTATTTTGGGGTTGAAACAACCACTTTGGCTGATTTGGGTGACCCTAAACCTATCCTTGCCTTCTTAGCTCAGTCAGTAATCGAGACACTCGCTGGCATTAGGGACATCGAACAGTGCGCCAGATGGCTCACTGACGGGGTTTATCAACAACTTAGGCAAAAGTCTTTAGCCTCATCAAGATCTAGGGCTGAAAGCAATGTCAGGCAACTAAGGCCAAATCTTACTGTCGGCAAGATATCCACCTTTAGCCCTCGACCTGGTGTTGTTGAGGGTGTAGTGATAGTTCACAATCGAGGTAGAGCCAAGGCTGTGGCAATAAGGCTAGAGGGGTATAACGGCCGCTGGCGAGCCAGAAGCCTTGCTGTTCTATAAATGCTTACTTCTTAAAGAACGAGCTACCTTCGCTGTTATCCGGCTTGTCGTTACCCTGAGTCTTCACTTCTGTTGCACCTTCTTCTGAAGGAGCGCTGAAAGTGAGATTCTTGATTGGTGGCTGAGGAGCTTGTTCAACCTGAACATCTAGGTTGAACAAGAATCCAATCGCCTCTTCCTTGATAGAACCCATCATCTGAGTGAACATGTTGAAACCTTCACGCTGATACTCAACTAGAGGATCACGTTGAGCCATCGCACGAAGTCCAATACCTTCTTTGAGGTAATCCATCTCGTAAAGGTGGTCGCGCCACTTTCTGTCGAGAACGGATAAGACCACTCGACGCTCTAGTTCGTGCATGGCAGCTTCACCAACAGTAGCTGACCTCTTTGAGTACGAAATTCTGGCATCTGCAAGAATTTCTCTGGTTAGCCATGCCTTAGTTAGCTTGGATCTTGTGCCAGCTTCAGCCAAAACTTCTTCGACAGTAATTCCTACTGGATAAATAGTCTTTAGATCACTCCAAAGTGCATCGAGATCCCAGTTGATTCCAGAGTTCTCAATAATGTTCGAGTCAACAATGTTGGTGATTACATCTTCAAGGAAAGTGTCCACTCTTCCAGTGAGATCATCGCCGCTGAGAATGTGTCTTCGGTCAGAGTAGATTGCTTCACGTTGACGGTTCAAAACATCGTCATACTTCAAAACATTCTTACGAGTTTCAGCATTTCGTGCCTCGACCTGTGACTGAGCACTGGCAATAGCCTTGCTGACAACACCAGATTCGATAGCCATGTCATCAGGGACATTGCCTCTGTTCATCAAAGCAGCAGCTGCACCTGAGTTGAATAGGCGCATTAGATCATCAGTGAGGGAAAGGTAGAAGCGAGACTCACCTGGGTCACCCTGACGACCTGAACGACCACGTAGCTGGTTGTCGATACGTCTTGATTCGTGACGCTCAGTTCCTAGAACGTAAAGTCCACCAACGGCCACAACCTTCGCAGCTTCTTCAGCGACCTGTTCTTTGATCTTCGGGTAAGTATCTGACCAAGCGGTTTCGTACTCTTCTGGTTTCTCAACTGAGTCAAAACCCTTCTTAGCAAGAGCTTCGAAGGTTAGGTACTCAGAGTTACCACCGAGCATGATGTCAGTTCCACGGCCAGCCATGTTGGTTGCTACGGTTACAGCACCCAAACGACCTGCTTGAGCCACAATAGATGCTTCTCTTGCGTGGTTCTTAGCGTTTAGCACTTCGTGTCGAACACCGCGCTTTGCTAGAAGCTTCGATAGGTACTCGCTCTTTTCAACAGATGTGGTTCCAACAAGAACCGGCTGACCTGTTTCATGACGAGCCGCAATGTCTTCAACAACCATCGCAAACTTGACAGCTTCGTTCTTGTAAATCAGATCTGACTGGTCAATACGAACCATTGAACGGTTAGTAGGGATAGGAACAACACCTAGCTTGTAAGTGCTCATGAATTCAGCTGCTTCAGTAGCAGCTGTACCTGTCATACCTGACAGGGTCTTGTATAAACGGAAGTAGTTCTGCAGAGTAACAGTTGCTAGAGTCTGGTTCTCAGCCTTGATGGCTACACCCTCTTTGGCTTCAATAGCCTGGTGCATACCTTCGTTGTATCTACGACCTTCAAGAATACGGCCGGTGTGCTCGTCGACGATTAGGACCTCACCCTTCATGACAACATAATCTTTGTCACGCTTGAAAAGTGCTTTAGCCTTCAAAGAGTTGTTTAGGAAAGAGATCAGGGGAGTGTTAGCTGCCTCGTAAAGGTTTGAGATTCCTAGGTAGTCTTCAACCCGAGTGATACCTGGTTCCAGAATTCCAACGGTTCTTTTCTTCTCATCAACTTCGTAATCAATAACCGGTTGAAGCTTTTCAGCAATTTTGGCAAATTCGCCAAACCAGCGGTTAGCTTCACCTGAAGCAGGTCCTGAAATGATCAGTGGAGTTCTTGCCTCATCAATAAGAATCGAGTCAACCTCATCGACAATTGCGAAGAAGTGCTCGCGCTGAACAATATCAGCTGAGCTCTGTGCCATGTTGTCTCTAAGGTAATCAAAACCATATTCGTTGTTGGTTCCATAAGTAATGTCGCAGAGATACTGCTCTCTTCTAACATCTGGACTCTGGCCAGAGATAATGATTCCAGTTCTCATGCCCAGTGTGCGGAATACACGGCCCATTAGTTCACCCTGGTACTCAGCCAAATAATCGTTAGTAGTAATGACGTGAACACCGCGACCAGCAATTGCGTTTAGGTAAGCAGGCAAGGTAGCTACAAGAGTCTTACCTTCACCAGTTTTCATTTCTGCGATGTTTCCAAGGTGAAGGGCAGCTCCACCCATAATCTGAACATCAAAGTGGCGCATGCCAAGAGTTCTTCTTGAGGCTTCTCTAACTGCAGCAAATGCTTCAGGGAGAAGATCGTCAAGGGTTTCCCCAGCCACATAGCGCTCTCTTAGCGAAGCTGTTTCGTGGATTAGGTCTTCATCGCTCAAGGCTACGAAGCTCTCTTCTAGGCCATTGACTTGAGTAACTATTGCTTTTAGCTTGGCAAGAATCTTGCCTTCACCAGCGCGCAAAAGACGATCAATTATTGATGCCATGGTTAACTCCAAACACTATTCGGGGGTTCTCTTCAATCTTAGACTGAGAGCCATAGCCCTTCTTCCCCTGTAAACAAGCGCTATTTGAACCCGGCCTTGGCCAAAACACAGAAACTGGACACGACTAAGCCACCCAGACTCAAAGTTTGAATTGCCGAGGCCATGCTGGCTCCAGAAGTGAGCACGTCATCAACCAAAACAATCGGCCTATTTGCTAGCCGATGTCGCCTGAGATTTATCCTGAAGGCACCTTCCAAGTTCTCACTTCTTTCGTGGGTATCCAAACCAACCTGGTCTTTCCTAGATCTCGATGACCTCAGAAGTTCAAAAGTGGAAGCACCTATGACTCTTCTAGCCAAGGCTCGAGCCATGAGTGCGGTATGTGAGTATCCACGCTTCTTCATGTTGGCAGGCGATGAGGGCAATGGCACAAAGATCGGGGTAGGTAGTCCATCAGGCCAATCTCTGACAATAAGCTCTGCCACTATCGGAATGAGGCTAGTTAGGCCTTTCTCCTTTATTGAGTTAATCATTACAGCCGCATCGGGAGTGTATTCCGATATTGCGAAGCCGCTTACCCCAGAAACACGAATAGGTATTTTCGAGATTGGGAAACCCTCTTTGCAATTGAGGCACATTGGTGGACCGATCTTGTTGCAAAGCACACATGGAGTTGGTAACACTAGATCCAGAATTTTTGGCACAAGAGCAAGTTTCTAGTGATTGTTTCTGCTTTGGACTGAGAGCCCCAGGAATGTTGAAAACTAAGCGGAGTGAACTGAAAGTGGAAGAGGGGATTCAAAGTTTGTGACATCGTGACGCTTAGGGATAGTCAACCTAAAGCAAGCACCTTTACCAGGTTCTGCAGTGACCTCTAACTGACCGAGATGCAGCTGGGCATCCTCAAGGGAAATAGCTAACCCTAAACCGGTACCGCCGGTAGTTCTCTTTCTTGATGGGTCAGCTCGCCAGAATCTATCAAAGACCTGAACTAGCTCTTGCTGGTTCATACCAATACCGTTATCGGTTACGCTAACCGCCACTGCTTTATCGTTCTGAGCAACCCTAATCACAACAGGCTTGCCCTCACCATGTTCAATGGCATTAGTCATTAGGTTGTTTAGGATTCGCTCAATACGTCTGGAGTCAACTTCACATTGAACAGCACCTGATGGAATATCAGCTTCAAGATAAACGTTCTTGGAATCAGCGAAGGGCTGAATAGCAGCCAAGCAAACCCCAACAATGCCGTTGAGGTCATGAACCTCAAACACTGGCTCAACACCTTCAGCGTCATACCTTGAGATTTCCAGAAGGTCCGCAAGCAGCAAATCGAAACGGTCCATCTGACCGTGCAGGTTAACTATTGAGCGCTTGGAAAATTCAGGTAGGCCCTCTTTATTGTCATAAAGATAATCTGCGGCTAGTTTCATAGTGGTCAGCGGAGTTCTTAGTTCATGCGAAACATCTGATACGAAGCGTTGCTGCATCTTGGATAGTTCATCCATAGCAGTTATCTTTTCCTGCAGGCTATCCGCCATGTGATTGAAGGATGTTGCCAGAACCGCTGCCACATCAGTTCCCCGAACAGCCAACCTTCTATCAAGATCACCGCTTGCCAGAACCTCACTGGCATCCGCCGCTTCTTGAACAGGGCGGACCAACCATCGGGTTACCAAGTAGGAGAAGAAACCAATAATCATGAGAGTTATGAAACCACCGAGAACGAGGGTTCTCTGCACAAACAAAAGTGACTGCTGCTCGTTATACATGTCATAGACCAGATACAACTCATAGTTGTGACCGCCCGGCAAGGTGAACTTTTGACCAATCAAAACGGCCGGGGTTGATTCTCCCCCGCGAATAACTTGAACGGTTCTGGTCTGCAACCCAACGCTGCTAGTAACTAGTTTTCTGAAATCAGGAGTAATCAAAGTTAGATCTATTCCAGCTGATGTTGGGCTAGACAGATTCTTTGGGTTTGGCTGAGTTGCACTGTGTAGGAAGGCTACTTGCCTGGTTTGTGAAACACCAATTGATTCAAGTTCTTGCACTACCTCATCAAGAACTTGCTCTAAGCGCCAAGATCCCTGACTAGAGACGCCTTCAAACAGTCTAGAAACCGTGAACTTAGCACGGTTACTTTCAATAACAGCTTGTTCTGTTTTTCTACTAAACAATCCATTACCAATGGAAACACTGAGTACCCCACCAAGAACAATTAGCGCTGTGCCAGATAGAGCCACTGTATAAACCACGGCTCTGATCTGCAGCGAAGACCTGAATTGATCTAATGCCGCCTTAGTGATGCGGCTGAATATCATTTACTCTGGTCCCGCTTTGTAGCCCCAGCCTCTAACGGTTAGAACTAACTTCGGATCTTCCTGGTCATCTTCAATCTTTGAACGTAAACGCTGCACGTGAACGTTAACCAAGCGAGTATCTGCCTTATAGGTATACTCCCAAACCTGCTCTAAAAGCATCTCTCGGCTGAAGACTTCGTTTGGGTGGGAAGCAAGGGTAAGCAAGAGCTTGAACTCAAGTGGAGTAAGGGCAATCTTCTTATCGCCCTTTCGGACTTCGTGACTTAGAGTGTCCATCTCAATTGAACCAATCTTGATGATTGGGTGCAGAACTTCTTTGAGTGGACGAAGTCTTGCCTTGATTCTAGAGACTAGAACTTCAATCTTGTAAGGCTTAGTTACATAGTCATCAGCGCCTGCTTCAAGACCACGGATCATATCTGTGTCGTCTGTTCTAGCGGTAAGCATGATGATTGGCACACCGGAGTTTTTACGAATCTCGGTACAAATCTCAATGCCGTTTTTGCCAGGCAGCATCAGGTCTAAAAGGATTAGATCTGGCTTGTTCTTTTCGAATGCTGGAACAGCTTCAGTTCCGGTTGATGCATGACAGACTTCAAAGCCACTGGCCATAAGGCCAATTTCAAGTTGCTCTCTTAGAGCATCGTCGTCTTCGACGATGAGGATTTTAAACATAGAAAATTCTTTCTAGTAACGGTAGTGATCCGGC
This sequence comes from Micrococcales bacterium, assembly GCA_947483795.1. GTDB lineage: Bacteria > Actinomycetota > Actinomycetes > Actinomycetales > Microbacteriaceae > Rhodoluna. The sequence continues at coordinate 22,649 of CANKLZ010000008.1, read as the reverse complement.
TTGAATGGACCCTGAGGCTCCACTCCGATATAGCGACCCTGATCGTTAGAGAGTTCCGTTAGTTCTACTCCCAAAGCAGACAGGTGCAGACGAGCAACTTGCTCATCTAGGTGTTTAGGCAAAATATAGACGCCGATTGGGTATTCCGACCTCTTGGTGAAAAGCTCGATCTGAGCTAGTACCTGATTGCTAAACGATGTGCTCATGACAAACGATGGATGTCCAGTTGCGTTTCCAAGGTTCATTAGGCGACCTTCGGAAAGAATAAGTACTGAGTTGCCGCTAGGAAGCTGCCACTCATCAACTTGAGGCTTGAGTTCAAGCTTCTTGATACCAGGAATTCTTTCGATACCGGCCATGTCGATTTCATTATCGAAGTGTCCGATGTTGGCAACAACTGCTAGATGCTTCATCTCCAGAATGTGCTCGGTTCTAATAACTGCGGGGCTACCGGTTCCTGTAATAAAGAAGTCAGCTTCTTTCACAACCTTCTCGATGGTGGTTACCTGGTAACCATCCATGGCAGCTTGCAAAGCACAGATTGGGTCGACCTCGCTGATTATTACACGGGCTCCCTGACCACGCATAGCTTCAGCTGCACCCTTACCAACATCTCCGTAACCTGCGATAAACACTGTCTTACCGCCAATGAGAATGTCGGTTGCACGGTTGAGACCATCTGGTAGTGAGTGGCGGATACCGTACTTGTTATCAAACTTAGATTTAGTCACAGAGTCGTTGACGTTAATACCTGGGAATAGCAAAGTTCCACGCTTGAACATTTCGTATAGACGCTTAACACCTGTTGTGGTTTCTTCGGTCACACCGTAGATATCTTCAGCGATACGAGTAAAGCGTCCGTTGTTTAGCTTGAATTGTTCTGCAAGCAAAGCAAGGATTACTCGATACTCTTCGTTGTCTTCAACGCCCGCTGGCGGAACAGATCCTGCTTGTTCGAATTCTCGACCTTTGTGCACTAGAAGAGTTGCATCTCCACCGTCATCAAGAATCATGTTTGGGCCGATGTAATCTGCGCCTTCAGCAATCGCTTCTTGAGTCCAGTCAAAGATACGCTCAGTTGCCCACCAGTACTCTTCTAGGCTTTCACCCTTCCAAGCAAAGATTGGCACACCAGCAGGAAGTGCAACTGTTCCGTGCGGTCCAACAACAGCTGCAGCTGCTGCTTCATCTTGAGTTGAGAAAATGTTGCAGGAAGCCCAACGAACTTTAGCTCCAAGAGCCACAAGAGTTTCAATCAATACTGCTGTCTGAATAGTCATGTGAAGGGACCCCGCAATACGAGCACCACGAAGTGGCTGCAAAGGACCGAACTGTTCACGCATTGCCATAAGTCCTGGCATCTCGTTTTCGGCTAAACGGATGAGGTGTCTTCCGTAATCAGCTAGCCCTAGGTCGGCTACCTTGTGGTCAATTTTGGTTTCGGTCTGGCTATTCATTGAAGTCATAGGCTCTATTATCGCCCTTATCTTGCCCTAAAAGAAACCAAATCGTTACCTGAGAATCAGGCTTAAGACTTCATCCCTGATGGCTTGCATAGTGGCTTCAGCCTTGGCTTCAACGTTTAAACGCAGCAAAGGCTCGGTGTTTGAGGCTCTAACGTTGAACCACCACCAGTGACCTGAAGAGTCGGTTCCTGACACGGTTACTCCATCTAAATGGTCAAAATCAGCCCTAGATTCAAAGGCCGCTTCGATTCTTGCCTTTGCAGCTGGCACATCAGTGACAGTTGAGTTGATCTCACCCGAGAGGAAGTAAGGGTTGTATTGCTTCGAGATAGCGCTAAGAGTTTCAGGTTGGGAACCGAGCTCAGCCAACACGTGCATGGCAGCCAACATACCGTTGTCAGCACCCCAGAAACTCTTGAAGTAATAGTGAGCTGAATGCTCACCACCGAAGTCAGCATTAGTTGCAGCCATACGGTCCTTGATCAAAGAGTGACCAACTTTAGTTCGCTCACCTGTGGCACCTGCAGCCTCAATTACTTCTGCAACAACTTTAGAAGTGATGAGGTTATACAAAATAGTTACATCAGCTTCAGGGTCTACGGATTTAGCTCTAGCAATTTCTCTTTTAGCAACCATTGCAGCAACAGCACTAGGTGTAACCGGATCACCGTTCTCATCGATTACGAAGCAACGGTCAGCGTCACCATCAAAAGCCAAACCTAAATCTGCCTTGTGTTCAACAACTGCCTTTTGCAGATCCACTAGGTTCTTAGGTTCTAGTGGGTTAGCTTCATGGTTTGGGAAAGTGCCATCCAGCTCGAAATACATGTCCATGATTTCAATCGGAAGCTTGGCAAGACCTGCAGATACTCCCAATACGGCTGGAACAGTTAGACCACCCATTCCGTTAGCAGCATCAACAACGACCTTCATTGGCTTGACCTGAGTTAGGTCAACCAGAGTTCTTAGATAAGTTGCATACTCAACCAGAACATCTTCTTTTGTGTATGAACCAGGATTGGCAACTTCCTCAATGCCTTCGGCTAGGAAAACTTTTGCACGATCTCTGATAGCGGCAAGGCCGGTATCCAAACTTATTCCGCGCGCACCTGCTCTGGAGAACTTTATTCCGTTGTATGAGGCTGGGTTGTGACTGGCGGTGAACATTGCAGCAGCAAGGTTCATCTTTCCTGAAGCGAAGTAAGACTCATCGGTGGAGCAAAGACCAATAGAAATTACGTTTGCTCCGCGAGCCATTGCACCCCGAGCGAATGCTTGCTCGAACAAAGGAGATGAATCACGCATATCGTGACCGACAACTACTGACTTACCTTGAAGCTCCAGCTCATCAACAAAGCCTGCAGCTAACGCCTCAACCACTTCTTCAGTCAGATCGATGTTTACTAACCCACGCACATCGTAGGTCTTGACCATTGCATCCCAGTTGATACTCATTTAGAGCCCTTCTTTTTATCAACCTAAAGAATACAATGTCCCCATGGCACTAAAACCCAAAAATAGAGACCGTCATGGTCGTGGCATTCGCCATTCGCTATCAGGTGCCCAGTATAAAACTGGTGGTTCTGGCCTTGATTCCTTTGCTTCAATAGTGAATTCAACCTGCGAATACCTCAAAGAGCGCTGGCCCGATGAATTAGGTGAACTGCAACACCGAATCATGGATGCACCGGTTCTTGGCATCAATTCCAAATTCGTCAAGCGCTGGTCGGTCAGAAAAGAAACTAAAACCATAGTCATCTACCGTCTACCGATCCTGCGACTAAATCAGATTTCAAATCCAACAGAGGAGCGGGTTCGAATCGAACACCATGTGTTTGAAGCTGCAGCTGAACTGATTGGCAAAGAACCTTGGGAACTCATCTTTGGAGAAGACGGTGACTAAAGTTAGTGAACGCTAACTTCGACTTTCCCTGAAATATTTTTGTCATCTAGAAGTGGCAGCACACCGATACGCCCATTGACATCAATAACCAGGTTGGCATAAACCGCTATCTTCTCAGGAATAACACCCATCGATAATCCAGGGGTTGCTCGAATAACTTCAGTGGCACCAGATCCAATAGTTCTCTTGACTGTTGTGCCACCGATTCTGATAGAAACAGTTGTTGGCTTATCCCCTGGATTAGTCACCGACAACTTACTAATACCCACCTTAGGTACTGCAACATACCTAGGGTTCACAAAAGCTTCAGCTGCGTTGATCCACGAGAAGTCGGTAAATGCGCCAGGAATGGTTTTGCTTCGAACCAATCTGAAACTCGAGAAAACCTCCACATCAGAATCTAAAATCCCAAAGTAATCTCCATCAGCTAAACCTGGAACTTCAAAGTCAGTGACTTTTCCAGCACTAGCTGTCACTGATAGCACTGTGCCAAAGGTGTCCTCTGTTGTTCCTAGAACCTGGAATGTGATGGTGGCATCTTTGGTGCCTGGTACAAAAACTCTAAGTAGCTGTTGAACATCTGAATACTTATCTGCCTTCGCCCTGAACTCTGCACTGTCCTTCGAGCCTCGTACCAAGATGCCAGGAAGAATAGCTCTTGTGCTCGACGCAGGAGAAGGAGCAACATAGTCAGCTCCTGCTGCACTATTTCCTCGCACAGCTTTTTGCTGAACAACAGCAGTTATTGAACCACCTCTACTGACCACATGCACAGCAATTGACTCTGCCCTGAGCACAAAAGATGACAATGGAACAACTGTGGTGTCATTGGCTGGAACTGCGATACCGGAAAGACCGGCACTAGTTGAATTACCGTTCTCAGTGAAAATCTCTAGGTCAACAGTTGAATCAATCGGAGTTGGATTGGTAAGCACCAATAAAGCTTCTCTACCGATAGCGGTTGATCCACCTATCAACCAGAATTCACTTTGTGGTCGAAGACAGGGAGCTGCTAACAGGCCTCTAATACCTTTGTTCTTTGCCAACTGAATTTGATTGACTGTTAGTAGCGATGAACCCTGAGCATTCTTACCTGTTGCATCCAAGACAGTTAATGAAGTGAACTTTGTAAGTTTCTTGAAGATGTCTTGCCTAACCCCATAACCTTCGAGTTCTTTACCCGAATAACCCTTTAGTGATGTTTCGATGGCAGCTGAATAAGAAATAGAGGAACTTGCAATTCCTGTTCTCTTGAATGAAGAGACAGAAGTCTGGTTCTTTCCACCTGCTATGAAGGTGGGTCCTGTGCAGGTTATTTGTAGATTCTTAGCGCTTACCTCGTGAACTTTTGATTCCACTTTTGGAGTACTAAGCAGATTCAGTGGAGCAACTAAAACAACAACTGCTGTTGCAACACCTGCCACAAGTACAAACCGAAGGATTCGCATAAACATTACTGCTCCTCCGGTATCTGGAAACTATCCTCGTCTAGTTCTTGGACCACTCTTCTAGACTTACGACCACGATAGGTTGGCAGAGCAAGCAAAATGAAGCAAACCAGTATTCCTAGTTGCACCGATTTAGTGATTGACCAATAAGTCTGTTCATCTTGAACCTTGAATGTTTCACTAGCCTTCACTCGCCATAGTTGACCAAACTCAGTTGTGCCAACCTGATCTAATTCAGTCACCGAGTTCAAACTAACTGCCAGATCAGCATTACCAGTGTTATTGGTAACTAACACATAACCAATCCCTGCCTCTTTCAGCGCTGGAAGCAAATTCTTGCCATTTGCTGAAACGAGATTTCCAACAAGTTCAGAAACCGCACTCTTAGTTGTGCCTTCACCACCAAGAGCAATGTTTTGGGAGCTTGTTCGATAGGCAGTAGAGATTGAATCAAGTCGCAAACCACTCGGTCTAACCAGTTCTGCACGAAATTCTTGTTTCTCAGATTCACCTTGCTTGGAAATAATCAAAAGTCGCAGGTCATTACCGGCCTTCGACTCGGCTACAAATATCGCAGGTAGGTTTCTGCTATCGCCGAAGGAAACCACGGTTGGTGAAAGCATGGAACTCAAAGCCAACGGCATGACTCCGCCAAGTACAACCAAGGCCACAATGACTCTTCTTATGCCAACTCGAGTCAGTGAATCGAGCCATATCCCCATGGCAGATAGAGCTAGGATGCTTACAAACATGACTGAAGGTGTTGGGCTGTTAAATACAGCACTGGAGGCATCCAAAAATATTGACCCTGTGCCACCAGCGGTGAAAGATATCGACTGGGTGAAGACCAGGTTCATCAAGGCAACTAGCGCCAATAACCAGATCCAGACGACACCTTTTGCTTTTGACAACAAAGCGAAAGTTGCAAGGCCCAAGATTCCAACGGCAGCCCAGCCAAGTAATTGGTCCTGACCCATTAGCGCTTGAAGAACGCTCTGCTGTTTACTCTGATACGAGATAGTTGGGTCAGCCAATATAGCTACCGGAGTTTTATTGATTAGCACTTGGTAAATCAGATAGGGCGTAATCAAAGCAGCAGCGGGTAGAACTATGAAAGCTGTTGTGGCAAATCTTCCCTTGGATAACACCGCATAGGCAATTGCAATTGTCACCAATAACACCAATGCACTCGGCGCGCTAACTGCTGCAACAGCAAACAGTAGTGAGCTGGCAGCAATCCAAGACCAACCTTGAGCAGAAGATCTGATTGAGCTAGCAATGCCTAGTCTTCCAGCTCTGGCTAAGGCAAAAAGCAACCAAGGAAGTGTTACCGCGAAGATAACTGCTGGGTAGTTACCCGTTGCTTGGGAAATAGTCAATGCCGGCCAGAAGCAATAAATTAGTGCCAGCGGAATCTTCACTGAATTTCTCAAGGTGACAGTGGAAAGTAATCGCCACGCTCCAAAATACGCCAATGGCATTGCAGCAAACAGCACTGCCGACAAGGCAAGGTTTGGTGCGAAGAAAGTAAGTGAACCGATAAGCAGGAGCACCCAATTGAACGGATCACTCGGGGCTGCAATACCTAAACCAACAAACTGATAGCTTGTTCCAGTATTTGCAAATAGTTGTAACCAGGTATCGCTCAGAGGAAGAGCAAACCCTCCAAGAGCTGATTGACCCAGGGGAAAGTAATTGAAAGAGAGAACTAGCAAGCCAAGCATTACCCATAGTCCACCGCTTGCTAAGAAACTACGTTGCAGAACGTTCGATCGAGTGTTTGGTGCTTCTTGAAAGCTTGCCAAGTTAGTTTTTTGTTCTTCAAGCTCAAAGGCTAAACGAGATCTCGATTTGATTTGAGTTGTAGTTGCAAATAAGGGTCTGAGAGCTTTGAGCGAAGCCCTATGCCTATCTCTAAGCCTTGCTCTAACTGTGAAGAAAGCCCAAAGGTTAGCTCTAAGAGTAAACAGAATCCGATCTGGTCTCTTCATCAAAAGCAATGCTGCTATTTGGACTATCGAGAGCAAAGGAAGAGTTAGCCAATAAAGGAATGATACAAAAAGAGGAAAGTGAGCTAAACGCAGGTGATTAGTTGCTTTTGCCATTGCAAACTTCACTGAACCGCCGAGCCACTTCTTACCTCTTTGCCCTTGCAAAGAAAGCTCAGCGTGACGAACTCTTGCTGTTGGCACTACTACCACTCGCAGTCCTAATTGATGAGTTCTTATTCCTAAATCAATGTCAGCCGCTAGCTCTGGTGCAACTAAGGAGAAGCCCCCCAGATCAGCCCAGACATTGGCTCTGATCAACATGGCATTACTTGTCACAGCAAGCACATCACTCATCCAGTCATGCTGCTTCTGATCAAGTTCATCATTGACTAATGAGAAAGGCCTTAACGACTTTGTCACTGTCAAACCCTGTTGAACAATCATCTTGGGATTATCAAAACCGAGTTGCTTAGGGGACGCGATTGCAACAAGTGGCGAGAGCTCTAGTGCTCTAACTAGCTCGGCTAGAGCATGGACTTCAGGAAGTGAATCATCGTGAACCAACCAGATGGCAACATCATCTAAGTTCTCGATACCTTCTAAAACCTGTTTGATAGCTAGTGCTGAAAGTTCTGCGAAAGTTGCTTTTTCTTGAATTGCTAAAACTGCATGTTTGCTGGATTGACCAACGAATGAATCCAAAATTGAATTGGTTTCAGTTGAGGATGAAGTGTCAACTACTAGTGTGCGTTCTAACCTGAAGCTCTGCTTCTCGAGAGCCTCTAAGTTTTTTTGTAAATAGAGCGGTTGGTTATTGCTTACAACAACCGCCACCACACGCATACTCATGGCGTGGCCAGTCCTTAGACTAAGCGCGCTTCTTTAGCTTGCGACGTTCGCGCTCGCTTAGACCGCCCCAGATACCAAATCTTTCATCATTAGCAAGTGCATAGTCCAAGCACTGCTTTTGAACATCACAACCAGAACAGATGCGCTTGGCATCTCTAGTTGAGCCACCTTTTTCAGGGAAGAATGCTTCCGGGTCTGTCTGTGAACATAGAGCGTCTCTTTGCCAAGCCAAAGGGTTGTGATCTGCACTTAGATCGCCGCCCAAGATTGATCGAAGGAATGGGTCCTTAAACCAGTCATCAGGGACTTGGCCAAAGTTCTCGTTCACGGACATCTGGTTCCTCTCAAAGCTTCAAAGCGCTACTGCTGTATTTCACAGTTGTAATTACAACGCTGTAAGTATTGTGGTGTCAAGTTGACAATAGGTCAAATCGAGAAGTGTTACCAAGCCTTAACATTCGGTTTCTCGCTGATTAACGGGGATATAAGGGCAGAAAACGCCGATAACCTAGACCCATGAAGATTTTAGTTACCGGAGGTGCCGGATACATCGGCTCCCACGTCATCAGACAGCTAATCGCTGCAGGCCACGAACCAATTGCCCTTGACGATCTAAGTACCGGCAAGATAGAACGCCTCGGAGACACTCCCCTAGTCCAAATGGATTTAGCCTCCGCTGATGCTGCAAACCAAGTTGTCGAAGCTATAAAGAAGTACTCCATCGAAGGAGTTATTCACCTAGCCGCCCGTAAGTCAGTCGGAGAATCGGTTGACCGTCCAGAGTATTACTACCAGCAGAACATTAACTCTGTTACCAATCTGCTGGTAGCCATGAGAGAAACCAAAGTAATGAACATGGTCTTCTCCTCTAGTGCGGCAACCTATGGTTCACCAGATGTTGATCAGGTCAATGAGGATTACCTAGCCAGACCAATCAACCCATACGGTGAAACCAAGCTTGTTGGCGAATGGATGATGGCCGATGCTGCTAAAGCGTGGGGGCTTAAGGTTGTTAGCCTTCGCTACTTCAATGTGGCTGGAGCTGGTTTCGATGATCTTGCAGACACTGCTGTTGCAAACCTTATCCCTATCGCATTTAACGCAATCAAGAACAATCAACCAATACAAGTTTTTGGAACTGATTGGCCTACCAGTGACGGTAGTTGTGTTCGTGACTACATTCACGTTCTAGACCTAGCCGATGCTCACATCGCCGCTCTTGACTACCTGAATGAAGACAACAGAGAGCACTCGATTTTCAACGTGGGTACTGGAAAAGGCTCATCTGTGCTTGCAGTTATTGACACCATACACAAAGTCATTGGCAAAGATTTTGCCGTTGACTTAGTAGCTAGAAGACCAGGCGACCCTGCGTCTCTAAGTGCTGATGTTTCTCGAATCAACGAAACCTTGGGCTGGACAGCTAAACAAACACTTAAAGATATTGTTTCAAGCCACTATCGAGCTACATCGAACTAACTGCGATAAACACTGTTCCAGCACCAGCAAGACTGAACGATCTGGCATCGCCTGCCATAAACGCAGCTTCACCATTATTTAGAACCTGTCGCTCTTCTTGGCTATTGCTCAGAGCAACCGAGCCTTCGGTGCATAAAACTATTGCATCGCCCGGCAGATTGATATCTGCAAGCAGGTTACTTGAACCAACACTTGCTCGGTAGAAATCAAATTCCGGGGTTGGTATGTCAAACTTTTCAAAGCCAACTGCAAGAGTTTTTGTCTTCACAAGTTCTGGATCTGTTGTTTCAAAAACCAAGACTTTAGTGAGTTCTTCAATATCAATATGTTTAGGAGTTAACCCACCGCGTAAAACGTTGTCACTTGCAAGCATTACCTCAACACCTAGTCCTGATAGATAAGCGTGTGGCATTCCTGCTGGAACAAATACGCCTTCGCCCCTTTTCAGAATCATATGATTCATAAGCAAGGCAGTTGCAATTCCTCTATCTTGACCGTGATGCTCAGCTAAGTGAACAACCAGGTCAACTAGAGCTGGGCATTGCTCAGCTGCATCGATCAGATCAGATACAAAACTTTCATCACAATCAGCTGAAGTGAGTGCGTCTAGGAAGACTTTACGTATCCCCTCATTGGTCTCAAGCCATGATATCCATCTAGTTAAAACTTCAGTCAACCTAGAACTAGAGCTCACTTCTAGTAACTCAGCAAACTTCTCTTTGATTAGGGAAGGCGAACTAAATCCAACTAGCACATCGAATCGTTGGGTTAGGGCCACGATGAGTTCTGGCTTAGCCAGACTGTCTTTGTAGTTGCGATGAGGAGCAGATATGGGAATCCCAGCCGCATTCTCTCTAGCAAAGCCTTCAATCGCCTGAGCGGGATTTGGATGTGCCTGAATAGATAGCGGCGCACCAGCAGCAAGAATCTTTAGTAAAAATGGTAGCCTGCCGGACTTGCCCTGTTCTTCCAGGGTTGTGTGCAAAGACTTATCTGAACCAATAACTTCCGTCGGAGAGCCATCATGGGTGCCAAACCAGATCTCTGCCATTGGTTTACCAGTTGCTTCAACCCCGAAATAGTCTGGGATGAGCTCGGTTGAACCCCAAGCGTAATCCATCGGTTGATTCATCAATTTCACAAGCATTCCAATAGCCTAATCAAGGGGAAACAACCTAAGCCATCAGCCACCCTAGACTTGAGACCAAATGTCAGTAACTAGCAAAAAAGCTCACAGAACTGTTAGGCAGATACCTAAGTTGGCTTATGCCATCGGCTATTTGACGCTCATACTCTTCGTCTTGGGTGATGCCCTATTTGCTCAAGAGTATTTGAATCAAACTCCAGCTTGGCTTGCTTGGTTTCTTCTGACAGTTATCGCTCTAATTGGATCTGGTTTCTACTTGCTTAAGTCTGATTGGCGACGGGTATTTCGTCAAATACCGATAGAGCTAACTCTGCTACTCACTCTAATGTTTGGATCAGTTCTATGGTCTAACTATCCAAACCAAACTATTTCCAGTTCCCTTATCCAAGTGGGAATAGTTCTTTCAGCACTGTTCTTCGTTGCAGTGTTCTCTTGGCGACAGATTCTAAGCATCTTTGCCAACACAATCAGAGGCATCATCTTTGCAGCTCTCGGCTACGAATTATTCATTTCGATTCTCGCTGCCCTAGCTCAAGCATCGCTCTTCGGAGTTGATGAGAACCTGTTCCAATCAATAAGGAATATCGGTCAGGTTCCTGATGGTAGAACAATCGATGACCTATTGCTGCGCAATAGTTTCATGGGTGCATGGGCGCTGATGGGTTTGATTACTTTCTTAGTTGAGTTTGCGATCAACAAACGTAACAAGTTACTGACTGGTCTGAGCATCCTACTTAGCCTGGTAACAATCATTCTTTCTAGTTCGGCTGGAATTGTCTTTGCTTCAGTTTCAGTTGGGCTGGCTGGTCTGGTTTCACTGCTTGCTGAAGGTAAAGATAGGGACACCAGACACAGGTATTACAGAATTGCTTGGGCAATATCAGGCACAGCCGGTTTCTTTGTTCTTATCTTCAGAAGAGCAGTATTCGAGTTTCTAGGTAAGAGCCCAGATATGACTCACCGCACAGACATCTGGAGATTTGTTTTCGAACTCGTATCTGATCGACCACTTGAGGGCTGGGGCTTTATTGGAGTGTGGGTGCCAGGAGTTGAACCTTTCGCCGGCTTGATTGTGATAAACGGTATTGAATATTTCCAAGCTCATAACTCTTACCTAGAGATGTGCCTCCAGTTGGGTGCAGTCGGTTTGGGTCTGTTCCTTATCCTGTTGACTAGAACATTTATCAAAACTTGGCGGCTTGGGGTGCACCACTCTAACGCGCTCTACCTCTGGCCACTTCTTTTGTTAGTAACCCAACTGGTTCGAGGAATAACAGAATCTAGACTTCTAGTTCAATCAGCCATGTTTATGTTGATTTTGTTTGCTGTGAAATCTTATGACCCAGAAGATTTGCTCGAAGAGAATTCAAAGAAACCTAAACGTAAGCAGTTAGAGCAAATAAGCAAACGTCCTATCACTTACCTACGTAGACGCTAGGGAAGCTTAAGCAACTGTCCAATACTGATTCGATCAGAGTTGACTAACTTGTTCAATTCCATAAGCTTGGCAACTGTGGTTTTGAACTTAGTAGCAATCAGGGTTAATGTATCACCCGAAACAATTGTGTATGTCTTAGGTTTAGGTGCTTGTTCTGGCTTAGTGTCATTAGGTTTCTTGATGACCATAGTGCTGCCTAAAGGAAGATTCTTGATGAAAGCATCATCAACCCAGAGCAGTGGTGGTTCAGTTAGGTTATCCAGCTTGTATTCAGCCAAACTCTCGAAAGGCAGGCGTTTGCCTTTCACTATTTTGTAAGCTTTCTTGATTGTCTTCTTAGACACCGGATCTATGTATTGGTGTCCAATGTATCTGCCAAAGCTCTTATCGGTAAAGGTAAGTTGTGCACAGCTAGCATCACTTAGCTTGGTTGAAACTCCAGGTAGCTCTTTAGCAACATCTAATTTGGTTTCATGAACCAGACCATTTGCAACAACATAGATTTGACCTGAGCAAGACAATTTATATGGGCCAAAAGTTGCAGCAGATGGATAGCCAAGTAGTTGCAAAGTAGTCAAGGGTCTTGGTTCAGCAAGTTTTAGCACCATCGATTTATCACTGAAGGTAATCATGGACCCTGCTGAGTCAATTATTCCAGTCACTCCAGTTTTCTTACTCTTGACAACTAAACCGGTTGGCAAAACCATCACACTCTTGGGGACAAAACTCATCCCCGAGACACTCACTGGAATTACATCTGTTGAAGATAGTCCATCTGCAAATACAACTCTGTCTGCGGCATTGAATGTTGCTCGGATTACTCCGTCCTTCAAGAGGAAAGTAGTCCCTTGAGTATCGGCCTTTATATAGTTAGCTCCAGTTATTACTTTCTCAGTCGTTGGGAACTTATCCGCTAAGGCATTAGATATTGAAGAGGCACTCTTTACCCAATCTGATGTGCTCTCAACCTTTGTTTTTCCATCCTTGTTGAGTAGCCAAGTTTGACTACTTTGGTCAACAACCAAACTAGTTAGAGGCTTAGCTTGGGGCATTTGACTCATGCCCTGAGTGCTTAAAGTTCCTGTGCTTAATCTAAACAGTTTGGTGAAATCAATGTCTTTTCTAGTCTCAGCATCAATGTCGTAGAGCTCTCCACCAACAAGCACCGCATCGCGCTTAAGGTCTTTGTTAGCAAAGAGACTTCCATCGATAGCAATAGGCAATCCCCATGGCAGATACTCAAAGTCTTTTAGCGAAAGAGGAGAAGGAGCAGTTGCTCCAACTCCCTCAGCAGTAAGAGATGCATCATCTAAAACTTCTCTCTTTTGCCCTGCCTTTATGTAGACCCTCGAGCCATCAGCAAGGTTCACCATTGATGAGATTCCCAGAGCTGCAGCGGATAACCGAACTGTTGGTAATGCATCTAGCTCAGCTGTATTTAGTGTCTTGGCCGTTGTGCAGTTGAAACCTAGTAGGTGTGACTTAGCGCAATCAACCGGATACTTCTTGGTTGCGCTAGCTAGAAAATAAGATGGCAATGTTGGAGCAGCTGGATCGCTCTTAACTACACCGGTTATGTCTGCTCTAAACTGTCCTGTTGGCAATGCATCTAGCTGCACCTGAGTCAGTTGAACGGCGGCTTGGCAATCAAGCCCAAGATTCGTTGCCTGCTCACAGTTGGCAATTAGATACTTCTTGCCACCACTTATGAAGTAGTAGACGCTTACGTTGTTTACCGGAGCGGTCTTGATGATTCTAGTTAAGGGGATCCCGGTCTTGAAAGAATCCAAATACTCTTTAGAGATCTCACCAAGCGGACCTAGAGGGCCCAGCTCTTTTACTAGATCAGGATCAGAAAGTGGATACTTGATGTCATTAGAAACAAAGTATGGGTCACTAGTCGCGCTCTTGAGTAAGAAACCTCCCCCGATTGGACTACCAAACCAGTCCCAATAGAATCTCCAGAAGTTTCTATTTCCATATGAAGAACAGGTGTCTCCAGTGCCTCTCAAGTTTGAGAGTGAAGCGGTGTTAGGCACAAACGGAGTGTAGTAATAAAGGTTTGCTGTGGCTTGACTCTTTAGTGTGAAAGTTTGCTTGCCACAGTTTCTTGAAGCTGTAGGGTGGTAGGAAATTGAAACTGGTCTTCCAGGTCGAAGATAAGTAAATGAACCGTTCGGATCTCCGTACCACTGGAACTGACCAGCTGCTTTGTAAAGCTGATTGAAAAGTCCTGTCCAAACTTTGCCACAAATACCTGGGTCGCTATCCGGACAGCCGTAACCCATGGCCGCTCGATACATATATGGAGAAGGAATTCTGGCTTGAACTAGTCCCTGCTCTTTTTGCAAAGTAACCAGCAAGACTCTCGGGTTGATTCCACAAGCTCTAGCGATGTTGTAAATAATCTGGGCAGCTGAAATGTTTTTCTGAGCTGGCATGTAAGCACACTTACCAACATCAGCTGCCTTCTCGGGGGTGTCTGACTTGTAGTTCTTGAGACATGGCATTCCCGTAGGCCCAGATCCGCAAACTGGCACTTGAGAGTCTAAAAACCTTTGAATCTCTTCAGCAGTCATTGTGCCAAAATCGAAGAACACGCTATCGCTGATGATTAGACCTGGATCAAAGTTTTTTCCATCCAAAGCAATAGCCGGGTTTATCGCGGTTAGCCCAAATGACGTTAGCAATGCTACAAGCAGTGCGACTATAGATTTGGTCAACCGTGTATAGATCACGGAATAGTTACCGTGGTTTCGGCTGAGGTACCGGCACGAGCGGTTGAATCGTATTTGACCTTCACAGTTCCTGTGCCCTGAGCAAGAACTCCCAACGGTAGTTCCATCATTCGGCACTGAGTGTTGGCCGCATTTGATTCAGCATTCACAGTCACAGACTCGCTCTTGTTTCCACCGGTGAAGGTGGCTGTGCACGTCCCGCCATCTTCACTGAAGTTCGTTATTTGAGCAACAATCTGAAGGACTCCGTTTTGGCTATCAACGTAAGCATCCATGATCTCAACGCTGGCAGGTCCCTTAGAGGGGTCTGGAGTATCAGTAGGCGTGGGGGTAGGAGTTGGAGTTTCAGTATCAGTAGCGGTTGGGGTTGGTTTATCGGTAGGTTTACCCCAGTTTGGATAGAGAACTGAACATCCAGTAACAGAAGCCACCAGTAGGGCAGCTATGGCTAGTATTCGAAGGTTTTTCATTAACCAAGACTAACTTTTGGACCTGTTAAATCTCTTCTACGAAACTGGGAGAAAGCTATTTGTACTTCTTGTTTTTCTGAGCAATTAGCTGTCTCATCAACCGAAAATCAGGATTATCAGCCTGAATAGTCGGATAAGAAAGCTGAAGATTTTTAAGTCCTGAAGATTTGGCTTTGAGAGCTAAATCCATGATGGTTGGTAGTGCACTACCTGGAATATCTGTCTTGATAAGTTTTGCTCCAGCGCCAGCTACTGAGCTCAGCCTGAAAAGCAATGTCTGTAAATCAATTTTCTTGAGGACTATCTTTTCAACTTCTCTTTGACGTTTCATCCGGTCATAGTCATCGGTATTGTGTCTAGATCTTGCATACCAAAGTGCTGTTCGTCCATCCATGTGCTGCTTGCCTTTTTCAATCCAACCCATAGCATCAGGACAGTATGAACCACGTTCGTTATCTGCTGGATAGCAGTCTTTCTGACCGCCAATAGGCAATGCCTTCTTGACATTGACCGTGATACCACCAAGAGCATCAACGAGGTCAACAAAAGATTTCATGTTGATCAAAACATAGGCATGTATTTTCAACCCCGTGACCCATTCAACTGCGGACTTGGTTGCCTCGATGCCAGCTGTTGTGCTTTTCTTGGCCATGCCTGGATATAAATCTTTGTGGTTATCCATGGTTACTTTGTAAATGGCATTCAAGAAGCATTGACCGCCACAGTTGTTATTGAAGCCATAAGGGTAAACACTTCTAATAGGAGTGCCTTCTTTGAAACGAATGTTAGTCAAGTTTCTTGGCAATCCGATATTTACCGCGACCCCAGTTTCAGCGCTAATACTGATAATCGAAATACTGTCTGGTCTGAGGCCAAGACGATTCGCACCAGAGTCGACTCCTAAAAGCAGAATGTTGTATCTTCCATCGGTTTGCTCTAATGATCCAGAGTTCTTGAAAACAGCAGAAGTAAACTCTGATGCCGTCAAGGCTGTTGAACCAATAGTTCCGGCAACATATCCATTGAAGGTTCCGGTTAGAAGCACCAACACTAGAAGCAAAGCTTTAGTCCTTGAAGTGATTCGATGCAAATACATCAAACGCAAAGCATCCAGAGTGGATAAAACAATTAGAGCTGCATAAACCACAAATCCAATTCCAATTGGAGTGGCGAACATCGGTGAGGTTACTAATGTGAAAAGTGCGACTTTGGAAACCAAGGCAAACAACGCTGCGCTTGCTAAGAAAAGCCAGAAACCAAAAGTAAATATAATTCCCAAGCGACCAAACTTTTTGTTACCGGCAACTATCTGAACAGACCCTGGCACAAATAGATTCAAGGCAATAATCCACCAAGCTCGCTTAACTAACTGTCTTGAATCAGCACGCTCGACATTGCGAAATGGGGTATTTGTTTCGCGAGAGTTTTTTAGTGAACTCATAACTTGGATTTTAGGTTCTTGTTCTTAGTAGCAACCTGGTCAGCCAAATCAACGCTAAATGCTTCAAGTGCCTTAGATATTTTTGGATCAAATGCCCCGATGATGCGAGCCGCAAGAATACCTGCGTTTCGTGCCCCGTCAATAGAAACAGTAGCTACTGGAATACCGGCTGGCATTTGCACTATAGACAACAGGGAATCCATACCATCAAGACTCTTGAGCTTCACTGGAACACCAACTACCGGAAGAGTTGTGACCGAGGCAATCATGCCAGGTAGGTGAGCTGCTCCTCCAGCACCGGCAATAATCACCTTAATGCCACGACCAGCTGCTGCCTTGCCCCACTCCATCATCAGGTCGGGTGTGCGATGAGCAGAAAGGACCTCAACTTCATATTCGATACCGAATTCTTTGAGAGCTTGAGCTGCATCACTCATGACCGCCCAGTCACTATCTGAACCCATAACAACACCAACAAGTGCTTGACCCATGGGTTTCTCCTAGTTCGATAGTGCCCTCAAGGCAAAAGACTTCTTCAGATTGATTTTAGATTCGAGAACTGCAAAAACTGGTTAGGCTTGCAGCCCTTCCCAGACCTTCAAAGCAATCTGACGAGCATCCTCAAGAGATTCGTCCGACAACGCAGTGATGTGACCCATCTTTCTGCCCACTCGAGCAGACTTCCCATACACATGAATACTTGCTCCATCAACCATGCGATCAACTAAACCAAAGGTATTGGTATCGTTTTGCCCCAAGACATTTAGCATCACAGCAAATGGCTTAGTTGCAGCTGTGTCGCCTAGCGGCATATCTAGAGCTGCTCTCAGGTGCTGTTCAAACTGGCTAGTCTTAGACCCCTCAATACTGAAGTGCCCTGAGTTGTGTGGCCGCATGGCCAACTCATTTACCAATAACCGACCATCTGCTGTCTCAAATAGTTCAACAGCCAACACTCCAGTTACATTCAGACCTTCGGCAATGGTCTTAGCAATCTGAGCAGCAAGCTCTCCATTTGAGCTCGTAGCAGGTGAATGCACCTCGGCACAAACCCCGTCTTTTTGTATTGTTTCAACAAGAGTCCAGCTAGACCAACTGCCAGATTTATTCCTTGCCGACAGTTGAGCAAGCTCTCTAACAAAATCCACTTTTTCTTCAACTAGCAAAGGTTCTCGCTTTGCAAGCCAATCAAGAGCGTCAGCACTTGATCTAACAACCCGAACGCCTTTGCCGTCATAGCCACCGGTCGGTGTTTTTAGAATTGCCACTGACCCGCTGGAATTGATGAACTCATCAAGTTCTTCGCTTGATTGAACCTTGGCCCACTTAGGGCAAGGCACACCGAGTTCAGTTAGAGCGGATCTCATATCCAATTTGTTCTGAGCAAAACGTAATGCCTTAGAAGAGGGCTGAAATTCATAACCTTCAGCTTCTAAAGTTTCTAAAACATCAAGCGGAACATGTTCATGATCGAAGGTAATCACATCAACCGTTGATGCGAATGCTCTAACAGTTGCTACGTCTTTGTAATCGCCAACCTGAGTTGCTGCCAAACTAGCTGGGCTATCTTCTGATTCAGCCAAGACCTTTATTGATATTCCCATGACCTGCGCAGGTGCAATCATCATGCGAGCTAGCTGCCCGCCTCCTATTACTCCAATGGATTTAGTCACGACTTATTTTCTCACTCCAGAGGTTCGGGCCCTTTTCCCGAGAAACTGCTCCAACTCTTTGCTAAGTTTCTTAGCCCGAGGAACTCTCTTCAACACAAGATCCTGACCGAACTCTCTGTGCAGTTGAACATCTCCAGCTCCTTGAAGCCAACCGGTTACTCCTCTTGAAATGCTCACACCAGTTATCTCACCCCAAGGCACCTCATCTGTTTTTGTGCCGAACAGGCCTGAGTGAACAACCGCTCTCGTGCTGGTTAGTTCATACCGATTGGTAAAGAACTTGAGCGAAGGAATAAACCAAAAAAATAAGCCAACTAATAGCACCACGGCTAGAAAGGCTTGATGTTGCCAAGTTTCAGTCAAACGCCAATCAATAAAGAAAAACATTGCGGCATCAAGGAAAAGCATTACAATCGGCAAAGTCAGTGCTGAGCCATGTCTTCTCATTAGAACAAAGCTTTGCTCTTCGAAGGATGATTGAGAACTGGACACCTGACTATTGTCGCAAGTGTTGAATGTCTCCTGCTGCAACGGCACGAATCTCTAGAGGATCACTCATTGCAACCAAAAGCCGACCGGTGCTATCTAAGCCAACGCCTTTACCTGAAAATTCTGTGCCGTCAGGCAGAATCACTTTTACGTTTGACCCAATGGACGAACAGGCCTCCTGGACTGAATTACGTACTCCTGAGAGTTCAGCATCGCCTGAGGCATCAGTGAACTCTTCATAGAGCCTTCTAAAAGAAGCTAGGTACCTAACCAAGACATCATCTAGCTCAAAGTTGGTAACTCCATGCAACTTCAACGAGGTTGCAGTAGGTATAGGGAGTTCCTCTTTACCTTGTGTGAGGTTTAGACCTGCTCCGATAACCACCCCATCGCCTGAAGGCAAAACTTCAGCCAGCAAGCCAGAGATCTTTTCGCCAGCAACCAACACATCGTTTGGCCACTTCAAACTAACTGGTGCAGATTCGATAAGGCTTGCTACCGCGTTTTTCATTGCTAAACCGGCAAGCAGTGGGAGCCAACCGAAACTTTCGATTCCAAACTTGGTAGGTCTCAGAAGAACTGACACGGCTAGCCCAGCACCTGGCTTAGCCATCCACTCTCGATCTAATCGGCCACGGCCGGCAATTTGGTTATCCGTAACCAGAACTGAGAAATCAGTCCATAGTTGGGGTGCTGTTACTGCAAAGGCCAGTAAATCAGTGTTTGTTGAGCCTGTTTCAGGTAAATACTCAATTCTCGAGGCAAATTCGCTACTCAGTTTTAGTTCCATAGCCACAAGGTTAGACCCTCCAACCGACACCTCTTGGATAGAGTTGCTTTTGAGCTAAGAGAACCTGCCCTACCTTAATTGGAGAAAAGCTTTGACCGATAAGAATACGCCTGACCTATCAACTACTGCAGGCAAGATCGAAGACCTACGTAACCGCTACCACGAGGCTGTCTATGCCAGTGGTGAGGCAGCGATTGCTAAACAGCACGCTAAGGGTAAGAAGACCGCTCGTGAGCGTATTGAGCTATTACTTGACCCTGGTTCATTTGTTGAGATGGATGAGTTTGTGAGACACCGCTCAACTGCATTCGGTATGGACAAGAACCGCCCTTATGGCGACTCAGTAGTAACAGGTATCGGAACTATCGGTGGCCGTCAGGTAGCCCTGTTCTCTCAGGACTTCACTATCTTTGGTGGTTCCCTTGGTGAGGCTGCTGGGAACAAAATCATCAAGATCATGGATCTGGCTATCGCTACCGGTGTTCCACTAATCGGAATCCTTGATTCAGGTGGTGCTCGTATTCAAGAGGGTGTTATTGCTTTAGGTAAGTACGGTGAAATCTTCAAGCGTCACACCATGGCATCTGGAGTTATCCCACAAATTTCTATCATCATGGGCCCTGCTGCCGGTGGCGCTGTTTATGGTCCTGCTCTAACTGACTTTGTCATCATGGTTGATAAGACCTCAAACATGTTCGTAACTGGTCCTGATGTAATCAAAACTGTTACCGGTGAAGTAGTAGAGATGGAAGAACTTGGTGGAGCTCTTGCTCACAACAAGACCTCCGGTGTTGCTCACTATCTAGCTAGCGATGAAGATGATGCTTTAGATTATGCAAGAACCTTGCTTAGCTTCTTACCAGAGAACAACCTAAGTGAACCTGTTCACTACGAGAGCGAAGAAGCACTAGAGATCACAGATGCTGACCGGGAACTAAACACCATCATTCCCGATTCCCCTAACCAGCCTTATTCAATGATCAAAGTCATTGAATCAATTGTTGATGACAACCAGTTCTTAGAAGTGCAGCCACTATTCGCTCCTAATATCCTGATTGGTTTTGCTCGAGTTGCAGGTCAGTCAATTGCAATCGTGGCTAACCAGCCAAGTGCTCTTGCTGGAACTTTAAACATTGATGCCGCTGAGAAAGCTGCACGCTTTGTTAGATTCGCAGACGCTTTCTCGATTCCAGTGCTAACTCTTGTTGACGTTCCAGGATATCTGCCTGGTGCAGATCAGGAATGGGCTGGAGTTATTAGACGTGGAGCCAAGTTGCTTTATGCATACGCAGAAGCAACTGTTCCTCTAGTTACAGTCATCACACGTAAGGCTTATGGAGGCGCATACATCGTTATGGGCTCTAAGCAACTAGGTGCCGATATCAACCTTGCATGGCCAACAGCTGAGATTGCCGTTATGGGTGGACAGGGTGCTGTGAACATCTTGTTTAGAGACAAGATCAAGGCTGCTGAAGAAGCTGGTGAAGACGTCAAGAAGGTAAGAGCGCAACTAGCTGCCGAATACACCTATAACGTCGCAAGCCCATACTTGGCCGCTGAGCGTGGTGAGCTAGATAAAATCATTGAACCTGCTGCTACTCGCATCAGTGTAATAAAGGCTCTAGCTGCACTAAAGACCAAGCGTGCAACCACTCCTCCGAAGAAGCATGGAAACATCCCACTGTGATGAACCCAGAACCTATAGGTGAAGCGCTGAAGGTTATTTCAGGTAACCCAAGCTCTGAAGAATTGGCTGCTGTTGTAGCCATCTTGGAGGCAGCTCACGCAGAGCAAGTTACCGAAGGTAAGAAATTGGCTAAGAAGCCTGCTTCTTCTTGGAATAGAAACACATCAATCTTTAGAAACGACCTAACCCCTGGCTTTGGCCAGTGGCGAGCCCAATATCGCCCTGGACTTGAATAAGCACCTATAAACAGCACTAGATTTAGCCTTAGCAATTTCGCATACCCGAAAGGTACCAAGATGTCCCGTGAACCATCCAAACTAGACCTTCTTGCTGAAGACTGGGTAAAAACCCTTGTTGATCTAAGCCCAAAATTTGCTACCTACGCAGGTTTCAAAGTTGGCGAAGACAGACTAGAAGACACCAGCCCTGAAGCTGCTGCGCATCACAACAAACTTGAAAAAGAAATGCTTGCCAAAGTTGAGGCAACTGAAGTTCGCGACGATGTGGACAAAGTTACCAAGCTAGCAATGACCTCAACACTAAAACTAAGTGGTGAGATTTATGACTCGGGGCTCGGTCACAGAGCTCTAAACCCAATTGCATCTAACGCTCAGGGAATTAGAGATATCTTTGACCTAACCCCAACTGCTACTGAAGAGAACTGGTCAAACATCTCTAAGCGTATGAAAGCTGTTGATGGTGCAGTTGACGGATACATCGCAACTCTTCGCGAAGGTATTGAAGCTAAAGACACTCCTGCTATTCGTCAGGTTGTCCTCGCAATCACTCAGGCAGAACAGCTACTTACCGAAGATGGTTTCTTCAGAAAATTTGCAAAGAACGCAAAGCCTGAAAACGGTGATCTACCAGCATCTCTAAAGGCTGAACTTGCATCTTCTGCTGAAGAGGCAACTGCGGGATATGCAAAGCTAGTTGACTTCTTCAAGAACGAACTACTTTCAGCAGGTAACACTGAAGATGCCATCGGTCGTGAACGTTATTCACTTCTAAGCAGAAGATTCCTAGGTAAGAAGGTTGACCTTGATGAAACTTACGAGTGGGGTAAAGAAGAACTTGCTCGCGTAGTTGCAGAGCAAAACGCTGTTGCTAACGAAATCAAGCCTGGCGCGACTGTTCACGAAGCCATCGAAGTTCTAGACAATGACCCATCACGTAAGCTTCACGGAACAGCTGAACTTCAGGCTTGGATGCAGAAACTTTCAGATGCTGCTATCGAGAAACTAAGTGGCACACACTTTGACATCGCAGAGCCACTAAGAAAGTTAGAGTGCATGATTGCTCCAACTCAGCACGGTGGTATCTACTACACCTCTCCTACCGATGACTTCTCAAGACCGGGAAGAATGTGGTGGTCAGTTCCAGTAGGGGTTACCGAGTTTGACACTTGGAGAGAAACAACAACTGTTTACCATGAGGGTGTGCCAGGTCACCACCTACAGATTGCTCAGAAGGTATACAACAAGGCTGAGTTGAACTCATGGCGTCGACTAGCTTCATGGTCTTCAGGCCACGGTGAGGGTTGGGCTCTATACGCAGAGCGTCTAATGCAAGAACTAGGCTTCCTAGATGATCCAGGCGACCGCCTAGGAATGCTAGATGGTCAGCGCATGCGTGCAGCT
>CANKLZ010000007.1 GCA_947483795.1 Micrococcales bacterium | reverse complement strand
GTAACCGTTCGCCAGCTGCTAGACAGCGGTGTTCACTTTGGTCATCAGACCAGACGCTGGAACCCTAAGATGAAGAGATTTATCTTAACTGACCGTTCTGGCATTTACATCATTGACTTAGCTAAGTCTCTGACACACATCGACAAGGCATATGAATTCACCAAGGATCTAGTTGCCTCTGGCGGTTCAATCATGTTCGTTGGAACTAAGAAGCAAGCTCAGGAAGCTATTGCTACTGAAGCACAGCGTGTGAACATGCCTTACATCAATGAGCGCTGGTTGGGTGGTCTATTGACCAACTTCCAGACGGTCTCTAAGCGTCTTGCACGTCTAAAGGAACTTGAAGTCATGGACTTCACCGACAAGAAGACCAGCGGATACACAAAGAAAGAACTTTTGATTCTTAGCCGTGAAAAGGTAAAGCTAGAAAAGACTCTTGGTGGTGTTCGTACACTGACTAAGGTTCCATCAGCTATCTGGGTTGTTGACACAATCAAGGAGCACCTAGCAATCACCGAAGCGAAGAAGCTTGGTATTCCAGTAATTGGAATCCTAGACACCAACTGTGACCCTGATGATGTAACTATTGGTATTCCAGGTAACGACGATGCAATTCGTTCAGTTCACCTGCTTACTCGTGTTATCGCAGATGCAGTTGCTGAAGGTCTAAAAGAGCGTCACTCAAAGCCAGAAGCTGCACAGCCTCTAGCTGACTGGGAGCAGGTCCTACTTGATGCTGCTCCTGTTGCTGAGTACGTTGCAAAAGAAGAAGTTCTTGAAGTTCCAGTAGGTTCAGCTATCGTAATTGAAGAGCCTGCTGCAGCAACCGAGACTACCGAAACCACTAAGGAAGCTGAAGCAGTTGCAGAAGTTGTAGAGACTCCTGCTGAAGTTGTTGAAACTACCGAAACTACAAAGGAAGCTGAATAATCATGGCTAATTACACAGCAGCAGATGTGAAGACTCTGCGCGATCGCTCAGGCGCTGGAATGATGGACTGCAAGGGTGCCCTTGATGAGGCTGATGGCAACATCGATAAGGCGATGGAATTCCTTCGCCTAAAAGGCCTAAAGGGTGTTACCAAGCGTGAAGGAAGAACCACAAGTAACGGAATCGTTCTTGCTCGTGTTGCTTCAGGCAAAGGATACCTAATCGAGTTAGCTTGTGAGACTGACTTTGTTGCTAAAGCAGACAAATTCGTAGCTCTTGGTGAAACAATTGCTGATGCTATCGCAGCAGCTGGTGCTGACACTGTTGAAGCAGCTCTAGCTGCTCCACTAGCTGGCAGAACCGTTGGCGATTCAATCACTGATGAAGCCGCAATCATGGGCGAGAAGGTTGAACTTCGACGTCTATCAGTTGTTGCAGATGACAACATCGACGCGTACCTACACCGCACCTCAAAGGACCTACCGCCACAGGTTGGTGTTCTAGTTGCGTTCAAAGGTGCAGATGTTGAAACAGCTCACGATGTTGCAGTTCACATTGCCGCTTTTAGCCCAACATACCTAACCATGGAAGATGTTCCTCAGGACATCGTGGACACCGAGCGTCGCATTGCAACAGAGACTGCTCGTAACGAAGGCAAGCCAGAAGCTGCACTCGAGAAGATCGTTGAAGGACGCGTAAAAGGATTCTTCAAGGAAAACTGTCTATTGGAGCAGGACTTTGCAAAGGACAACAAACTAAGCGTTGCCAAGGTGTTAGAGCAGCACGGTCTAACCGTCTCTGCTTTCGTACGTTACCGCGTAGGCGCATAAGTAAATAGCTTCAAAATGAATTGGCTCGGTCTCTAAAGACCGAGCCTTTTCCTTTGCTGGCCTAAACTATAGGTAAATAAGTCTTTGAGAGGGATTAACATGCCATCAACCCCACGTCGCGTTTTGTTGAAGTTATCCGGAGAAGCCTTTGGGGCTGGCAGTCTTGGGGTGAACCCAGATGTTGTCGCTGCTATTGCTAAAGAGATTGCTGATGCTGCTAAGAAGGTTGAAATTGCAATTGTTGTTGGTGGTGGTAACTTCTTCAGAGGAGCTGAACTAAGCCAACGAGGTATGGACAGATCTCGTGCTGACTACATGGGTATGTTGGGAACAGTCATGAATGCTCTTGCATTGCAGGACTTTCTAGAGCAAGAGGGCTGTGACACAAGAGTTCAATCAGCTATCTCAATGGCTCAGGTTACCGAGCCTTACATTCCTCTTCGCGCTATCAGACACATGGAAAAGGGTCGTGTAGTTATTTTCGGTGCAGGAGCTGGTCTTCCTTACTTCTCAACTGACACTGTGGCAGCTCAAAGAGCACTAGAAATTCATGCCTCTGAAGTTCTTGTAGCCAAAAACGGTGTTGATGGAGTTTACTCAGCAGATCCTAAGAAGGACCCTAAGGCTAAGAAGATTGATGAACTTACCTACCAGGAAGCTCTAATCAAGAAGCTAAAGGTTGTTGACTCAACAGCATTTAGCCTTTGCATGGATAACAACATGCCTATGGTGGTCTTTGGTATGCAGCCAGAAGGTAACATCACCAAGGCTCTGTTAGGTAAAAACATTGGAACTCGCGTAAGAGCGTAGTCTTTTCAAGAAATACAAATAAGGAGAAACATGATCAACGAGATTTTAGCTACCGCTGGCGAGAAGATGGGTAAAGCCGTCGAGTCAGCTAAAGAAGACTTTGCAACTATTAGAACTGGTCGAGCAAACCCTGCGCTCTTCCAAAAGCTAATGGTCGATTACTATGGCACACCAACTGCACTTTCTGCTCTTGGTTCTATTGCTAACCCAGAGGCTAGAACTATCGTCGTTACTCCTTATGACAAGGGTGCTCTTGCGGCAATTGAGAAGGCAATTAGAGATATGCCTAACCTAGGTGCGAACCCAACTAATGATGGAACACTTGTTCGTGTAACTCTGCCTGACCTAACTGAAGAGCGTCGCAAGGAATACGTCAAGGTTGTCAAGACCAAGGCTGAAGATCACAGAGTAGCGGTTAGAAACATCAGACGTAAGGCTAAAGATGATCTTGATGCTTTGAAGAAAGATGGCCTTGCCGGTGACGACGATTTATCCCGTGCTGAAAAAGAACTTGAAGCGCTAACTAAGACCAACGTTGACAACATTGACGAGGCTCTAAAGCGTAAAGAAGTAGAACTACTCGAGGTTTAGTTGAGCAACGTAGAAGCCAAAGGCGGCAGATCACTTTCCAAATCAATTATTTTTGGACTGCTACTTTCCTTTGCGTTTCTAGCATCTGTTCTGGTTGTCAAAGAGCTATTCATTTTCTTTATCGCAACTGCTATTGCCATTGGTTGCTGGGAGCTTTCAACAGCACTTAGACAAAAGAATTGGCATGTGCCAAGAATCCCTGTGACTATCGGCTCGCTAATTGTTATCCCGCTTACCTACTGGGGTGGAGAACGAGCTCAGTGGATGGGTGTGCTAGCCATTGTTGGCGCACTAGTTCTTTGGCGAAGCGTTGAGCTTCTAATCAAACGTGGCACACTGAAGCGAACCTTTGCCGAAGCTTTTAGAGATTTCTCTGCTTCAGCCTTTGTGGTGATTTATCTTCCTTTGACTATGAGCTTTGCAGCGCTGTTGTTTAGAGAGCCTGCCCATGATGGTTTTGTTGAGGGTAAATATTGGATTATTACCTTTGTTACTACAGTCATTGTTGTTGACAGCAGTGCCTATCTGTTTGGTAGGAAATTGGGCAAGCACCCGATGCTTCCTAAAGTTAGCCCAAAAAAGAGTTGGGAAGGTTTCTTTATCTCAGCACTATTTGGCCTGGCTAGTTCAATTCTGCAGACGGTATGGCTCTTGCAGTTACCTTGGTGGCTTGGAGTTATTTATGCTGGAGTGATTCTGATGTCAGCAGTTCTGGGAGACTTTGCAGAGTCACTGATTAAGCGTGACCTTGGAGTCAAGGATATGTCTTCACTTATTCCAGGTCACGGTGGCATGATGGATCGCCTTGACTCTATGCTTCCAGCAGCGCTTAGCTCATATCTGTTGATGGCTCTAAGTGTTCGATTCCTCTAGAGGAACTGAGAGAATAGACACGTGAGTTACGAATTTAGCCGGTCAGGCAAGCGAAAACGTGGCTACAAGATTAGCCAAGTTGATGAGTTTCTCAAGCTTGCTCGTGAGCAATACACCGACAGATCAAAATCATTACTTACATCCATCGATGTGAGAACAGTTCGTTTTGAGCTCGAGAAAAACGGCTACTCAATCTCTGTAGTTGATGCGGCTTTGGAGAAGTTGGAGGACGTATTCGCAGCTCATGAATGTGATCAAGAACTTCTAAAGAGTGGTTACTTTGAATACTCCGAAGATTTGGCTCAACTCAAAGAAATGCTTCTGACTAGATGTAGTCGGTCAAGAAGAAGAAGATTCACTCGCAGAGCCTGGCCCAACCGAGGCTATAGTGTCAAACAAGTAGATAAATTTTGTTCTCAACTGGGGAAAAATATTGAAACTAAGGCAGGATTGAATGTGAAGGAAGTTCGCATCGCAACATTCAAGTCCAAAAGAGGCGGTTATGCAGAATATCAAGTTGACGCTTTCCTCGAGAAAGTCGTTGAATCAATTCAACGTGAACAAGCCATTCAAAAAGTTAGTCGCTAGTTCAGTCGCTTTAGCTGTACTTACTGGACTTATTCTTCCTCAATCTCAGGCAACACCCGCTATCGCAGCTTCGGGAACCAAAGCCACCTCGGTGCTAGCTAAGTTAGCTATCAAAGGCAGAGCTCCAAAAACAGGTTACGACAGAGAACTGTTTAGTGATGGCTGGGGAGACATCGGTGAGTGCGATGCTAGAAACTTCATTCTTAGAAGAGACCTCAAATCCATTACCTGGCGTGATTCACCTAGATGCACAGTTGCCACCGGTATCTTGAATGACCCATACACGGCTAGGAAGATCTATTTCGTTAGAGGTGTTAAAACATCAAGTGCGGTGCAAATAGATCACGTTGTGGCTGTCAGTGATGCCTGGCAAAAGGGGGCGCAACAGCTCTCGTATTCCAAACGCTATGCCTTCTATAACGACCCTCTAAACCTTTTGGCTGTTGACGGGCCGGCTAACATGCAAAAAAGCGACAGCGATGCAGCTAGCTGGCTACCGGCAAACAAGGGTTATCGCTGTTCATATGTGTCAAGGCAGATTGCTGTTAAACATAAATACAAGCTCTGGGTGACTAAAGCTGAACGAGACGCTATGGCTAGAGTTCTCAAGAGTTGCCCCAATCAGTTGATTCCTAAAGGCTAAACACTACCTCTAGGCTTCAAGGCCACCTTCGGGTAAACTTGGTAGTTGATACTAAGGCGGTGAACAAATGGGTAGATACGAGCTGGTTAGACCAACTCTAGGAAAACGCATTACTCAGCGCATGTTTGGTAAACGACTCTCACCTGCTCTAGAGAGCCTGCAATTAGGTCGCAAGGTCAAGCTAGCAACAGCCAACCTTCTAGCTATCACTTGCATTGCAAGTTATGCCATGGTCACAGTTATAGACCCTTACGGCGGTGCACTGAATTCTGCATATGCCTTTAACTCAAGCTACTCAAACACAGGTGAAGCTGACCAAATCTATGGCTTGGTTACCCAACAGAAGATTAGTTTTGAACGCGGTGGCTGGGCTATTGTCACCGGCGATGAAGCAGCAGCTATTTATGTAGCCAATGCAGCTGAACCAGAGGTTGGCACAATCAAAGAGTTTGCCTACGGCTTAGTGGAATCAAACAATTGGGGAAGAGATCAGTATTCCTGTCTAGTGGCTCTTTGGGAGAGAGAATCCAACTGGAAATGGAACGCCATGAACAAATCTTCTGGAGCATATGGAATCCCTCAGTCACTGCCTGGTCGCAAGATGGCAGAGATGGGTGCTGACTGGGCCACTAACCCGCAGACTCAGGTTCGTTGGGGAGTTAGTTACATCAAGAGTCGTTACGGTGCTCCCTGTGGAGCGATGGCTCATTCGAATAAGTTCAACTGGTACTAAACCGTGGGTAGAAACAACAAACCTAAAGGGTTCCAAAGAAACAATGATGACGATGAACCTATGGACATTATTCGACTAAGAGATGGCATCAAAACCACTGTTATCAAAAATGGTGTTGAGTTTTATGTGCAGACAACCTCTGGCAACAATGCAGAAGAATCTAAGAAGTGGATTTGCCCTTTCTGCTCACTAAGCTTTGGCACTGGAATTTCTCACATTGTGGCCTGGGAGAGTGCCTATGGACCTGAGAAACGACGTCACTTTCATGACCAGTGTTGGAAAAAGTTTCAAGGTCGATTGTTTTGAATCAAATAGAAATCCGTTCCTCAATAGAGTTACCTTCCAAAAGAATTCCGCTTGAATTAAAGACTTCAGACAATCTCACTCTGATCGGTGAACTAGCATTACCATTCGATAAAACTCCGGTTGCCACATTAGTCATGCTGCATCCACTACCGACAGCTGGTGGATTTATGGACTCACACATCTACAGAAAAGCAGCTAACCGACTGCCTGCCTTAGCAGATCTGGCTATTCTTCGCTTCAACACTCGTGGCACCACTTCACCACATGGCACTAGTGAAGGTGTATTTGATGGTGGTGTCTTAGAAAGACTGGATGTTGAAGCAGCAGTCGCCTATGCACATTCAGAGAAACTTCCAAACATTTGGCTCGTTGGCTGGTCCTTTGGTACTGAGCTAGCTCTCAAGTATGGGCCTGATCTAGATGTGTTGGGTGCAATTCTGCTTTCACCACCATTGCACCGAACCAGTGTTGATGAGCTTGAAAGATGGAATCTGACAGATAAAAGTCTTATCGCACTAATTCCAGAATTGGATGACTATCTAAAGCCAGACGAGGCTGCAACCAGATTTCTAGTTATAAAGTCAATCGAACTTATCAATGTGTTGGATGCTAAACATCTCTGGGTTGGGGAGAGTGCAACTAAAAGGGTGCTTGATGAAATAGTGAAAGTCACTAGCCCAGATAGTTACCCACTACCTGATTTCTATACTCCCTAGCGTTTATCTTGTCTAGGAACCCATACTTCACGAAGTATGAGAAGAATTGTTGCTGCGGTCGGAATGGCTAACAGTGCTCCTAGAATTCCAGCTAAAGCACCACCTGCCAGTGCTGAGACCACAATCAAAGCAGTTGGAACGTTTACTGCCTTCTTCATGATGTTCGGTGCAACAAGGTATGCCTCAATCTGGATGTATACCAATAGTGCTATTGCAACACCGATAGTGGTCTCAGAAGGCATCGTGGCGGCTGCTACCAAAATCACAATTGATGCACCAGTGAAAGATCCGATAATTGGGACTAGGACAAGGAGGAAGTTTACGAAGGCTAGGACTACTGCAAACTCAACACCTGCAATTAGTAGCACTGTGAACAAGATGGAAGTGTTGATGGTAGCCACTACAACCTGTCCCATTACGTAACGACCTACAGAACCAATAACCTGATCGACTAGACCTTCAACTCTTTTACGTTGGGACTTTGCAACTAGTGAAACACCAACTCGCTTGATGCTTGGCAGGGCACTCATAAAGTACAGGGTCAGAATGCTCACGGTTAGAAATGCTATACCTGCATTTAATATCGATATTCCTACCTGGACAACACCACCTAGGAGATTTGGCCAGTTCTTGCTATCAACTAAGAACTCTCCAGCTGTGTTTAGCGCTGAACTAATGCTTCCACCCAGTCTGCTGTCCAAGCTCTCAACCCAAGGTAGTTTCACAAACTCTTTGATCAGATCTGGCAGGTTTGTGGTGAAAGTGCTGGCCTGAGAAATCAATGTAGGAAGGATGGCAAAGATAACTGCACTAAACACAGCTACTAGCCCAATGACCACTATTCCAATAGCTAGGCCACGGCGTTTAACTCTTTTCTGCAGTAACTGGATTAGAGGCTCTAGTCCTAGTGTGATAAACAACGCTGTGATGATGGAAGTAATGATGCCCGCCAGGGAAATCACTGCGCTACCTAGAGCGATAGCGGTAAGCACACCTAATCCACCTAAGAAACCTATTTGATAGGCATGGGTGATTCTTCTATTGTTTGACTCTGGCATCCCCGCTCCTTCGCTTTAGTTAATGTCTTTACTTACCTGATCAATAACCTGTTTTAGATTGTCTAGATAAACCATGATGCTGTCGCGTTCATGAGTTAGCTTGCGTTCAGCCGATTCCAGAACGCGTAATCTTTGGATCACTTTAGTTTGTGCTGCTGAAAGAATTGCTCTAGCTTCATTTTCGGCGGCAACAATTATTTGCTCTGACCTGTTTCGAGCATCTTCAATGGTTGCCTTGTTGACTGACTTCGCAGCTGCCTCAAGTGTTTCAGCTTCGAGGCGGGCAGCAGCAAGTCTGGTAAGGGCAGTTGAAATCTGAGCGTTGGCATCATCGAGGTACTTCTGTGTTTGAGCAACAGCTTCCTGGTATTTCTTTTGGTAGCTAAGTTCAGCTTCTGCTCTTCTGGCGGTTAGCTCAAGGTCAAGATCGATTCTTTCCTGTTCACTTAGCAGAGCGCTCTTCAGGGTTTCATCCAGAGGTTGAGTTAGCTGTCGCTCCAGGATAAGCCTTCTTTCAGCCAGTTCTCTGGCTGAGGCAGATTCTTTGACTTCGATCTCTCGCTTTGAGCTTGCTCTCATTCTGGCCACCTCTGTGGAGATGGCACCGCGGATTGCTCCAGCTTCTCGGGTGGCCTCTTCAATGATGCGCTCTGCTTCAATGGTTGCCTTGGCTAATGTTTCGTCATAGTCAGCTTTAGCCGCATTGATGATTCGCTCTGAACGACGTTGGGCTTCGGCGACCAATTCTTCGTAGTATTCCTGACCATCAGCCTTTTGCTGTTCAACTTCAGCACTTACGGTAGAGAGAATTCCTTCACGTTCCGCTTCAGCGTCAACAACTAGTCGCAGAGCAAGTTCTTCAGCAGTACTGAGAATCTGAGCGGCTTTAGCGCCAACACCCGCATAGCTAGGACTTTTAGCCTCAGCAGCATCGTTTTCTAGTTCAATCAGGCGATTCTGCGCTTCTCTTAGCTCAGAGGCTAACTGAGAGTTCAGATTGGTTAGATTTATAAGCTCTTTACGAAAATCTCTTATCGAGTCATCAACCAGGCCACGGTCATAACCTCGCATAACTAGCGGGAAATCGGTCTCATCGGCTGCCAAGGGTGCTCTCCAGAGGGCTTAGGTAGAATAGACGGGGTCGTCAATAACCCCAAGTTTAGCCTGAAAGGAGCATTATGCGTTTTGTTATAGCCACAGTGCTCCTAGTTGCTTCGGCAGTCAGCGTTCTACTTGGTTTTGCCATAAAAGGGCCTTTTGCTCAGGAGTCTGGCCATCGAGTCGACTTTCAGGTCGAGTCGGCTTATTCATACGTTGTCATACCAAATAGCACTTTGACCGCTTTTGAGGGCGAGATCTCTGTTGAAGCCTCCGGTAATAATGAGATCTTTTACGCCGATGCTCGTGAACGTGACATCCAGGACTGGATAGGTGATTCGAACTATGTTCGGCTAAATCTCAAGGCTGAAACCTTCGAACCTGACATAACGGCTGTGACCTCGGGTGGACTGGACTCAGATCCTGCTGGAAGCGACATGTGGCGCAGTCAGTTGACAGTAAAGAACAAGCTATTGAATGTTGTCAGCATGTTCGATGACACCGGGGTTCTTTTGGCAAGTAACGGCTTTAGCCGTGCGCCTGACCGGATTTCAGTTATTTGGGATGCCAAGCCTCTGGTCGATTGGCCAATGGTGCTAATTTATGGCGGATTAGGACTATTGGTAGCTGCAATTCTGATGAACTTTATCGCCTTCAGACACATTAGAAAACTTCGTGGCCCTAGAAGAAGGATTCCTAAGTCACCTTCGGGGCCGAAGTATCGAAGAAAGATCCGACCTGAAGTTCCTGTGCGTGGCAGAAGAGCGGTTGGAAAATCGAACCGAAGAAGATTTATGGCAGCACCGGTCGGAATCGTATCTCTCGCACTTCTTGCAGGCTGTTCTGCACCTGCACCTACAACTGAAGAAACCAAACCTAAGTATGACTCAGTCAATGTGGTGGTCGCTGAATCTCAACTACAGAGAATCGTTAGCGCTGTTGCCTCAACAGTGAAAGACGCAGATAACACTAGGGATGAAAAAGCACTGGTCACGAGAGTCGCTGGGCCAGCACTACAAATTAGAAGAGTGCAATATCTACTTCAATCAAAGAGCAAGAAGATTCCTAAACTTCCAGTCATTACTGCTAACCCAATAACAGTGGCTCTTCCGATGGAGTTACCAGATCCAGCACTTGGTTGGCAACCGAGAACCATCATGGTGGTCACTAAAGATGAAGAAGAAACTAGCGCTCCACAAATGCTTGTCCTGCAGCAAGAAACACCTAGAGACAACTACAAACTCTGGTATTTGATTGATCTTTTGCCCGCCGCCAAATTCCCTAAAGTGGCAGCTCAAGCTACCGGTGCCCTTGCGGTTGAGGCAGACACCTCATTCCTGGTCACGCCACTGAAGAGCCTGCCGTTCAAATATGGCAATACCCTCAACCGAGGCCTCGAAGGTAAGTATGCTCCAGAGTTCGATCTAACCTCAGATGAGTTTTACGCATCTCTATCTGAATCCCAGATTCAACAGAAAGCTGATGTGGAGAAAGTAAGCGCAACCATTCAGTTCCAACATGCATTGGGAAATCCAAACATCCTTGGAATGCTGACAGTTGAATCTGGTGGACTAGTTGCAGTTACCATGGACGACACTTCCATCATTAGGCCGAAGGTTCGAGGCGCTGCTGTTTCGGTTACTCAACTAGATCAGAAGTTACTGCTCAATGCACCAGGTAGTGCAACTGGGCTCAAGATTGTCTATAGCAACATGCTTCTCTTTTATGTTCCAGTAGCAGGAGCTGCCGAAAAGATAAGACTTGTGGGTGCATCTCAAGGTCTACTGAGTGTTAGGTCAATCAATTGAGTGACATGAATTCAGCTATGCGAGGGGGAGTTGACCTCTCTGCTTTAGCTAACAAGGTGGTCAAAGAAAAGCTAGCTAGCACCAGTACAGTTCAAGTCGATCAAGGAAAAAGAGTCAAAGTTCCAGCTCTTTTAATTGAACTAAACGAGGCAAATCTAAAGCCAGTCATCGAACTATCTTCAATAGTTCCGGTAGTTGTCAGCTTCTATGCTCAAGATAGTGCCGATAGCCTGGCATTGAATTCCAAGCTCGAGAAGTTAGCCCTTTCCTCAGAAGGCAAGTTTCTATTAGCTAAGGTAGACATCCAAGCCAATGCCAAACTAGCTGAAGCTTTCGGAGTGCAGATACCCGCCACCGTAGCTGTGATTCTTGAAGGTGAACCAAGACCTCTGTTCCAAGGAGATCAACTTGAAGCATCTTTAGCTGACTTCGTAGGCAAGTTGGTTGAAGTGGCTTCTTCTCAAGGACTCAACGGAACTCTTGAAGTTGATGGGGAAGCTAAAGCTGAAGTTGAGCCCCAGTTATCGGCATCTGAGCAAGCTGCTCTTGATGCCATGGATAAGGGTGACTTTGGTGCAGCAGTAAAGATTTACGAAGAAGAGCTTAAACAGAATCCAGGTAATGAACTACTTGCTGAGCGGTTAGCTCAAGTGAAGCTGGTAGAGCGCACCTTCAACGGAGACATTGAAAAAGAACTTCAAGTTGATCCTGCTTCAGTTTCAGAGGCAATGCGTAAAGCCGATTTCCATCTAGCCGTAGGCCAATCAGAAGAAGCCTTTGCACTTCTTTTGAGCTGGTTCGATAAAGGTAATCCTGAGGAAAGAAAAGCTCTTTCATCTTTGTTTATAGAACTTTTCACAGTTGTTGGTAAGTCTCATCCTGCAGTTACCGAGGCTCGAAAACTACTTGCGATGAAGATGTTCTAAAGATGTCTGTGTATCTTGATTACGCGGCCACCACACCACTTCGTAAAGAAGTGTTTGATTGCTACGTTGAGCACTTACAAACTCTGGGTAACCCATCCTCGGTTCATAGCTCAGGGCAACTTGTGCGCCAAGCGCTTGAAGAAGCTAGAGAGTCGCTAGCTAAATCTGTTGACTGTAATAGAAGTGAAGTTATTTTCACTGCTGGTGGCACAGAAAGTGTCAACCTAGCAATCAAGGGCTTGTTCTGGCAAAGAGTAGGCGAGGATTCCAAGCGCAAAGTAATCATCTCTGCAGCTACCGAACATCACGCATCACTTGATCCTATGGAGTGGCTCGAAAAACATGATGGAGCAGAAATCCTGTGGCTACCAGTTGACCGAGATGGTGTCATTGATCTTGATTTTCTAGAGGACTATCTTCAGGAACATCACGAAAATGTAGCCTTCGTGAATCTGATGTGGGCTAATAATGAAACCGGTGTTATCACGGACATCAATAGAGTGACCGCTATGACTAAGCCCTGTGGAATCCCAGTGCACTCTGATTCGATAGCAACCTTTGGACATATCCCGATAAGTTTTTCAAGCTCTGGACTTTCTGCAATGAGTGTTTCCGCTCATAAGATTGGTGGACCAGTTGGAGCAGGAGCACTAATAGTTTCTAGATCTACCAAGCTAGTTTCAATCATTCACGGTGGTGGCCAAGAACGAGGTATGCGATCTGGCACCATGAACGCTCCTGTTGCTAAAGCTTTTGCAGTGGCAGCGGAGTTAGCGGTTTCTGAATTAGCTGAGGAACACCTCAGGCTGGAAGCGCTTAGAGACAAATTAGTTCAAGGAGTTAAAAACATAACCCCTCTTGCTCATCACACTGCAGCCAAGTCGCCAAGAATGCCACATAACGCGCACTTCACCTTTGATGGTTGTTCAGGTGATTCTTTACTTTTCCTATTAGACCAACAGGGTGTTTGTGTATCTGTGGGTTCAGCTTGCCAAGCTGGGGTGAATGGACCATCTCATGTGCTTCTAGCTATGGGTAGAACCGAAAGAGAAGCCAACGGTTGCATCCGAATGACACTTGGGAAACAAAGCACTGAGGCAGATGTTGATGCATTCTTGTCTGCACTTCCTAAAGCTCTTGATGGTGCCCTTCGTGCTGGTTTGACTACTTAGGGGAGAATAAGAGCATGAAGGTATTAGCAGCAATGAGTGGTGGCGTCGATAGCGCTGTCGCTGCTGCTAGAGCTGTTGAAGCAGGGCATGAAGTTGTCGGTGTACACCTAGCGCTATCGAGAATGCCAGGCACTCTAAGAACAGGTTCTAGGGGTTGCTGCACAATTGAAGACAGCATGGATGCTCAAAGAGCAGCCAATGTCATTGGCATCCCTTATTACGTCTGGGACTTCAGTGAGAGATTCAAGCTTGAGGTAGTTGATGACTTCATCAATGAATATCAAGCTGGCAGAACACCTAACCCTTGCATGAGATGTAATGAGAGAATCAAGTTCGCAGCTCTGCTAGAAAAAGGTTTAGCACTTGGCTTTGATGCTGTCTGCACTGGTCACTATGCAAGTATTTTGACCGATGATGAAGGCAATCTAGAGTTACACAGATCCATGGCACTAGCTAAAGACCAGAGCTATGTTCTTGGTGTCTTAACTGCCGAGCAACTAAATCATTCAATGTTTCCTTTAGGACACACTGCAAGCAAAGATTTGATTCGTGCAGAAGCTGCTGAACGTGGACTATCGGTAGCAGCCAAGCCAGACTCATATGACATCTGCTTTATTCCTGAAGGGGATACTCAAGATTGGCTAGCTGATCGTCTTGGAAACACCACCGGTGAAATCGTTGATATGCAGGGCACAGTCCTGGGCGAGCACAAAGGTGCTCATGGCTTTACAGTTGGCCAGCGTAAAGGTCTCCAACTAGGTAAACCTGCAGCAGATGGCAAGCCTAGATACGTGCTCGCAGTTGATGTGAACACCAACAAGGTAGTCGTTGGACCTCAGCAAGCACTAGCGGTAGTTGAGCTGGTAGGAAACAAGTTCACCTGGTGTGGCAAGGCTCAAGAGAACCCCGAAGAGTTCTTTGCAGCCCATGTTCAAGTAAGGGCTCACGGTGAACAGGTAGCCTGTCAGGTGGCAGTGGTTGATGGAGCGATGGTAATCAGATGCGATGAACCTATTTACGGTGTTGCTCCTGGTCAAACCGCAGTAATTTACCTAGGCACTAGAGTTTTGGCTCAAACCACTATTGATCACACAGTTTCAGCCGTGGACTCTTTTTCAACAGCCTCGGCGAGTATCGGCTCAAGCCTCGATGGGGATGTTTAGGCTTATCAGGTGCCAGAGAAACCAGCCCTTCGTATCGCCTTTTTAGTCGATGAAATCAACAAACATCGTCGCGCTTACTACCAAGAAAACACAGTTCTTATAAGTGACGCTGAGTATGACGCTTTGATGCAGGAGTTAGAGCTTCTCGAATCAAAACATCCAGAACTCATCAGCGGTGACTCACCAACCCAAAGTGTCGGTGGAAATGCTAACGAAGCCTTTTCTCCAGTTGAGCATTTAGAGAGAATGTGGTCACTTGATAACGCATTCGACGAAGAAGAACTGAATGCCTGGGCAAAGCGCGTTGGCAAGCAAAACTTCCTCTGCGAACTAAAGATTGATGGCTTAGCTATCAACCTAAGGTATGAAAAAGGTGAACTAGTCTCAGCTGCTACCAGAGGTGATGGAGTAGTCGGTGAAGATGTTACAAACAACGTGAAGACCATCAAACAAATCCCTCATCGTTTAAAAGGACCAAAGATTCCTGATGTTGTTGAAATCAGGGGAGAGATATTCTTTGGTATCAAAGACTTTGCCAATCTCAATGCTGGACTGGTAGCCGAAGGTAAAGCTCCATTTGCTAACCCGCGTAATTCGGCTAGCGGATCCTTACGCCAAAAAGATTCAGCTGTAACTGCAAGTAGACCCTTGCAGATGTTAGTTCACGGAGTTGGAGCATGGCCTAAGGCTCCTTTCAAGAACCAAAGTGATTTGTATGAACTGCTAAAGAGCTGGGGCCTACCTACTTCAACTAGGTATCAGGTAGTCGACTCCGTCGAAGGAGTTGTCAAATACATCTCACAATTCCAAGCTCAACGCCATGATCTTGAACACGAGATAGATGGAGTGGTGATCAAGGTCGACTCACTCGCTGCTCAGAAGGAACTTGGCTTCACAGCTAGAGCACCTAGGTGGGCGGTTGCTTATAAATATCCACCCGAGCAGGTGAACACAAAGCTATTAGACATTAGGGTTTCAGTTGGTAGAACAGGTCGAGCAACACCATACGCAGTTGTCGAGCCAATCAAGGTTGCTGGCTCAACAGTTGAGTTTGCTACCTTGCACAACCAAGATGTTGTCAAGGCAAAGGGAATCCTCATTGGGGATACCGTTGTGCTTCGCAAAGCAGGAGACGTAATTCCTGAAATCTTGGGGCCGGTCATTGAACTCAGAACTGGCAAAGAACGAGCATTCGTGATGCCAACTAATTGTCCAGACTGTAATGGCAAACTAGCACCTTCAACAGAAGGTGACATTGATTTGCGCTGTCAGAACTCTGAACACTGTCCCGCTCAGCTTCGAGAGCGAGTTGCATACATCGGTTCTAGGGGAGTTCTAGACATAGAAGCACTTGGCTATGTTGCAGCTGTTGCCCTAACTCAACCCCTTGAACCTAAGGTGGCACCATTGGTGTCAGAGGCCAATCTTTTCAACCTGACCATGGACCAGTTATTACCGATTAGAACCCAGGTACTAGATCCAGATACCGGGTTACCAAAACTGGATGAAGATGGGAATCCTAAGGTTGTTCAGTTCTTTAGTAAGACCGTGAAGGGGGTAACCGTACCTGCAGAGGTCGCAATCAAGCTACTAAAGAACCTCGAAGAAGCTAAGACTAAGCCGTTATGGCGATTCATTGTTGCGCTATCCATTAGACACGTTGGACCGGTAGCTGCCAGAGCTCTGGCTTCACACTTTGGTTCGCTGGACAATATCTTCAAAGCCACTCAGCAGGAGCTATCCGAAGTTGATGGGGTAGGCACTATATTGGCCCAATCACTCTTGGAATGGATCAAGGTTGATTGGCATAAGAACTTAGTAGAGTCCTGGCGTAAATCGGGAGTCTTGTTAGAGATACCAGGTCACGCAGGTCCAGGTGCAAATGTTTTAGCTAATGGAGTGTTTACGGGCATGAGCATCGTGGTAACAGGATCATTGCAAAACTACACCAGAGAAAGCATTGAAGAGTTAATTATCACCAATGGGGGTAAGGCTGCTTCGAGTGTCTCTAAGAACACGGCATTTGTCGTGGCAGGTGCGAACGCTGGTTCGAAGCTGACAAAAGCGGAAAGCCTAGGAGTTCCTGTTATTTCCGAAGAAGAGTTCGCTCAAAAGTTGAGCTAACTACCTTCCTTCGTCAATTTCTGACTCATCAACAGCAACCATGCTTTCGGTTGACATCAACTTGCTCATTGAATCTAAGAAGTCAGAAACCTCTTGGCGCTCCTCAGAAAGCCTGTTTAGGCGTTCGCGAGAATCCTTAACTGCATTCTCTGCGTAACCCAAAGCTTTGCGACTCAAGATTTCTGCACGACGACGAGATTGGTTGATCAAGTCAGTTGAACGCTTTTGTGAGTCTTGTAGAGTTTCGTCTCTGAAGTTACGAGCCTCTCTTGAAATACGCTCAGCTTCGGCTAGCATCTCAGATGCTCTTGCAGATGACTCGGCGAGGGAGCGGTTAGCTTCTTCAGTAATTGCCTGAGCTTGTCCAACTGCGGTTTGATAGATGCGAAGTGCTTCTTGCTCTGCTTGATCTCTCTTAGCTTTTAGTTCTGCGTCAAGGTCAACTCTTGCCTGAGCCGTGCGCTGGCTAAGTTCTGTTGCTAAGGCGCGAGCTTCTTCAGTTTCGCGGTGTACCTGAGAACGAAGCTCAGCAGCATATCTTTCGCCATCAGATTTGATTGCAGCAGCTTCACGTTCAGCAGTCTGAGTTTTCTCTTGTGCTTCGCTCAGGCTTGCAGCCGCGGCGTTCAACATTTCACCGTGACGACGAACAGCTTCTAGACGAGCTTCTTCCATCCTGATTTCTGCTTCTTGGACGACTCGGTCAGCTTTGTCCTTAGCGACTCTTTTCAGGGAATCTACTTCACCTTTGGCTTCTTCACGCACTCGAAGTGCATCCTGGGCAGCATCGGCAATCATCTTTTTAGCCTGCTCTTCAGCTAGGCGCAAAGTTTGCTCGAACTGAGCTCCAAGAGCGGCATAACCGTTAGGTCCACCGGTCTTTAGCTGAACCTTTAAATTGTCAACTTCGGCTTTGAGAATCGCAATCTCTGAAGCGGCTTTTTCGTTGTAAGTTGCCTGGTGCTCAATCTCGAGACGCATTTCATCAATAGTCTTATCGACCTGTTCACGGTCGTATCCGCGCATGACAGTGTCGAATTCTTTGCGGTCGTAACCGCGCATAACGTTGTCGAAGTTCTCTTCTTCAGCCATTGTTTATTCTCCTGAACAGCAATTCCTAGCCCATTTGCAGACCAAGCAACTATGTAAGTTTAGTCGAGTCAGCGGGATAGGGTAAGCCCCGATATACTTATTGAACCCACCTATACAACAGTTTGAGGAACCCAATGTCAGATGTCACCCCTCATTTAGTGCGTCATCTAGCCAATTTGGCCAGAATAGAGCTCGACGAGTCTGAAGTAGTTCGTTTTACTGAACAGCTTGGCTTGATTCTTGATTCTGTAGCCAAGATCTCTTCAGCAATAGATGAAAATACCCCCTCTACAAGCCATCCAATCCCGCTGACAAATGTATTCAGAGAAGACATTATTGAGCCTTCACTGAGCCAAGAACAGGCTCTTTCAGGGGCTCCTGACCAGGGTCAAGGTCGTTTCCGAGTAGCAGCTATCTTGGATGAGGAGTAAGCCAAATGTCTGAACTTATTAGAAAAAACGCATCTGAGCTAGTCGAAATGCTAGCCAAGGGTGAGGTTAGCTCAGTTGAGATTACCCAAGCCCATATCGACCAAATCTCAAAGGTTGGCGATGCCGTTCACTCATTCCTGCACCTAACAACAGAGAACGCTCTTGCAGTAGCTAAAGAAGTAGACCGGAGAAGAGCATCAGGAGAATCACTACCTGCTTTAGCTGGTGTGCCAATTGCAGTCAAAGATAACCTGACCACAACCGATGCTCCGACCACAGCAGGTTCAAAGATTCTTGAGGGCTGGATAGCACCTTACGATGCAACTGTTGTTACCAGGCTTCGTCAAGAGATGATGCCAATACTTGGAAAGACCAACCTTGATGAATTTGCTATGGGCTCTTCAACAGAGTTCTCAGCATATGGACCAAGCAAGAACCCATGGGACCTAACAAGAATCCCTGGTGGTTCAGGTGGTGGCTCATCTTCTGTTGTTTCTTCTTTTCAATCACCTTTGGCAATTGGATCAGATACCGGTGGATCGATTAGATTCCCTGGCGCAGTCACTGGAACTGTTGGTATCAAGCCAACCTACGGTGCTGTATCAAGATACGGTTTGATTGCTCTTGCTTCATCTCTTGATCAAATTGGACCTGTAGCTAGAAGTGTTCTTGACGCTGCTTTACTTCAAGATGTAATCGGTGGCTATGACCCGAGAGATAGCACCTCACTCAAGGACTCTCTAGGTTCAATGGTTGAGGCAGCAAAATCTGGATCTTTAAAGGGCAAGAAGGTTGGTGTGATCAAGCAACTGTCTGGTGCTGGTTTCCAACAGGGTGTGCAAAACAGGTTTGCTGAAGCGCTAAAACTCATCACGGATGCAGGGGCCGAGATTGTTGAAGTTGATTGCCCTTCATTTGAATATGCAATTGATGCTTACTATCTAATCCTTCCTGCAGAAGCATCAAGCAACCTAGCAAAGTTTGACTCAGTTCGTTTTGGTATGAGAGTTACCCCTGAAGGTAACCCAACAATTGAACGTGTTATGGCTGCTACACGCGAAGCTGGATTTGGTCCTGAGGTTAAGAGAAGAATCATTCTTGGAACCTACGCTTTATCTGCTGGTTCATTCGACAAGTTCTACGGTGCAGCTCTGAAGGTAAGAACTCTTATTCAAAGAGACTTTGATGCAGCTTTTGCAAATGCTGATGTTCTTGTTTCACCAACTGCTCCAACCACAGCATTCAAGTTTGGTGAGAAGGTTGCTGATCCTTTGGCGATGTATCTAAATGACATTGCAACCATTCCAGCAAACCTTGCAGGTATTCCTGGTATCTCTGTTCCTATTGGTCTAGCTGATGAAGATCAACTTCCAGTTGGTATTCAGTTCCTAGCACCAGCTCACAAAGATGCAGCGTTGTATGAAGTAGGAGCAGCACTAGAAGGAATCCTTGAAGGTATTTGGGGTAAGCGCATGATGGACTTCGCACCTAAGTTGGAGGGTAACTGATGGCTAAAGCTAACTTGATGGATTACGACAAAGCACTAGAGCTTTATGAAGTAGTCATCGGTCTTGAAGTTCACATCGAACTCAACACTAAGACCAAGATGTTCTGTGGCTGTAAGAATGACTTTGGTGATGAACCAAACACCAATGTCTGTCCAATCTGTATTGGTCTACCTGGATCTCTTCCTGTAGTTAACCGCAAGGCTGTTGAATCATCTATTTCTATAGGTCTTGCTCTTGGTTGTTCAATTGCTCCAACCGGTGGGTTCTCAAGAAAGAACTACTTCTATCCAGATCTAGCTAAGAACTACCAGACCTCTCAGTTCAGAGATCCAATCGCATTTGATGGTCAGTTGGATGTTGAAGTTCCTTCAGGTAATAAGTTCACAGTTCTAATCGAACGAGCACACATGGAAGAAGATGCTGGAAAGCTAACTCACATCGGTGGGGCAACAGGTCGTATCCAAGGAGCCGAATACTCTCTAGTTGATTACAACCGCGCCGGTGTTCCACTAGTTGAGATTGTTACCAAGCCAGTCTTCGGAGCAGGTGCAGAAGCTCCTGA
This sequence comes from Micrococcales bacterium, assembly GCA_947483795.1. Taxonomy (GTDB): domain Bacteria; phylum Actinomycetota; class Actinomycetes; order Actinomycetales; family Microbacteriaceae; genus Rhodoluna. The sequence continues at coordinate 15,071 of CANKLZ010000007.1, read as the reverse complement.
ACTAGCAGCTGCTTATGTTCGTTCAATCAGAGAGATCGTTAAAGCCCTTGGTGTGAGCGATGCTCGCATGGAGCGAGGTAACGTTCGCTGTGACGCTAACGTTTCAATCAGACCGCACGGTCAAGATAAACTAGGCACCAGAACAGAAACTAAGAACGTCAACTCGCTTAGATCTATCGAACGTGCAGTCAGATATGAAATCCAGAGACAGGCAGCAATTCTGTCTGCTGGTGGCACTATCACTCAGGAGACAAGACACTGGCACGAAGACAAGGGTTCAACCAGTTCTGGACGACCTAAGTCTGATGCTGATGACTATCGTTACTTCCCAGAACCAGATCTAGTTCCTGTTGAGCCATCAACTGAACTAATCGAGAAGCTCAGAGCGCTACTTCCTGAGAACCCAGCCGATAGACGTAAGCGTCTAGCAGCCGAGTGGGGCTTTGCTGAGATGGAATTCAGAGATGTGGTTAACGCAGGTCTCATGGACTTCATTGAAGAAGCAGTAGCAGCAGGAGCTAAGCCCCAGGCTGCTCGTAAGTGGTATTCAGGTGAGATTGCTCGTATCGCTAACTCTGAAGATAAAGATGTTTCCGAGATGAACATCACCCCAGCACAGGTAGCAGAAATTGCAACACTGGTTGAATCGGGCAAGATCAATGACCGTATTGCTCGTGAAGTTCTATCTGCTGTATTAGCTGGAGAAGGTTCCCCTACTGAGATTGTTTCTTCTAGAAACCTTGAAGTAGTTTCAGACGACGGTGCTCTAATCGCAGCTATCGATGAAGCTCTAGCTAAACAACCTGATGTTCTTGAGAAGATCCGTGAAGGTAAAGTTCAAGCAGCAGGAGCAGTCATTGGTGCAGTCATGCAAGCCATGAAGGGTCAAGCAGATGCTGCTCGTGTTAGAGAACTAGTTCTTGAAAGAGCAAATCAGTAACTCTTAAAGCAAAAAACCCGAGGCTAGTAACCTCGGGTTTTTCACTAATTGGGGTTATCCGAACCGGACCACAGATCCGCTATCGTAGGTTCCTGTCAGAGCCAATTTTGAGTAGTTCGCTGGCCCATATGTCATAGTGGCTGTAAATTTTGAGGAGTTAATTACTATTGAGTAACTTCGAGTTGCGAAGCTCCCTTGCAATTTGAATCTTCGCTCTCCGCCAAAAATTTTGGCGTTGGATGGACAGTCAAAAACTCCACTCTTTACCGTAAATGGTTTTTTCCCCTTCAGGCAAGTGAATAGCTGTTGGTAAATGTAGCCACCTAGGTCTTCTGATTGCCCATTTCCGAGCGAAGTTCTCAGGGCTGCCCTGAGGTACTTTTCCGAAGTCGGATTGCTAATCGTGCAAACGGGGAGTGAACTTGGTTGCATTCCAGTTGCAGCGCATTCGGATTGCTTAAGGTAAACAAGTCGACTTGCCAAATTTGCTGAATCAGAAGGTAATTTCGCACTTGTCGCTACTACTTTGCCGTTCGCATCCAATCCCGATAATTTGTATTGCGTGAAAGTGGGCACATAAGACTTCCAATCGGGGTAAGCGGTCGTGGATGTCTTTACAAAGGTCTTCACGACTTTTACAGCACCTTTGGCAACCAACTTGTCCAATGCTGAATTGATTTCAGTTGCTTGGTATTCAATCGCCTTTGTCGACGCACTAAGTGAAGCAGATCCCCAAACTAAATCCTGTGGAATAAGCTGTTTGAAGACTTTCGTGCCGTTTATCACCTTGACAGGTGAACTTTCCGCAGCAAACGCGCACTGAGCAATGGTAAGGACCCCAACGGCTGCAAGGACTGAGGAGATAGCAATTCTATTTGCTCTCATTTGGGTTCCTTAGTTTATTCCGATAGGGGTGATTAGGGGTATGACATCCCCGCCGCCACCTCCGCTACCACCTGGAGCAGGTGGATTCTTTGGGAAAGTGATGAACTTATCTGGCCAACTTATTGTTCCTGTCCTTACTCCTGGGTAGAGTTTTCTTTGAGTTGTAACGAGTCGTCCGCCATTATCATCTGCTACCAATATGTATAAAACTCTTCCGGTAGAGCTCTTTTCAACAGACATCACATAGGCAACATGTCCAAAAGTCAACTGTGAGTCTGCGTTCCATTGGGCAATGTCTCCAACTTTGGGCACAGCGCTCAAGACCGCAGCTGTTCGAGTGTCTGCATCGGTGTCCCAGTATTGTGCGCTGTCAAAAGTGGAGATTGCGGGCATCCAAGGACTAAGTCGCGCAACCATGTAAGCTGCAAATGAAGTACAGCCATGTTTGCTTCCGTCGCTAGCTATCGTTGAAAAGCGATCTACGTTGTACGGGTCCTCTCCGACGTATCCCCATTCAGCAGTACAACGATATCTATTTGATGCTGTTCCTGTACATTCTTCAACGTTTGTCAGGGCAAAAGCACCTGTTGCGCCAGTTGCTGAAATTGTAATTCCTATTGCTGCCGCTAAAATTAATTTGACCCCCATTTGAGCCCCCTTCCTTAATTGCGAGCATAAGTCCTAGATTTCGAACCGACCACACACTTTTCAGGACTGTTACCGAATCGCAACTTGATTTCCTTGAATATTTCGATCTGGTGAATGTCTTAAAACCTGAAGTCTGATGCTAAGCAGCGAGGAAGTAGATAAACCCGAGGCTAATAACCTCGGGTTTTTCTCTATTTGGGGTGAGTAACGGGACTTGAACCCGCGACATCCTGGACCACAACCAGGCGCTCTACCAGCTGAGCTATACCCACCATGTGTTTCTCGGATTGCTCCGAAATCAACCTCTAAAGTTTATCAGTCTTGATGCCTTGCGCCAGTGCCTGAGCTTCTTCAGTTGTTGGGCCTGGGGCTTCAACAAAGACTGCCTGTCTGTAGTACTTCAGCTCTTCAATGGATTCAATGATGTCCGCTAGGGCCCTGTGTCCACCATCTTTCTTAGGGGCTTGGAAGTAGGCCCTTGGATACCAACGCTTAGATAGTTCTTTGATAGTTGAAACATCTATGTTCCTGTAGTGCAGGTGGTTATCTAGAGCGGGCATGTATTTAGAGATAAACATACGATCTGTCCCAATAGTGTTTCCAGCTAGGGGAGCAGTCTTGGCGTTAGGGATGTATTTCTTGATGTATTCAAGAACCTGTGCTTCAGCATCAGCTAGATCAATACCTGAGGCAAATTCATTGATGAGCCCAGATTCTGTATGCATGTTACGCACATAGTCGCCCATTGCTTCGACCGTGCCTTCGCGAGGCTTGATAACTAAATCGATGCCCTCGTCTAAAACATTGAGATCGAAGTCAGTTATGACTGCTGCAATTTCGACTAGACACTCTGTTTCAGGGTTAAGCCCTGTCATCTCGCAGTCAATCCAGACTAAGTATTCAGGTATGTTCATCGTTCCTTCAAACTAGACAGAGCCCCCGACATCGGTAGGCTCCGTCCAGTTTACTCTCAGGTCTAAGCGGTCTTAGTGGTTGGCTTACGCTTTGGAGCTGCCTTCGCAACTGGCTTTTTGGCAGCAGGCTTCTTAGCGATTGTCTTAGCAATCTTCTTGTTTGCTTTACGCTCTTTTCTTCCCTCAACTAAGCGGTATAGAACTGGAACGATAACCAAAGTAAGAATGGTTGAAGAGAACAGACCACCGATAACTACAACTCCCAAAGGCTGAGAGATGAAGCCACCGGAACCGGTGAAGCCAAGAGCCAAAGGAGAAAGAGCTCCGATAGTTGCTAAAGCAGTCATCAAGATAGGACGTAGTCTCTGACGAGCACCGTTGATAATTGCTTCTTCAAACGGCATACCTTGAATACGGTACTGGTTGATGAGGTCAATTAGAACAATTGCGTTAGTAACAACGATTCCAACTAGAAGCAACATTCCGATTAAGGCTGGAAGACCAAGGGCTGTGTTGGTTGCTAGTAGAGCTACGAAAGCTCCGGTAGCGGCGAATGGAATTGACACTAGAAGAACTAGTGGCTGAGCCAAGCTTCTGAATGTTGCCACCATAATCAGGTAAACAATTGCGATAGCTGCAAGAAGAGCTAGTAGCAACTGACTAAATGATTCTGCCTGGTCAGCTGAAACTCCACCGATAGGAAGAAGTGTTGTTCCTGCTGGCATGTTGTCAGTTAGGGCATCAACCTTCTCGGCAATCTGCATTGTAATAGCACCTAGGCTGGCATCCTTGTTTGGAGTTAGTGAAACTGTTGCTGCACGATCGCCATCCTGGGTTGTGATCTTGGTGGGCACTGAAACAAGTTCTACCTTGGCAAGTTGAGTCAATGGCACAGCACCCATAAAGGTTGGAATACGGATTGCTTTAACTTGAGCAACAGTAGCTGGAACATTTTCAGACTTGATGTAGATATCGGTCTGCTTGTTAGCGATGTTGACTGAGCCAACAGACTGTGGGCTCATAGCACTTGAAACAATTGTTGCAACAGCAATTTCACTTAGTCCAACACGAGTAGCTGCTAGACGATCAACAGTTACCTTTAGAGTTCTCTGCTTCTCAGACAAGGTAGTAACAACATCAGGAGAGACGTTATCAATCTTGCCTTCTAGAGCATCCTGAACCTTCTTGATACCAGCACGTAGCTGCTCATCAGTCTTAGCCGTAACAGTTACGTCAATAGTTCCACTTGAACCAAATGATTGACCTGATTCGAAGCTAACTTTTCCAAGTGATGGCTCTGCATCGAAAAGCTTCTGCATCTTGGCTTGGAAGGCATCGCCGTTGACTGATTCTTTAGTTGAAACCTGAATCTGGATTCCACCGGCTGACTGGCCGAAAGCAACACGGCTGTCACCTGTTCCACCAATGGTGGTAGTAACAGCAACAGTGTCGCCACTGTCTAGAAGAAGTTTCTCAACGCCTTCAGCTGCTAGTGCCTTCTCTTCAAGAGAAGAGCCCAATGGCACATCCTGGTTGATGCTGAAGGTAGTCGAGCCTGAGCTTCCAATGAAGTTGGTCTTGATCAATGGCACCAGACCAAAGGTGAAAACAATAACCAAACCAGAAGCAACCAAAGTGATTACTGGACGCTTCTGAGTTCCGGTTAGAACTGGAATGTATGCACGCTGAAGGATTGACTTTCTCTCGTGCTCTTCCTCTTCCTTACGAGCGTTAGCTGCAAACTTCTTAGCCTGAGCTTCAGTCATACCTGCTTCAACTACTGGAGTCTTCAGGAACCAGTAGGCGATAACAGGAACAATTGTTAGAGATACAAACAGTGAGGCGATAAGTGCAAGAGCGAAGGTTAGAGCGAATGGTCTAAACAGCTGACCAACGAGTCCACCAACAACTGCAATAGGCAAGAATACAGCAACTGTAGTCAAAGTAGCGGCTGTAATAGCTCCTGCTACTTCTCGAACAGAGTTCAAGATAGCTTCAACCTTCTTCTCGCCATAGGCCAAGTGTCGGTTAATGTTTTCAATAACCACAATGGAGTCATCCACTACTCGACCAATGGCAATTGTTAGAGCGCTAAGAGTAAACAGGTTCAGTGAGTAACCAAAACCAGATAAACCAATAAACGCAACTAATAGAGATGTTGGGATTGAGATTGCTGTTACCAGAGTTGATCTCCAAGATCTTAGGAACACCAAGATAATCAGAATCGCGAACGTAAGTCCTAGAAGACCTTCTTTAACCAGGTCAGATATTGACTTTTCAACAAAAGGTGCCTGATTGAAGGTTTCCTTGATTGTCACATCTCCTCCAAGCTTGGTAGCTAGTTCGTCTTGGAGAGGCTTGATGCCCTTAGAGATAGAAACTGTGTTGCCATCCTGAGTCTTAGTAATTGAGATAGCCAAAGATGGCTTGCCATCAACTCTAGAGATTGAGGTAACCGGAGCCAGTTCGTAGGTAACAGCGGCAATATCACCGATAGTCAATACTCGACCAAGGCTCGGCATGCCAGGGGTGCTGCCTGCAGTAAGTGGCAACGACTTTAGTGCAGCGATTGATTCAACCGGTGTGCCAACCTGAACAGTAATCTGTCCTTCTTTATCCTGAAGTGTTCCTGCTGGAAGAACGAAACCATTTGTCTTTAGGGCATTAGATATGCTCTGAGTTGAGATGCCGTTAGCAGCCATTAGCGGAGCGTTTAGTTTCATGTTCACTCGGTATTCACGGATACCGCCAACCTGGACATCCTTTACACCAGAAACCTTCTTGAAAAGAGTAGGAGCAATATCTGGGAGAAGCTTAGAAATCTCAGTGTTATCACCTGAGTTGGATGCAACGCTCAGCACCATGACTGGAATATTTCCAAGTCCACCGCTAATCACTCTTGCAGTAGCGCCAGTTGGAAGTGTTGCTTTCACAGAATCCAAAGCTGTGTTTAGGGATTCAGTCACCTTAGCTGAGGTAATGCCAAAGTCAAAAGTAACTCGAACAGTTGAAAGGCTGCTCTGGCTTGTCGAGGAAGTAGTTGTCACACCTTCAAGTGTTTCTACTGACCCTTCAATTACTCGGCTGACCTGAGTGTCAATTACCTCAGGAGCTGCTCCAGGGTAGGTCGTCACGATAGCTGCCTGAGGGAACTCAAGGGAAGGGAATAGTTCCTGCTTCAGCGAGCCAACTGACACGAAGCCGAATACAGCGAGAATAACTGTTATCAGTGCTACCACTGAACGGTTAGCGAGACTTACTTTTGACAAGCTGAACATGGATCTCCAATTATTGATATTTGTTTACCTAGGTAAATAATAGTAGATGATTTACCCCTGCTCTAAGGCTAACAAACCTTTTGGGGCAGGGAATTCTAAGGTGTGGCACATAGATCAGGCATCTTGGTCTAAAATGAACAAGGGCCTAAAGCCCAAATGCCTTCGTAGCTCAGTGGATAGAGCAAGAGCCTTCTAATCTCTTGGTCGCAGGTTCGATTCCTGCCGAGGGCGCTCCAAATTTAGATCCAGCAATGTCTGCACAACTTCTATCTTTTTTGGTGTGTTGTGGCTAACCAGGTGCAAACGCAATCTATTGAATAGCAAACGAAAGTCTAAATACGTAGGGCATCCCTTTTTAAACTCGTCGCATAGGTTTCATCATTTTGCAGTGAAAGCGAATTAGCTGAAAGTCATTAAAGGAACGACATCGAGTCTCCGTTGCAGCATGCGTCTATTTTGATTTGGGCGAGCAACACGTTCAATCGCAAAACATTCGTTCAGGCGATTATCTAAGAGTCTCTAAACAAATTCGCTCAAAAAAAGTTGCTTCTATTTCAGAAATACCTGAGATAACCGAAGCATTTTTGATAAAATTTAGCTATCTCCTTTTATCAACACCTCATAGATGCGGTCATGGGCGTTTACTTTATATATCCAGAAGCGAGAAACAATGAAAAGAATACTTGTAACCTACACAGTTTCAATGGCGATGGCGATTGGATCAATCGCGCCTGCAATGGCTTACCCAGCAGGTCAAGCTCCGACCATAAGAGTTGTCACGGCAGACCGTCTGACTCCAGGTTCAACTATCACTGTGCTTGTTGCGAGAGTAAAGACTGGCTGCACGGTTTCTTTGAGCTGGAATGGTGGTCTTGGAATCAGTGCTGTCTCTGGTCCAGCAGACGCCATGGGCAACACATCTTTATCCATTAAGTCTCCAAAGGTCGCAGGAACTTACTCTCTTTCAACGTCCGCAATATCTGCAGAATGCACAGGCGGAACTGCTTCCACTCTGACTAGCAAGATCGCCGTTGGCAAGATTGCTGTAGCGGCCACAAAGATTGCGACAACAAATACTTCCCTTAAGAAGAAGCCTGTTGTGTCAATCTCCGGAACAATTAAGTCGGGTGCAACAGTAGTTAAGAGCAAGACCATTTCTGTTCAGTTGAACCTCAACGGTAAAAAAGTAACTTCCTTAACAGGAAAAACAGATTCCAAGGGTGCCTTCATCGTGAAATTCAGCAAGGTCAAGTACAAGGCCGGCACGTACACAGCAGTAGTCACAACTGTTGCAGACGCTTTGTATGAAGCTATCAAAGTTACTACCAAGTCCGTAAAGCTTAAGTAGTAGCTTCGCCTCTGAGTGCTTGCATTAGCAGGAGGCTGAACACTACAACATACCTTTGACACTTGCTTTGAATTCTTCGCATTAGTGGCGCGTTTCCAGTAATGTGTTCCCATGACTGTTTGGGGAATGCATCCATTTGATGGTGACGACACAATTGATTTTTCTTATGAGATTAAACGCTCGGGGCTAACTGCTCTGGCTCGTGCCTGCAAAGACGCTCGATACTCAGATTCACGTGAAGAGCAACATGCAGAAGGATTCGCTGCTGCCTTTGTCGTGGCAAGTATTCTCTCTAAGGACTCTGAAGCAGTAAACGCCAACACTCTCGCACTGAAGCCACCCAAAGAACTTGTTGAGGCTGCCGGCGCGGTAGTTAGAGTAATCCGGGAGTATGCATCTGACTATTTGGCCCGCTGGCTTGTGTTTGGTGAAGAAGTGCACGGGCAGTATCTTGAACAACTAGATGCAATTGGTAAAACTCTTGGGGTCGATCCAACAGACAAAACTATGCCTGGCGATTTGCTGGAAGGCAATGCGCCGGTCGAGCAGGAAATGCAACCTAACACTTGGGAGAACCAACGTTGGGCTAACTTACAACTCCTTGCTACCAGAGACAAGATGAAGGATGACACTGAAATCGAGCGTGATGTTGATCACACTTTTGCCTGCCCATCTGAGAAGGTGGCTGTAGAAGTAATCAAATCCTTGGGCGAGAACTATTCAATTGAAGGGCCAACCTATCTTCCGGCTGAAGATGGCCAAGCTGAGTGTTGGGTTGTTGTTGCGACCAAGAGTTATGCACCAGATTTCGAAAACACCTGGGGATACACTTTGCGCATGTTCGATGTAGCGTTCGAAACTGGAGCAGCTTATGACGGGTGGGGTGCACTTGTCATCAAAGGCAAGAAATCCTGGTTCGGACGCTAAAGAGCTCGGAGGTCAATTGAAAGGGCACCAAAGTGGCAGTTTATAAGGGGAATCCAATCAAAAAGTTCTTTACTATCTCCAGCTTGTTGCTAACTGTGATGCTTGCAGCTTGCACAAGTACACCTGATGGTTCAAGCCCAACTAGCGTTCCAACTCCGTCTGGTAAATCTTCGAACTACAACGGAGTGACACAAACCTCAGATCAGCTGCTTGCAGCCTTAGAGCAAGTCGACGCTAGTTGGTCTGAGTTGTCAGGCACAGACACAAATCACTTCACCTCTTTCTCCAAGCCAAACTGTAACATTCGGGTTTTCGACAGTTTTCAACACGCTGTAGATAATGACGGCGGCTCGTACTTTGACAACTGGACATACATAGGTTCCTATGCTCAATTCGGGTTAGTTCTAATTGGTTCTATTGATGAATGCAGACCATCTCTTCCTGAGGAAGTTTGGTTCCCTAATTTTGTCGATGATTTGAGTTCTTCTTCAGAAGTCTTATTGGCCTCAGAAGATCAAATCTTAGATTGCCTAACCAGACGGGCTGACTGTTTGAGAGTTGAAGATCAATCTTTACCTGGGCCTAATCTATTGAGTTCTCTTGACTCTCTCGAACAGCTTCTCATTCTTGATGAGAATGGCTTCTGCGTTGATTCGATTGGTGACATGGTTGGGTCTCAGAAATCTGGCTGTGAGCTGACGGAACACAAAGCTGGAAGTAGTCCAGAGATAAAGAATTCAAGTGGATTATGGTTATCTGAAACCAGAGGGGTTCGAGATATTTTGTCATCGGCAGCGTCTAATTCACCAGATTTAGGAAAGTACATGATTTACGGTGATGGCTGGATTGTATTGGTTCATGGTTCAACCGAGGATCAAAAGAGTCTTTTTATCGAAATGAATAGGCTAATAAAAGGAAACTTGGTTGCAAGATACTAGCGCTGGCTAAAACTGAGTCAGCTATTTCTAAAAGACCCAAACTCAAGAGAACATTTGTTAGAGGCTACTTATGTTCTTCTGATCTCCTGATTGCAGGTTCGATTCCTGCCGAGGGCGCTTTTATCTCTTTAGAGTGCTCGCAGAATATCTTCGACTTTTTGCTTAGCATCACCGAATAGCATCGCGGCATTCTCCCTAAAGAACAGTGGGTTCTGCACACCTGCGTAACCTGAGGCCATTGAGCGCTTGAAGACGATGACGTTCTCTGCTTCCCAAACTCTAAGCACTGGCATACCGGCGATAGGGCTGGTTGGGTCTTCAGCTGCTGCTGGGTTCACAGTGTCATTAGCTCCGATAACTAGAACTACTGAAGTAGTTGCAAAGTCATCGTTGATCTCATCCATCTCATCAACAATGTCGTAAGGAACCTTAGCTTCGGCAAGAAGTACGTTCATGTGTCCAGGAAGTCTTCCAGCAACAGGGTGAATACCAAACCTAACGTTCACACCCTTTTCTCTAAGCCTTGCTGCAAGGTCTGCAACCGGATATTGGGCCTGAGCAACAGCCATACCGTAACCAGGGGTGATCACAACCGAGGTAGCGTTTCTAAGCAGCTCAGCAACTGCTGCTGCATCTGTTTCACGGTGTTCACCGGTTTCTTCATCTGCAGCACTAGGGGCAGCGATACCGAAGCCTCCAGCAATAACAGAGATAAAGGATCGGTTCATCGCCTTACACATAATGTATGAAAGGTAAGCACCGGATGATCCAACTAGAGCACCGGTAACAATCAAAAGATCATTGTTTAGCAAGAATCCAGCTGCCGCTGCTGCCCAACCTGAGTAGCTATTAAGCATTGAAACAACTACTGGCATGTCTCCACCACCGATAGATGCGACTAGGTGCCAACCAAGGGCAAGGGATAGAACTGTGACGGCGATAAGCAAACCGATGTCTGGTGTTATTACATACCAAACGGTTAGTCCTATGAATCCAACTAATGCTCCAACGTTCAGCAAGTTCTTGCCAGGGAGCATAAGCGGCTTAGAGGAAATCTTTGCAGAGAGCTTTAGGTTTGCAACGATTGAACCTGTAAAGGTAACTCCACCAATGAAAACTCCAATAAAGATTTCTGCATGATGAATACCTAGCAGGTTCTCTGGTGTTCCAGTGTCGTATAGTGCACCGTTCCAACCAATAAGAACCGCAGCTACACCCACGAAGCTGTGCAGGATTGCAATCAACTCAGGCATGCCGGTCATCTCAACTACACGTGCTCGCCAAAGACCAATAGCTGCACCGATGATTAGTCCGACAACCAAGAGAATCAAACCGACTTGAGCAGCTGGATCATTCCAACCAGAAGTAACTGCTAGGAATGTTGTTGCAACCAGGGCAAGCGCCATACCAGAGACACCGTAAACAATTCCACCCTTAGCGCTTTCGTGCTTGCTGAGTCCAGCAAGGGAAAGTATGAATAGCAGTGATGAAACTATGTATGCAGCGGTAGCTAGCATTGGGGCAATAGTTAGAAGGGATTCCATTTATTTGCCTCCCTTCGAGAACATGTTGAGCATTCGTCTTGTAACAGCAAAACCACCAAAGATATTGATGCTAGCCAAGGTGACTGCAACACCAGCCAGGATTTGAACTGCCAAGTTAGGGGTAGTTAGCTGAAGCAAAGCTCCAACCACGATGATTCCTGAGATTGCATTGGTAACGCTCATCAATGGTGTGTGTAAGGCATGGTGTACCTTGCCAATCACATAGAAACCAATTACAACTGAGAGAGTCAGCACTAGGAAGTGCTGGGGTAGTGGTGCTGGTGCAAAAGCACAAATCAAGAACAACGCTGTGATTCCAAGGGCATACAAGCCACCACGTCGTTTAGTCGACATGGTCTTCTGCTCTTTGACTACAGGAGCTGCAACCTTGGCTGCAACTGGTGCTGCAGATACTTGAACAGGTGGTGGTGGCCAAGTGATCGAGCCGTCTTTAACTACGGTTACTGATCTCTGCACAATGTCTTCAAAGTCGAGAGTTAGCTCACCGTTTTTCTCAGGGGTAATTAGTTTCAAAAGATTCACTAGGTTCGTACCGAAAAGTTGTGAGGCTTGAGCTGGGAGTCGACCTGGTAGATCGGTATAGCCGATGATGGTGACACCGTTACTGGTGACAACCTTTTGACCTGCGACCGAGCCTTCGACGTTTCCACCTTGAGCTGCAGCCATATCTACAATTACGCTGCCAGATTTCATGCTTGCAACGTCTTTAGCTGTGATTAGTTTTGGAGCAGGTCTACCCGGAATCAAAGCGGTAGTAATAATGATGTCAACATCAGCTGCTTGCTCAGAGTAAATCTCAGCTGCGCGTTTGTCGTAATCTTCTGAAGTTGCTTTGGCATAACCATCAGAAGATTCCATCTTCTCGGCAACTTCAACTGCTAGGTAAGTTCCACCGATTGATTTCACCTGATCGGCAACTTCCGGTCTTGGGTCGGTGGCTCGCACAATAGATCCAAGGCTTGATGCTGCTCCGATAGCCGCAAGTCCTGCAACACCGGCACCTGCAACTAGAACTTTGGCTGGTGGTACTTTTCCAGCTGCTGTTACTTGACCGGTGAAGAAACGACCGAACTCATGTGCTGCTTCAATAACTGCTCGGTAACCTGCGATGTTGGCCATTGAACTAAGTACGTCCATGGACTGTGCTCTTGAGATTCTAGGAACAGCATCCAAAGCAAGAGCGGTGATACCTCTGGTCGCAAGTGATTCAAGTAGTTCTGGACGCAGAGAAGGAGTCATCAAACTGACGATGATTGCGTTGTCGCTTAGGTGATTAATTTCTTCGTCGGTAGGTGCTGCAACTTTTAGAACAACCTGGCTAGCCCAAGCTTCCTTGGTTGAACCGATGGTTGCTCCAGCCTCCACATAAGCAGAGTCAGGAAAGGTTGATAGCAATCCCGCTTGGGACTCAACTATGACCTGGTAGCCAAGATCAATAATGGCCTTAACGGTAGTCGGGGTAGCGGAAACTCGTGTTTCTCCTGCTTGCTCTTTGATCACGCCTATTTTCATCATGGTTCAAATTTTACCTAAGATTTCTTGCTTGCTAAGTACGTTTTCGGAATGGAAGCATTCAGACATTTTATGTTCAGGGACTTACTGGCTGGAAATTTGCCACTTATTGTTGCCTTCATGATTACTTCAACTCCTCAGTAACTTTAACCACTGCTGGGGCGGCACCTGCTGCTGAATTCGTCAAACTAAACGACCTCGATGTCAGGGTTGAATCAACCCCCCTATTCAGGCTGTGGTAGCCCAATTTGATTTGATTGGTTCTACGCACTACCTCAGATGCAAAAACTCGGACCAATTCTGGTAAGTAGCTATGACACCGCTGGAGATTAGCACGGGGTAGATTTAGCTAAGTAGAGTTAAGATAATGCAATTCTTATTAATTACGGGGGTAACTAATGCCAATAGAGCTGAGCCAGTTCTTGCTAACACTGTCGCAAGCCTTCACATTGCTGCTGCCAATTACGGCTGCTGGTCTATGTCTAATTGCTTGCATGCGAAAAGGCTGGTTAGAAAAACTAGATGTTCCTTTGGATGGTGGCTTAAAGTGTGGGGGAGAACCTCTGATTGGAAAGAGTAAGTCACTCCGAAGTTTGATTGTTTATTTAGTGGTGGCAACTATAGTTACTTTGGTTCTGAATTTGTCAGCTCAGGTAACTAACCTAGTAGCACCTGTATTTCTGACCAACACATTCGTTTTAGGTCCTGCCATTACTTTAAGTTATTTACTCGGTGAGATTGTAAATAGCTTTATAAAGCGTAGGTTTGGCATTGCGACAAGTGGCAAAGCTTCATCTCGATTGGGATCTAGATTTCAATCTATTGTCGATAACGTAGACGGAATAATCTCCAGTGGTTTGCTTTTCATCTTTATCTATCAAGTTTCTGCAGAGCTATTGATAACAGCTTTTGTCTTATCAGTGTTGATTCACCTCAGCACTGATTTGCTTATGAGGAGGCTTCAGCTAAAAGTAAAGTAGAAGTAACGCAGCTGCGACTGGGACAGTCACATTATCAAAACCAAGAGGTGTATGTCTCTCAACAACCGTGAGTCCGAGGGCTATGACAGCAGCGATAAAAATCATTCCATTCCACGGGTTAGTAAGACTGTCACCATAGCCAATAAGTATTCCAAGAGCCACTAGGAAGAATGTGATGCTACCTGCCCAGGTTCTGATCTTTGATTTCAGCAAAGTTCCAACTAAGCCAGCCAGCGAATCGGCAAAGGTGATTATTAGTAACGCTGGAATGAAAACTTTTGGGTTAGAGACAGAGACTATGTATGTGCAGAGATACCCAAGACTCAAAACATATTGACCATAGGTCTGGCGCTCCACGTCATTGACCGAAGTAAGCAGATTCAACCTGCTGAAGATGTAGAAGAGTATTCCGCCACCAATTATCAGTGACACAAACCATGTAGGCGGTAAGTAGATGTATTCAAGGAGCACAACGCAGCCTGAAATCATGTGGGCAAGTCGACGCGTAATTTCTGGGGACACACCCAACATGCGTTTGATTAACTCGATACCCGCGAAGCTGGTACAGAAAATCAAAGAAATTCCTAGGGCAATTAGAAAATCTGTCACGCGTTCCCCCCTTCTCTAATAGCAAACAGGGGCCTACCCGTCTTGGTGTGCTGGGAAACAGCAGCTCTGCTTGAACGATTCAAGCGCTTAGTAACAAAGCGTCCTCGAGAGGCGATTATGACTTGCAGAAGTGATGCTTCTCTGAAGCCAAATTCAATTACAGCTTGTCTGATCAAAGCAGCATCGTAGGTAGCCAGAATGAGAGAATCCGGAACATTGGCCAGTTCTCTGGCTAAGAGAATGAATGAAGTCGCAGAGCGGAACTCAGTCTTGATGAACATCAAACCAACTTCCTTTAGCCTTGGTCTTAGTTCTTCCCGGATTCCCCAGCCAACAAGATGATTATCGCTTTTCAGTATTATCAGATCGCCAGCTAGTGCTACCGCTCGCAAGCTCTCAACTGATCTTGGAGTTAGTTTGGTCTCTGTCAAGGCAGTGTCATGAATCTCTTCCAGAATTTCTTGAATTGAACCTTCTAAAACTGTGGTTGCTACTAAAGCCATACAACTGCTCCGATAGCGATTGAT
>CANKLZ010000006.1 GCA_947483795.1 Micrococcales bacterium | reverse complement strand
TTTGAGGTAGCGACCGCGGAACGAGTCAAGAAGTTGACGCCAGAGGCAAAAGCTCTATGGGATCAACTGATGCTTGAGGTTGAAGCAAAGAATTTTCGAAAACTTATCGGTCAAACCATCAGCCAACGAAGAGAAGAGCTAGGACTCAGCCAAAGAGAGCTTGCAGTCTTGGCAACAGTAAGCCAGAGAGATGTGAGCCACATTGAACAAGGCAAGGCCAATCCGACCCTCACTACTCAAGTGAAGTTGCTTGGGGCTCTTGGACTCAAGATTGAGATCTCACCGATCTGATTTATACCGGAGCTATGACCCGAGACATTTGTCACATTGAACAAGCGAAATCAAATCCCACTCTCTAGACTCAAGTCAAGCTTCTCTCAGGCCTCGGTTTGACTTTTGAGATTAGAGCAAAATAGATTCCATTTAAATTCCAAGAGCTCCATTTCTGGGGCTCTCTACCCAGTTGGCCTAGGCGCGCTGAGGGGGTAATGGCACTACTCTGACACGCTAAATGCCATAAACGGGAGCGTCCAAAAACTGTGGATTATTCTTGCCTGAAGACTTGAGCTAGGAATAACCAAGCCCAGTCAATCAGTTCTCTGTTTTCAAGAATCTCTCCTTGATCGTCTTTAGGTGCTGAAACGGAAAGCTGTTTAGCCGAGGCTAGATATCTAAGCCCTGGATAGATATGGCTTAGTTGAATCTGGTGAGCTTCTGTCAGCTCAACTGGAGTTAATCTGAATTGGTTGCCAATCATCATCACGTCTTTTAGATTCAATCTGTTGCACTGCTGTCTCAACTCGGTGACATCAATAAGGTTCTTAACTGACTGAGGGGCTTTTCCATATCTATCTTCAAGTTCTTGGAATATTGCATCTAGTTGGGCTCTAGTTCCTAGTTCACCGCTCGCTGCAGATAGCTTGTGATAAGCCTCAAGTCTTAGCCGTTCTGAATCCACGTATTCGATTGGGATGTGAGCATCGATTGGTATCTCTAGTTTTAGCTCTGCTGGAGATTCATGCTTGATGCCCTTGAATTCATCTACTGCTTCACCAATCATGCGTAGGTATAGATCAAAGCCAACTCCTGCAATATGTCCTGATTGCTCTCCCCCAAGTAAATTACCTGCTCCACGTATTTCTAGGTCCTTGAGTGCTACCTGCATACCTGAACCAAGTTCATTATTGGCTGCAATGGTTGAGAGTCTGTCTAATGCAAAAGGAGATAGTGGCTTATCTGGTGAGTATAAGAAGTATGCGTATGCACGTTCTCTGGATCTACCTACTCGACCTCTTATTTGGTGCAGTTGCGATAGACCAAAGTTCTCAGATCTATCAACAATCAAAGTATTGGCATTGGGAATATCTATTCCTGCTTCAATGATTGTTGTTGCAACCAGGACGTCATATCTTCTTTCCCAAAAGTCAATGACAACCTGCTCTAGTTGACCTTCGTTCATCTGGCCATGGGCAACGGCAATTCTTGCCTCTGGAACTAGCTCTGCTAGTTGGGATGCAACCTTATCTATTGAGTCCACTCTGTTGTGAACAAAGAAGACTTGACCTTCTCTAATGAGTTCTCTATGGATAGCGGCTGCTACTTGCTTTTCGTTGTATGGGCCTATGTAGGTAAGGATTGGATGACGCTCTTCAGGAGGGGTTGCGAGAGTGGACATCTCTCTAATGCCAGTAATTGCCATCTCAAGAGTTCTAGGGATAGGGGTAGCTGACATAGAGAGAACATCAACGTTCGTCTTCATGTCTTTGAGCTTCTCTTTGTGTTCAACACCAAAGCGTTGCTCTTCATCAATGATGATTAGTCCTAAATCTCTAAACTTCAAACCACTTGATAGCAGTCTGTGTGTTCCAATCACAACATCAATTTCACCCGTAGCAAGGGCTGCTACCGTTTCCTTAGATTCCTTTGCGGTTTGGAATCTAGAGAGTGCTCTTACATTAACTGGGAAACCAGCAAATCTTTCAATGAAGGTTTCAACGTGTTGTCTCACCAACAGCGTGGTTGGCACTAGCACGGCAACCTGCTTACCATCTTGAACCGCTTTGAAGGCTGCTCTAATGGCAATCTCTGTCTTACCGTAGCCAACATCTCCAGCAACCAGTCGATCCATAGGAACTGGTCGTTCCATGTCTCTCTTGATTTCTTCCACTGTGTTTAGTTGGTCAGGGGTTTCAACAAATGGGAAGCTATCTTCCATTTCTCTTTGCCAAGCAGTGTCAGGCAAAAAGGCATGGCCCTTGGCGTTCATTCTTGCTGAATATAGTTTCACCAGGTCAATAGCAATCTTGCGAACTGCTTTTCTAGCATTGCCTTTGACCTTGGACCAGTCAGAGCCGCCCATCTTAGACAGTACCGGTGCTTCTCCGCCTACGTATCTAGTTAGGAAATCTAGTTGATCAGTTGGAACATAAAGTACATCTCCAGAGAGACCTCTCTTTGATGGAGCGTATTCAATAGTCAGATACTCTCTCGTGTGCTTGTGTGTGCCAACACCCATTTGTCTCTGCACCATCTCAACAAAGCGACCAATGCCATGAATCTCATGAACGACATAGTCCCCTGACTTTAGAGCAAGTGGGTCAACCGCTTGGCCACGCTTAGCTGCCAGCTTTGGTCGCTTAGCTTGGTTATAGCCAGCACCTCGCCCAAAGAAATCACTGTCGGTTAGAAGAATGAGTTTTGCATCGCTAGATGCAAAACCTTTTCTAATCGGAGCTTGGATCAGGATAACTTCGGTTACCTTGTCATCAACACTCGCTAACGATTCAGGAAGCTCCTCTAAAACCCTTGAAGGTATCTTGGCTGCCTGAAGTAATTCAGATATACGCTCTGCTGTTCCATGGCCGGGGGAAGCAATAACAACCTGTTGACCATTATCTAGTTGGTCTGCGATGTAATCAACTGGTTCAACATCCAACCCTTTGAAGTTAGGTATCTCTAGAAGGTTTAGCTGTATCTGCTGCGTCTCATCAGCCAAGAAGGCTGAGATGCTTATGAGCTGTCTGTCATCAAGGCCCACTGTGAAATCATGCAAAGTCTTGAAGCCGCCAGCACTTAGATCAATAGGAGCCTTAGCCCCTTCTAAAGCAGCATCCCAGGCAGCATGTAAGAACTCTTCATTGGTATCAATCAGGTTGGCAGCTCTGGCCATCGATTTCTCTGGTGATAAGAGGACTACGTAAGCATCTTTAGCCATATAGTCAGAAATCTGACCCAAAGAACCAACTAATGCTGGAGCTAAAGATTCCATTCCATCAACTGGAATACCTTGACCAATCTTGGCAAGCATGGTTGAAAGATTGGGAAACTCATGTTCCATTTCTCTAGCTCTAAGTGCTACCTCAGGGGTAATGATGATTTCTCTGGCTGGGTAGATGGTTAGTTCGTTTGGTCTGCCATCAAGAGATCTTTGGTCAGCAACGCTGAACTCTCTCATCTGTTCTAACTCGTCACCAAAGAATTCAAGACGAATAGCGTGCGCTGAGGTAGTTGGGAAGATATCTAGAATTCCACCTCGAACAGCAAACTCTCCACGCTTAGTAACCATGTCAGCTCTTTGATAGGCAATCTCAACAAGCTTCAATGTCAGTTCAGGAAGAAGATACTCCCCTGATACCTTCAAGCTCAAGGGTGGGTAATCAGCAAGGCCTAGAACCACTGGTTGCAAAGCAGACCTGATGGATGCGATAACAAAGACTTGCTTGTTGCTGTTGTCTTTGTTGAGCTCGTTGAGCCGGTGCAGTGTCTTTAGTCTTCTACCAACGGTCTCAGCTGATGGGGAAAGCCTTTCATGGGGAAGTGTTTCCCATGACGCAAACTCTAGTATTTCAGCATCTGGGTTAGTTGAAAACAGGAACTCAACTAGATCTTCTGCTTCTCGACCTGAGCTAACAACGATAAGAGCTTGCTGAGAAAGCTTCTTTGATTGACGAAGATCTGCAATAGCGCTCAAGATCCAGGGTTGGGCTCCGGTAGGGGCTACTACCTCTAAACGCTTACCACTTAGCCCTTTACTCACCTGAACAAATGGGTAAGCATCTGAAACGCGTGCGACAAGGCGCGACAACCCCTCAGAAACTTTTATCGCATCCATTGGATAAGTCTAAGTTGATTTGGTTAGTGGTATTTCTGTTGGGCTTCAGCTAAGCCAATGGTGGCAATAGCCTCAACCATATCTGCCGCTATTTCAAGAGTGGTTGGGAGTTCTTCTTTTTCAGTTGAGTTGAAGTTTTGGAGAACAAAATCTGCTGTGTCCATGCGACCTGGTGGACGACCGATACCCACTCTGAGTCTGATGTAATCATTGCCTATGGCACTGATGATATCTCTCAGGCCATTGTGACCACCATGTCCACCAGAGAACTTGATCTTTAGTGTACCTGCATCGATGTCTAGTTCATCGTGAATAACAATTAGGTTCTCTGGCTTTAGGTCATAGAACTTTAGAAGGTTAGCTACCGGTCCACCTGAGGTGTTCATGTATCCCAGGGATTTGGCTAGCACAAGTTTTGGAGCATCAAAGCCTTGACCTAGTTTGCCTTCAGCAACCATGGCATGAGCTTTGTGTTGTTTGAATGTTGCACTGGTTCTTTGAGCAAGAACGTCTAAGACCATCTGCCCGACGTTATGCCGGTTGTGAGAATAGTCGGGCCCGGGGTTGCCGAGCCCGACTATTAGATAAGTCTTAGTAGAGATAACTACTCTGCCTTTGGAGCTTCAGCTGCATCTTCAGATGCACCAGCACCGGTTCCAACTACAGATGCGATTAGCTCATCTGGAGCGAAGTCCAGCTTTGCCCCAGCAGGAAGAACGATGTCCTTGGCTAGAACGTGGAAACCAAGTCCTTCTTTGTTGAAGACAACTTCAACGTATTCAGGGATAGTGGTTGCATCTACTTCTAGCTTTAGGGTCTTGTGCTCTAGATCGATAACAGTTCCTGAGATTGACTCTCCAACAACGTGTACTGGAACTTCAACGTGAACTCTTTCACCTAGAACGATTTCAACAAGGTCAACGTGTTCGATGATCTGAGTAACAACATCCTTAGATGCACTCTTTACAAGAACAGTTTCCTTCTTACCGTTTAGCTCTAGTTCGATGATTGCGTTCTTGTGACGAAGCACAAGTGCAATCTCGTGAGCTGGAAGTGTGATGTGACGTGGCTCTGAGCCGTGACCGTAGATAACTGCAGGAGTTCTTCCAGCTGCTCTTGACTTACGGGCTGATCCTTTACCAAAGCTGGTACGGAATTCGCCTACTAATTTGTTTACTGACATGAGTTATTCCATTTCTTTAGGTGTTCAACTCAAGCGTGTTACGCGAGGAACCCTGGCTCTAAAGCCTTGACCCCGTCGATTACGGTTACGATTTGTAACCCTCGCCGTTGTTTCTAAAGCAGTCTACTTGTGCTTAGCCACTGCCCGCAAGGCAGATCTAACCCCAAAGGCAATCACGAGGATAACCGTTGAAATCAATACAGCAGGACCTGGCACACTCAACAGCAGAACCGTGCAGAGGATAAAGCCTAGAACAGCTATAAACCTAGGCTGTTTGCGCTCACCTATAGGTTGCGCTAGGACGCTGATGTGACCGATTGCGTAATACAGAAGCACGCTAAAGCTGGAGAAAGCTATGACCCAGGTTGTGTATTCACGGGTTTCAATCAAGGTAACCGCCCCTATGGCAATTAGAGCCTCAGCTAACCAGGGAGCTCCAAACCTGTTTCTACTGGCAAAGACACTAGGTAGTTCCTTATCTTCAGCCATAGTCGCAGCTGTTCTAGAGACCCCGGCTAGTAGAGCAAGTATTGAACCTAGTGAAGCTAAGACAACAACCACATCGATGATTACTGGATTGAACCAAGGTGCACTGACAAGCAAGAGAGTTTCAAAAACAGCTGGAGGCATCGGTTCATTGCCTGTGTTGATTGCTCCGACCACCACGATGGTAATGAGTAAATAGATGCCTAAGACGGCAGATAGGGAAATCAAAATTGCTCTAGGAATGTTCTTCTGAGGGTCTTTGACCTCGTCGCCCAAGGTTGCCACTCTGGCATAACCTGCGAACGCAAAGAAGATAAGTGAAGCCGCTGAAAGAGTTGAGAGCTCCATAGAAGGCAATAGCATGCTCGGGTTGAATTCAGAAACACTAAAGCCACTACCGAAACCAACTGTGATGCTGAAGATAAGGAAAGAAACAGTAACGATTGCAATCACTGCAGCCATCTGAGCTGTTCTATTGATACCAAATAGATTCAGCAAGGTCATAGCTATTACAGCAATGGTCGCTAGATGTGATCCTGGCAGTAAATAGGTTTGAATAATTAGTGCAATTGCTGCAATCGATGCAATCTTGCCAAAGACAAAAGCGAAGCCAGCTATGAAGCTAAATCCATTAGGCAGATAAACGCGAGAGTATGCATACACTCCACCAGCTCTTGAAACGTTGCTGGCAAGTTGATAGACAGAGGCTGCATTCAACGACGCTACTAATGCAGCAAGGAACAAAGCGATAAAGATTTTGTCATCTGCTTGATCCCAAGCTGTTGACCAGACAAAGAAGACACCTGCCCCAAGCATTGAGGCCATGCCAATTGCCACAGCCCCCGCTAGAGATAACTGCTTTATGGGTTTAGACGTGGCCATCGAAGAGGCTAGTTACGCTGTCATCGTTGAATACAGAAGAGATGGCGCTAGCAATAAGCGGTGCGATTGATAACACTGTTAGCTTCTCGAACTGCTTGGAAGCATCAATCGGCAAAGTGTTGGTAACAATAACATTGTCAACATCTGCTCCAGAGAGTCTTTCAACAGCAGGGTCGCTGAACACTGCGTGAGTTGAAGCAACGATGATTCTTTCTGCACCGTTATCTCTAAGTGCTTTGGCTGCAGCCACGATAGTTCCTGCGGTATCAATCATGTCGTCAACTAGCACACAGATACGACCTTCAACTTCACCAACAAGTTCATTGACCTGAACCTGGTTTGGCTTGTTTGGATCTCTTCTCTTGTGAATGATGGCTAGCGGTGCACCTAGACGGTCAGCCCAGATATCAGCAACTCTTACACGACCGGAGTCAGGAGAAACAACGGTTAGGTTATCGCCACCAAAGGTTTGCTTTACGTAATCAGCTAGAAGTGGCAAAGCCCAGAGGTGATCCACCGGTCCATCAAAGAAGCCCTGAATCTGAGGTGAGTGCAGATCAACAGACATTAGACGGTCTGCTCCAGCTGCCTTGTATAGGTCAGCTACCAGACGAGCAGAGATAGGCTCGCGTCCCTTGTGCTTCTTGTCCTGTCTTGCATAAGGGAAGAAAGGAGAAACAACTGTGATGCGCTTAGCGCTTGCTCGCTTGAGAGCATCGATCATGATTAGTTGTTCCATCAACTGGTCATTGATTGGAGCTGAGTGCGATTGGATTACGAAAGCATCAACACCACGTACGCTCTCATCGAAACGAACGAAGATTTCACCGTTAGCAAAGTCGTAAGCTGTAGTTGGCACGATAGGGGTATCCAGCAGTGTGGCTATCTCCTGGGCTAGAGCTGGGTGAGCTCTTCCAGTTGCAAGAAGTAAACGCTTTTCTCCTGTTGCTTTCTTGGCCATTTGCTTTTCTCGTTCCTTATTACTCAGTTGCTTTTTTAGCAGCATCCGCTGATGCTGTATTTGGTCTCTTTGCTATTACCCATTCTGCGAGATTACGTTGTGGGGCAACGCTCATTGCAAGTGCACCAGGTTCAACATCTTTTCGCACTACTGTTCCAGCTGCGGTGTATGCGCCATCGCCAATCGTGACAGGTGCAACAAACACGTTGTGTGATCCAGATCTAACATGTGAACCGATAACGCTGTGGTGTTTATTGACACCGTCATAGTTAGCGAAGATGGTGCCGGCACCGATGTTGGTGTGCTCACCTATGGTGGCATCTCCGACATAACTTAGGTGTGGGATCTTAGATCCTGTTCCTATAACAGCATTCTTGGTTTCAACAAAGGTACCAATCTTGCCACCAGCACCTAGGTGAGTACCTGGTCTGATATAGCTGAAAGGTCCAACAGTTGAATCATCTTCAATAACTGAACCAGAAACTTGAGATTTGGTGATTGAAACGTTTGAACCAACCTGAGTATCGGTTATGACTACCTCAGGTCCAATAGTTGAACCTTGGCCAATTCTTGTTATTCCTTTTAGGTGAGTACCTGGCAGTAAGGTCACATCTTCAGCTAATACAGCAGTGACATCAATGAAAGTTGATTCTGGCTGAGTGATAGTCACTCCAGCTAGCATCCAACCTTCACAGATTCTTCTGTTCAGTTCGCTTGAGACCTGTTGCAGTTGAACTCTGTTATTGACTCCTGCAACCAGCCAGTTATCAGAAACCTGAAGAGCATTGACTTGACTGCCTGTTTTTAGAATTTCAACCGCAACATCAGTCAAATACTTTTCTCCAGCAGCATTGTGAGTAGTGATTGCAGCAAGCGCATTCTTTAGAGCCTTGAAGTCAAATACATAGACACCTGCGTTAACCTCGGTAATCTCTCGTTCTTGTTCAGTTGCATCACGTTCTTCGACGATAGAACCAAACAGGCCATCCTGATCTCGAATGATCCTTCCGTAACCGGTTGGATCAGAGAAAGAGGCAGTAAGAAGGGTTGCTCCAGCTGAGGTTTGAAGATGAACGTCAATCATCGATTCAATGGTTTGAACATCAAGTAGAGGAACATCCCCACTTGTTACAACTACCGCACCTGAGAATTCAGCCGGTAATCCACTGAGAGCACATTCAACTGCACGACCAGTACCTGGTATCTCATCCTGATGGATGATGTGAGAGTTTGGATAGTAAGCGTTGATAAAGGCTTCGAGCTTCTCAGCCTCGTGCCTGATTACCGGAATAACCTTTTGAGCGCCAAGAGCAGTCGCAGTGGCTAAGGCATGACCCAGCAAAGGTAGGCCGGCTATTTCGTGAAGAACTTTAGGTGTGGATGAGCGCATTCTGGTGCCTTCACCAGCGGCTAGCACGATAACTGCTAAGTGCTGCTCGCTCATCTAACCTCCTATATGCGCTTTTATTGCTGCTCCCCCAGGATTCGAACCTGGACCGAACACCTCCAAAGGGTGCCGTGCTGCCGTTACACTAGGGAGCATTCTGAACCGCCAAAGCGATTAACACATGCTTAGTCTGCCAGAAGTTTAGGTACTTTTTACTTTAGTTAGCTATCTAGTCTGGCCCCTTGGGCCAAACCTTTAGATGTGAGAGCCACCAACCCCTGAGATCTCAATACTTCAGAAACTTCAATAGCCTTAGCCTCAGAATCAAATAGTGCTGCGATAGTTGGCCCAGATCCTGAAACCATGGCTCTAACCGCGCCCAACTGCTCCAATTGCTCTACTAATTGACTCAATGCTGGCATCAAGCTGAAAGCTGCCTGCTCCAAGTCATTGGTCATCCTCATCCCAAGTTCCTCAGCAGAAGAGATGCTGGCGAACTCAGATAGGTCCGTGAACGGACTGTGTTTTCCTATTTCATCGAATTCAGCAAACACTGTTGGTGTGGAGAGACCTCTACTGCTGGCACAAAGTAGCCAGTTGGTTTCAAAGTCTAGATCCTCTAGTGGAGATATAACTTCACCAAGACCTGTGCCAATAGCCATTCCTCCATAAATACAGAATGGAACATCAGAACCCAGCTCGGCACCAATAAGAGCTAACTCGTCAATTGAAAGTCTTTCAGTTCCATGCTCCTGATGCATAAACTCGTTCATTGCTATTAGCATGGCTGCTGCATCAGCAGAGCCTCCTGCCATACCACCGGCAACTGGAATTCGTTTATGAATATCAATCTGGAGGTCAGGCGTTGCTTTTCCTAGTTTCGCAGCGAAGAGAACCGCAGTCTTGTGCACAAGGTTGTTGTGATCTGTAGGAACTGCTTTGATGTGAGTGTCAGGGATAGATTCACCGTGCACATAAATACTGATACCTGTTCCAGTTGCTCCTTTAACTAGCGTGAGTTCTTCTCTTAGGTCAAGGGCGAGAAATAGTGAGTTAACCGGATGGTAGCCATCGCTGGCGAGCTGTCCAACTTCAAAGACAAGGTTAACCTTGGCTGGAGCTGAGGCTCTAATGATTCTGTTCATCGACTTACCTGACTTGAGACCTGATCTAGTAATTCGGCCCAGAATACAGTTCTGTCCTTAACAGTTTCTTTACCGGCAATGAACTCATGTTCAACTAATACATCACAGCTTGAGCCATGTTGCTGCAGGGTAATAGTTGCTCTTGTCTCATCATCAAAGCTAAGCACTAGACGCTCAGAATCAACCTGCTTCAAGAAACGTTTGAAATCTTCACCAAAGATTTTTTCACTATTCAAGATACTGAAGACTCTGAAACTTGTGGCCTCAATACTCTTAGAAGTTCTTAGTACAGAGTGACTAACTGCATTGGTCTTCGGAGCTTCACGCCACTTCAAATACATCAAAGCAATTGAATTTGCCCACCACTTCTGCACCCTGTGAGAGTTCTGCAACCAGGCAGCAATATCTTTCTGCTTACCTTCACGGTGACTTGATTGAAAGATTGTGTCCAACCACTCCTCTTTTTGTCTACCTGTATTTGTTACTAACTCATCTGAACTCAGATTGGCAGTAGCTGCTTTGTCTGGAATGAGCATCGCTCTTCTTCCAGATTTCTTTTGCTCTTCTCTCTGAGTTGAAGGGTGTGCTTGGAAAACGGGAAGGTCATCGAAGATGCCGGTGTCTTTGACTTTTTTCCTAAACATCTAAGCCTGCCTAGCTTTGGCAATGGCTACAAAATCTAGGATGTTCAATGCCTCGCCTCGTTTGGTTGGATCAATGCCTGCCCTAAGCAGTATCTCTTCTGCTAGAGCTGCAGATCCCGCCCACTCGGCTAATGCTTGACGAAGAGTCTTTCTTCTTTGCGAGAAGGCGTTATCGATGACCGCAAATGTTTCAAGTCGCATTTCCTCTGTTCCTAAGGGAACTTCTCTTTTCACAAAATAGACCAAAGCGGAATCAACGTTTGGAGCTGGCCAGAAAATGTTTCTGCCGATGTTGCCTGCAAGGTTGGCATTGGCATACCAAGCTAGCTTGGCAGATGGCACACCATAAACCTTTGAGCCAGGCAGTGCGGCTAAGCGATGAGCAACCTCTGCCTGAACTAGCACTAACCCAGAGTGGATGCTTGGGAAGTGTTCCAGAAAGTGCAGTAACACTGGCACAGAAATGTTGTAAGGCAGGTTTGCAACTAGTGCATCTGGTTGTAGCGGTAACTCCTTGACCTTTAGAGCATCAGCTGTGACTAGATAAAAAGATTTACCTGGAGCTCGTTTAGCTACCGTATCTTCGATGGCAGCAGCCATCTTGTTGTCAATCTCAACGGCGATAACATGCTTAGCCTGTTCAAGTAACCCAAGAGTGAGAGAACCTAGACCAGGACCTATTTCAACAACAGTTTCAGATCCAGTGAGCTTGGCTGCCTGCACAATTCTTCTAATGGTGTTTGGGTCTGTTACAAAGTTCTGCCCTAGCTTCTTGGTTGGCGAGACACCTAAAGACTCTGCTAAAGCTCTAACATCAGCTCCACCCAGTAACTCAACCATTTAAGCCCTCTGCCCAAGAACCATAGACCGCTTCAGTGTTCTTGTTGATCTGATTAGCAAGATCATTGACACTCATGTCTCTTACCTTTGCCATCGCTCTTAGCGTGATGCCAATTAGGTATGGCGAGTTAGGTCTTCCCCTAAGTGGTTCAGGGGTTAGAAATGGTGCATCGGTTTCAACAAGGATTAGTTCAGGTGGCAGCATCTCAAGTGCTACACGTAGCTCCTCATTCTTTTTGAAGGTTACGGTTCCTGAGAAAGATGCATACCAACCGTTATCAATGAGTATTTGCGCTAGTTCCCTATCACCACTGAAGCAGTGAAACACTGTTCGCTCTGGAGCGCCAACTCTAAGCAGAGTCTCAACAACATCAGCATGAGCATCTCTGTCATGAATCTGCATAGCAATGTTGTTTTCTTTAGCTATTTCTATGTGCGCTTCAAAGCTGTGCTGTTGAAGAAATAGTAACTCTGCTGTAGTTCTGAAGTAATCAAGACCGGTTTCACCAACGGCTCTAACGCGAGGCTCTTTGGCTAGGTTGGCGATTTCATTTATAGCAACATCTAGTTCATTTACATCTTTATATTCAGCAGCAACATTTGGATGTAGGGCAACAGCCGCTAGAAGTCTTGGTTCAATGGCGGCTGTTCGTGCTGACCACCTAGATGTTTCAACTGAACCTCCAACTTGAACAGCACCTAGAATTCCGGCTTGATCTGAGAGTTCTAAATGCTCGCGGTAATCCATCGGGTTTTCACCATCTGCTATTTCTAGATGGGTGTGATTATCGTAGGTACCAACTTCTAGTGGCTCTGGAACATCTGGGTAGCTTAGATCTCTTGATGAACCATCTTCAGCCTTGCGATGTCTAATCCGAATATAGTTTTCGCTAGGTAAATCCTGATTTGGCTCTGTGCCCATGAGGTTAGCTTGCTGTTTCTGCTTCAATGCGTGGAAAGAGAACCTCAAGTTCAGAAACAGTAATACCTGGAAGCAACTGACCCCAGTTACCTGCTTCACTCAAAGGTTGGTCTGCTAGTTCTCCTAGCTTTCCTTCTGTGAGTGCTGTCCATAGCTTTGCTGTTGCTTTAGGAATAACTGGTGCAAGTAGCACTGAGAGAACTCTCAAGCCTTCAGAACAAACGTAAAGCACTGTTTCAAGACGTGCTCGGTTAGCCTCATCTTTGGCTAAAGCCCAAGGTTCTTGTGAGGTGATGTATCCGTTTAGTTCATCTACAAGTGTCCAGACACTGTTGATGGCTTCATGAATAGCAACTTCATCCATAGCTCTATCTGAATTAGTAACAGCGTCTTGAGCGACCTGGATAACTTGCTTGTCAATCTCTGTGTATTCACTTGGAGTTGGAATAACGCCGTCAAAGTATTTTCTAACCATGGCTAAAGATCTAGAAGCCAAGTTACCGAAACCATTGGCTAGTTCTGCTTGGTATCTAGCCGATAGGTCTTCCCAACTAAACGAACCATCAGAACCAAAAGCAATTGCTGACATGAAGTAATAGCGAAATGCATCACTACCGAAGATGTCTGTGATCTGGTTAGGAGCGATTCCAGTGAGTTTAGATTTAGACATCTTCTCACCACCAACTAGCAACCAACCGTGACCGAAGATCTGCTGCGGTGGTTTGATATCTGCTGCCATCAGCATCGCTGGCCAGATAACAGCGTGGAATCTAAGAATGTCTTTACCAACTATTTGAACTGTTGCAGGCCAACGTTTGTTGAACTCTGCTTCATCCTGTCCGTAACCTATAGCGGTTATGTAATTCAATAGAGCATCAAACCAAACATAAGTAATGTGTGAATCATCCCAAGGGATATCGATACCCCAGTCAAACTTCTCTTTGGATCTGCTTATCGATAGATCTTCCAGACCTCTTCTAACAAAGGCAACAACTTCGTTCTTTGCTGATTCAGGTTGAATGAAGGTTGGGTTCTGCTCATAGAAATCTAGTAGTGGTTGCTCAAACTCACTGAGCTTGAAGAAGTAGTTGTTCTCTTCTAGCTGTTCAACAGGCTTTGAGTGAATGGCACAAACATCTTGGCCTTCGAACTCTCCAGTGCCATCAACTAGGTCAGCCTTGTTCTTGTATTCTTCACAACCAACACAGTAAGAGCCCTTGAATGAGCCTTGGTAAATGTAGCCAGTGTCATGAAGCTTCTGCATAAACTTTTGAACGTTTACTTCGTGACGTTCCTCAGTTGTTCTAATGAAGTCTTGGTTATCGATGTCGATGGTCTCAAGTAAGGGTAGCCAAGCATCGTGCACTAGCTTGTCTGTCCAGTCTTTAGGTGAAACCTTGTTGGCTGCGGCTGTTCTTAGAACCTTTTCGCCATGCTCATCGGTACCAGTAAGTAGGAAACTGTCTTCTCCTCTTTGTCTGTGCCATCTAGCCAAAACGTCAGCGGCTACCTCGGTATAGGCATGGCCGATGTGCGGAGCATCATTGACATAGAAGATAGGAGTCGTCACATAGAACGATGCTCCGTTTGAATTAGACATTAGTTCAATCTTAACTTGCTCTGGAATCAAGCACTTGCTGATAAAGATCACTTTTGCTCAAAGAGTGCTTCTCAGCAACCTTTGCTACAGATTGTTTCAGGGAAAGGCCCTCTGATCTACCCTGCTCAACCTCTGTAAGTAGTTCTTGCATGGAAGCCGTTGAGACATTGGCAGCAGCGTTACCAGCTATAACTAGGACCAGTTCACCTTTAGTTGGGTTGGCACTCCATTCCAGTAGTTCTGGAATGGTTCCTCGAACTGTTTGTTCAAACTTCTTGGTTAGTTCCCTGGAAACTGTTGCCTGACGGTTTGGACCAAAGACAGTAAGGGCATCTTTGAGGGAATCATCGATTCGATGAGGAGATTCAAAGAACACCATGGTTCTGGTTTCTTCAAGTAAAGATTGAAACACTTTCTTTCGTTCACCTGATTTGCGAGGTAAGAAGCCCTCGAAACTAAATCTGTCCGTTGGTAACCCTGAAACAGCAAGGGCCGCTAAAACGGCAGATGGACCAGGGACTACGGTTACCTCTATACCTGCTTCAATGGCTGCCCTAACTAGAACAAAACCAGGATCTGAAACAGTTGGCATGCCGGCATCGCTGACAACTAATACGTCTTCGGTGGCTGCTATCTCAAGTAACTGAGTAACTCTCTCAGCTTCATTGTGCTCATGCAGGCTAAAGAGCTTGGCATCTAGCTTTACTCCAAGTCCCCGAGCCAACTTCAATAGGGTTCTGGTGTCCTCAGCTGCAATAAACCTAGAAGTCCCCAAATGCTCGATTAACCTCGCAGAAGCATCTGAAAGATTACCGATAGGAGTTGCGGCAAGAATGAGCACACTCCATTCTCCCAACTAGGGTTTAGATGTGCTTACACTTTTCCAAAGATTCAGTCTTAGCCCCAATCGGCTTGCCCTATTTGAAACCTGGGGTCCAATAGGAATAATCCTCCTGGCTGCTGTGCTTAGGCTCTATAACCTTGGATTTCCTGATTCTTTGAACTTTGATGAAACCTATTACGTCAAAGATGCTTACTCGCTTCTAAACGGTGGCTTCGAGCGCGAATGGGGTTCTGGTGCTGATGCCAGCTTTGCTGCAGGTAACCCAACCGGGCTTTTGAATGATCCATCTTTTGTGGTGCATCCACCTTTAGGTAAGTGGCTTATTGGTTTAGGCATGCTGGTCTTTGGGGCAGGAGACCCTTTTGGTTGGCGCATCGTGGTTGCACTTCTAGGAATTGCAACTGTTTGGTTCACCATGAAATCAGCAGAATTGATATTCAACTCAAAGATTTGGGCCTTGGTTGCCGGATTCCTAATGGCTATCGATGGAGTTGGAATTGTTCTTTCGAGAACTGCCCTCTTAGATCAGATTCTAGGATTTTTTGTAATTCTGGCTTTCTACTTTTTGCTTAGAGATAAAAAGCAAGTACGCATACAAAGCTGGGATAGGCCATGGCTAATTGCGATGGGTGTGGCTCTGGGTTGTGCAACTGCCGTTAAGTGGTCTGGCCTCTACTTCGTTGTTGGCTTTATCGCCTACATCGTGTTAGTTGAAGCACATTTGAATTATCGAGTTCAGAGGAGCATTGAACTCAAAGCTGAAACTTCTTTACCAAAGACTTTCTGGCTAATTCCTTCAGTTACTCAGGCTCTAAGAAATGCAACTCTGGTTCTCGTTCCGACATTTGTTGTTTATCCATCTAGTTGGACTGGGTGGATTCTTTCTAAAGATGCTTGGAGTAGGAGCTGGGCTGATCAAGCAGGAAATGCAATCACAGGATTTTTTGCCTGGATTCCAACTACACTGCAATCGCTATGGCACTATCACACTGAGATTTATAACTTCCACATCAACCTCAGTGCATCTCACTCATATGCAGCCAAGGCCTATACCTGGCCGTTCATGCTGAGACCAACCGCTTTCTTTTGGCGAGACAAAGACAGTGGTTGCCTTTTTGACACTGCATCTTCCGACTGCGTATCCACCATCACATCTCTTGGTAACCCACTTATATGGTGGGCTGCGGCATTAGCAACTAGCGTACTGGCTGCATCTTGGTTCAGAACAAGAGATAAGACCACAACACTTTTAGCTTTAGGAATCTTTGCAGGATTTTTTCCATGGCTCTTACTGCCAAACCGCACCATGTTTGAGTTCTATGTTGTTTCTTATTCACCGTGGGTGATATTGATATTGGTAGCTGGGTTGAGAGCTTGGTTCCAGAACTCTGCTTCCCCTAGGAAAGCAGCCAACTGGATAGCAGGACTATTAATCACTATGGCTTTTACCTCAGCTTTCTTCTATCCAATCTGGAGTGGCATGTGGATTAGCTATGACTTCTGGCGGCTAAACATGTGGCTACCCTCCTGGATTTAGCCCAAATCTAAGTATCAGTGGCCTCGGTTAGGCTAGGTGAATGCGCACCTATGCAGAACTTTTCAAAACCCCCGGAGTAGCGGCAGTCCTCTTTGCACAGCTGTTGGCTCGTTTTCCCTTCGGGATGCAAACAATCGCCTTTGCCATTCACCTAGAACATGTTTTTGGAAACTACACGGTAGCCGGTTTGGCAATCGCCGCCGCCACCGTTGGTGCTGCTTTATCAGCACCGATACTCGGTCGCTTAGTCGCGGTGTATGGAATCAAAGTAGTTGTGATTAGCTGCGCTCTGATCTCCCCTATCGGTTTCTTGCTTTTAGCTTTCGTTCCGCTTACAGAAGGTCAAGCGGTGCTTACAGCACTGGCACTAGGTTTATTCGTGCCGCCTATCCAACCGGCTGCTAGAGCGGTTTACCCGACCCTAGTGAAAACAGAATCAGTTAGAAACAACCTGTTTTCCGTAGATGCAATTTTGCAAGAAGTCATCTGGATTGTAGGTCCAGTACTAACCACAATTCTTATCGCCACAACAAACACGGTTGTTCCTCTGGTTGTCATGGTTTTTGTCCAAGTAATTGGTGGGCTCTGGTTTGCACTGCTTCCGCAAGTTCAAGGTGCCCCTATTCCAAGATCTAAGAAGAAGATGGGTAGCGTTCTTCGCTCAAAGCTCGTTCGAGTGATGATTATCGTGAACTTATTGTTCGTAGGTTCATTCTCTGCTTTGGAGATTGGCGCGGTAGCCGCAGTCGGTGAGGCAGGTGCAGGCTTTGTCTTGGCTATGCTTTCGGTTGGTTCTGTTGTTGGCGCTCTCGCCTTTGGACACAGAGCTCGTTCTCCGATGGCGCTAACCAAACAGCTAGGTGTCGTTCTCATTGGTGACTTGATAATCTTCTTCAACGCTAAAGATCCGATATGGCTAGGTGTTTGCCTATTCATTTCGGGCATCGGTGTTGCCTTGGCATTTGCGACCATGAGTGCCATCATCGCTAAGTCAATTCCTTTGGATGACACTCCAGAGGTTTATGGCTGGATCGGTAGCGGACAGAACATTGGCTATGGCTTCGGTGCTGCTGTAGCTGGAATACTAGTGGATCACGTCTCTAGTGAAGCATCATTCGCCTTTGCTACAGGCCTTGATGGAGTGGCCATGTTGGTGGCTTTAGCTGCCGTAGCAATTACGCCTAGTCTTCTAAACAGTAAGTCAGAAAAGAAAGCAAACTAATGAGTACATTCGCAGTTACCTATAACTTCAGTGCAGATCCAGATGAAGTAAATCAGATTCGACCTACACATCGAGTGTGGCTTTCTGAACAGCTTGAATCAGGAGTTCTGCTAGCCAGCGGGCCTATGGTTGATAGACCAGCGGCTCTGCTTATTTTTAGAGCTGAATCCATCGAGGATCTAAATACACTTCTAGACCAAGATCCTTATGAGCAAGCTGGAGTTATCGGTGAGCGCACAATCGAAGAGTGGAACCCAGTCTTCGGCCCGTTTAGTAGTTAGGTAACGATGAGAGTCTTAATATCTGGAGCAAGTGGACTTGTTGGCACAGAGTTACAAAAACAACTGATTGCCTTAGGTCATGAGCCAGTGATCTTAGTGAGAGGCAAAGTAAGTGCATCGAACCAAGTGCAGTGGAATCCAGCTACTGGTGAATTAGATCACACAGTTCTAGAAACCATTGATGCCGTAGTGAACATGGCTGGTGCCACAACAGGCAAACTGCCTTGGACTAAGAAATACAAGGAAGAACTAATCCAGTCCAGGCTTGAATCAACCAAAACCCTGGTTCAAGCAATGAACAAGACCTCGAACAAACCTAAAGTGTTTGTAAGTGGATCGGCATCAGGTTTCTATGGTGACTCAGGTGATGTGCTACTAGATGAAAGTGCTCCTAGAGGCGAAGGATTCTTGGCGGACCTTGCTTCTGCTTGGGAGCTCGAAGCAATGAAGGCTCCAGCTGGAGTGCGTGTCGTTCTTGCTCGCACCACGATGGTGCTATCCCGTAAGAAGGGTGCACTGGGTCGACTGCTACCAATACTTCGAGCAGGTGTCGGAGGAAAACTTGGTAACGGTAGGCAGTGGTGGGCTTGGATTTCTTTACCTGATGAAGCTAGGGCAATTATTCATCTAATCAACACAGAATCAGCAAGTGGCCCATACAACCTGACTGCCCCTGAGCCTGCTACCTGTGCAGAACTTATTCAAGAATTAGGCAAAGCCCTCAACAGACCAACTCTGATTCCAGTGCCTGCTTTTGCTTTGAAGATTGCTTTCCAGGAAGGTGCGCAAGAACTGCTTCTTTGTAGCCAAAAGATGAGCGCTGATCGATTGCTTTCAACAGGCTTCGTGTTTGAACATCCAACACTGAAAAGTGCTTGTCAGTGGGTTGTTGCTAAGTCCTAATTGACTTCATAAATCGATAGCCGGTAGCGGCAATAATGGTACCGGCTATGCCTCCAACAATAAGTGGCAACGTAATGTCGATCCTGGCGATAAACCCACCCAGTAACCCACCCAGTGGCATTAGCCCCCAAACAATTGTTCTTCTCGTTCCATGAATACGGCCAAATATCTCATTGGGGATCATGGCATGGTATGTCGACATGAGCAAGATGTTCCACTGGGCTATAAAGAAGCCGTGAAAGAAGCTGGCAATTAGATACCAGGTGATGTTCGGTGCAAGGCCAGCGACTAGCAGTGAGAATGAAGCCATAGGCAGACTGATAGCCAGCGTTTCTGCTCTGCCAAAGCGCTTGGAGAGCTTAGGAGATGCAAAAGCTCCAAGCAATGCTCCAACGGCAAGAGGAATCATGACCAACCCGTATTGGAACTCTTTGACATTGAGGTGATCTAAGAGGAACAGGACAAGTGTTGCCTGACCCACTGCATAGAAGAAGCCAACAGCACCGGTAGTCATAACTAACCTGAACAACACTTTGTGCTGCCAAAGGTAGACAAGACCTTCTCTGATCTCCACTTTGAGGGCTGAGCGTTTAGGTGCGTCTAAGGCCCGTTCCGGTTGCATCGACTGGGAAGGAATAGTGCTGACCAGAATCAAAGCTGCCACATAACAGGCAGCCAGGCCTAGAAACGGTGAGTAAGCCGCGGATACGAAGATGGCTGCGCCTAGGGGAACTCCAATGAAACTCTGCATGATGGTGTCAGCTATTTGAAGTCTTGAGTTTCCGCGCTCCAACTGATTTTCTTTCAGAAGCGAAGGTATGGCCGACTGTGTAGCAGTGTCGTAGACCACCTCGGAAATACCAAAGATGAATGTTAGGACCATTAGCGCTACTAGGCTCATCTCCCCGGTCATGATTAGCGAGGCTAGGGCAATCCCAATTCCAACTCTGGTTGCCTGTACGAAGATCATTGAAAGTCTTCTGTTGATTCGGTCTAAGAGAGCCCCGAGAGGGATAGCAAATAGCAGCCAAGGTAACATCATCATGTTGGATTGGATTGCGATTAGGACTGTGTCTCTGGTGAGAGTGGTGGCAAGAAGCGGTATAGCTGCCATTGCCATTCCATCAGCAAACTTACTGAACATAGCAGCAGACCAAATCTTGTTGAAAGTTGGACCCAAACTCTCATTTGATTTTCGTGACACTTCACTCCTTCGTGCCTGATAAGCCTAGCGAGAAAAAGAAAGGTCCCGGTCTTTCGACCGGGACCTAACTATGAAAAAAGAATTTACTTCTTATTTGCTACAACTTTTCTTGCAGCTGGCTTGCGAGCTGGAGCCTTCTTTACTACGGCCTTCTTAGCGACAGGCTTCTTTGCTACAACCTTCTTAGCGACAGGCTTCTTTGCAGCAACTGCCTTCTTAGGTGCAGCCTTCTTTACTACAGCCTTCTTAGCGACAGGCTTCTTTGCAGCAACTGCCTTCTTAGGTGCAGCCTTCTTAGGTGCAGCCTTCTTAGGTGCAGCCTTCTTTACTACGGCCTTCTTAGCTACAGGCTTCTTTGCTACAACCTTCTTAGCTACAGGCTTCTTTGCAGCAACTGCCTTCTTAGGTGCAGCCTTCTTTACTACAGCCTTCTTAACTACAGGCTTCTTTGCAGCAACTGCCTTCTTAGGTGCAGCCTTCTTTACTACAGCCTTCTTAACTACAGGCTTCTTTGCAGCAACTGCCTTCTTAGGTGCAGCCTTCTTAGCAGCAGGCTTCTTAGCCACTGCCTTCTTTGCGGTTGTTGTTGCCATTTTCGCTCCTTTATTAATCGCCTTTTCGGCTTTAGCAGTGATTGCGGGTGTTGCTTTCGCAGCCTTCACTACAGCTGTGTTGATCGCCTTGGAAGCTTTTGCAGTTATTTCAGGTGTGGCTTTTTCAATCGCCTTCGCTGCTTTAGCTACGCCTCTTCTGGCATCTTCTTTTACATCATCCATTTTGTCTTCGATTTTGTCGACTGCCTGGCTGACATCTTTCTTGACTTCCTTAGCAGCACGACGGCCACCGTTCAATAGGTCATCTAGTAATCCCATTTACAACATCCTTACTTTGGGGTCTCTTAAAGATTAGTGGAATTTGTTGCACAGACGGAGACAAAATTGTGCTTATTTGTTTGCGAGTTTTGCAAAGTTTTTTAACCGTTTGAGCGACGTCTTTCAAGAATTTCATCCAACGTTTTTGAATTCACGTTTTCTTTTTCTACACGTGCCTGAGAAATTTCACGAACCTCTGCCCACTGCACGTTCTCAATTTTTCCAAGTCGCGCTGATAGCGGATCTG
Source organism: Micrococcales bacterium (assembly GCA_947483795.1). Taxonomy (GTDB): domain Bacteria; phylum Actinomycetota; class Actinomycetes; order Actinomycetales; family Microbacteriaceae; genus Rhodoluna. Next base: position 17,196 of record CANKLZ010000006.1, on the reverse strand, counting down.
GCAAACGATTTACTGCAACTTTTGTTACCTCTGCTGCTGACTGCTGAGCTACAGGTTGAATAGCCTCTACATCGGCTTGAAACCAAGGGTTTTGCTGGGTACGGACCTGAACTTTTAGCGGTTTTACCGCTTGAGTCGCTCTGGAAACTCGCTCTACTCTTTTTCTTTTTCTAGTTGCATCTCCCAAACCACTTTTTCCGGAGGGAGTCATGAATCCTAGCCACAGTACTGCGATTACTAAAAGAAGTATTCCGCCCGAGCTAGTGATTTCCATTAGTCAAGACTATTTAGAGAGAAGAAATTTCATGGAAAATTTAATATTTGCTCTCGGCGTGTCTAAATGTTGGATTTTGGAAGTTTTTTGAATCCGAATTTGATTTTTGGAACTTTGCGTCTAAGCCATCTATTCAAAACTCCACCTGAAACTTCTTCGGCGGTTAAAGCGAATACATAATGATCACGCCAAGCATTGTTGATGTGGATGTAATTCTTCTTCAATCCTTCATATCTCAACCCAAGTTTCTCAACCACTCGAATGCTTGCTTCATTCTCCGGTCGTATATCAATTTCTACTCTGTGTAGACCTACGACCTTAAAGATGTAGTCCATTGCTAGAGCTACAGCTGTTGGCGTAATACCTTTACCTGCAACTTCTGGAATTATCCAGTAGCCAATTACACATGAAGAGACTGATCCATGAAGGATGTTGGCAACATTCAGTTGTCCAACTACTTCGTCCTTATACATAACCAGGAAAGGTATTCCTTCATCATTTTCAAGCTGTCGAAGTAATCCTCTGATCTGGGATTTGAAGTCAAATGATGTTGGGCCGTGCGGATTAGTTGCCTCCCAAGGCTTAAGCCAAGCCCGGTTGGATAAAACTAATCTTTCTAAAGTTTTAGAGTCACGGGGTTTTATGACCCGCAAGGTTACCTCACCGTGGGTGAGTGCAAAAGAGTTACTCATGGTGGCAAGATTAGTGGCATGAACGATATCTCGCTTGCTAAAGCAACTATTCGTAAGGATGTTCTCAACCTTCGTAGCCAAATGAATCACTCCAGTGAAGCTTTGACTGGCAATCTTCTAGAGGTCGTTCAGTTACACAAGCCTAAACGTGTAGCAACGTATGTCTCATATCCTTCTGAACCAAACACGCAAGATTTCATTCAGCGACTAGTTGACCAGGGTATTCAAGTTTTAGTTCCAGAGACTTCAGGCAACTATGAGTTGGCTTGGCATGATTTTATAGACAACACTGAGGAAGATCTGGCGAGTGGAGATTTACTTTTTGTTCCAGCATTGGCTGTGGACAGAATGGGTAATCGTTTGGGTAGAGGTAAAGGATATTTCGATCGAGAGCTTGATGATCTGGCTGGACTTGTTGTCTACGCTGTGGTCTTTGACAGTGAAGTTCTAGAGAGTGTTCCTACCGAAGTTCATGACAGACGAGTTGACGGTGTGGTAACCCAAGAGCAGATTCTCAAAATAAACTAGTCAGATGCCCACCTATTCCTATAAGTGCACTAAATGTGCTCACGTGTTCGATGTTCAACAATCGATCACTGACGATGCCATTGCCAACTGCCCAGAATGTAAGGGTGAAGTGCAGAAAGTGTTTGGCAAAGTGGGGATTACTTTTAAGGGTTCAGGTTTCTATAAAACAGACAGTGCAACACCTGCGCCACCTAAAAAAGATAACTAGCCCCAGTGCGGTGGCTTGTCTTGTCTGAGCCTGTCATCATTTGAACTGTTTGAATCTCCCCAGGCCGCATCGGTATCTTCATGCACCCGAGGAACCGCTTGGGTATTCAACATTGTTGGAGTTATCTCAACGCCAAGTCGAATAGCTATTCTTTCGGCTACTGCCTGAGGATCACTGAACACTTCGAATGAATAAACTCTCTGGTAGCCCCACCCGAGTGACCTAAGTAGCGCTGGGCGTAATCTAATTCTTTCGGTGAGAGTGAGATCTGAGTTAGCCCAGTCAGGTTCAACTATCAGTGATTGGTTACCAAATGAAGCCACTAATGGAATTCGCTCGCCAAAGCCTTCGACAACTCGAATGCCAAAGCGCTTCAGCCTTCTGGAGAGATCGGCAAGCATTGGGTCTGATTCGAAGGTGTCTGTTTCAACTGAGTCGTTATAAATAGGTCGAAGCAAAGTGGAAAGATAGGCGGTAGCTCCTTCTGGACCTAGCTCAGGTAGGTCATAGGCGCTAAAGCAGCTGACAATAGTTAGTTGATAGCGAGCGCTTACCAACATATTGGCAAGCCATCTTCTAGATTCTGGTTCATTGAGTAAACCAAAGTGTGAGAGTAGTTTTCCTTGAGAGGTTCTACCAAAGCCTATGGTGAAGACAATCCGGTCTGCGAGTCTGTGGTTGAGATCAGCTAGTGTTGCTATCTCAAATTTTTCGCGGCCATGCTTTTCAAAGAATTCCATCAAATCAGGGTGTAACTCGATAGCGTCTTGCAAAGCTATGTGCAGGTTCTCAACATGAACCGCACTTGCACTGACTACCAGTAGCGACTGCTCCGGTGAGTGTCTAACATGGTCCAGAACTAGTTCAATGACCTTCTCTACCTCAGCAACTGGGGATTCGGTGCTCGCACTCTTATTTCCTAAAGTCCGGTTTTCACCATTTACTATGACCAGTTCAAGTGCTGACTTACCATCAAACTCATTAGCGGTTGGTTCAACCTCTAACCTGCCCTGATAAAACTCTTTATTGATTAGTTGACTAAACAGTTGACCCTTTAATCGATAGGAACGCTTGAGAACCTCTCTACCGAAGATGGAACTAATCACATCAAAAGCACTAGGGGCTTCCGGTGCTCTGGATTTGAGCGACAGTTGCCACTCGACTTCAAAGCCATTTGGTTCAGCAATCATTGGATCGCCAAAGGTGATTACCTGCCTTGCTCGCATTAGTCCAGATAGGTTCTCTGCAATTGTTGTGCCGGAAGCATCCATGATGATCACAACGTCAAAAGCTTTTTCTTGAAGTAGTTCAACAGGAAGCTCATAGGGGCTGGAGGCAACGTGAGAGACGAGATTAGGCCAGAGCTTTCTAGCACTTCTAGTCATAACCGGAAGTGAAGAAACCCTTTCCTTGAGCAAGGCTCTTATAGCTTCGACTTCCAGCGGTAAATCTTGAACTGCCTGGTTCCAGCGTCTAGCCGTTCTAAAAGAAATCTCTCTTCGAGATTCCAGGAGTAAGCGTTCATCGGCTGTTACAAACTGTGACTCTAGTTGCGCTATCAGTTCAGGAGTGTATGAGGTGAATGCATTATCTCCCACTAGCAGATACTCAAGAGCAGAGAGCCACCAGCACTGATCGAATTCGGCAATTAAGGATTCGTTGCGTGCACCATTGGCAGCAAGCGATCTCACTAACGAAGTAAGCCCAGCGTCTTGAACTCGCTTCCTAAGATCATTCTTAGCGACCAGATTATCTAGTGGGCCTGTTTCTGTGGCAAGAGCTCGTAGCTTTGCACTTAGTTCACTAATTGGTAACTCAATCAGGTTTAGTCGGTCTGAGTGTTGATCTAAATGCGAATCTAACTTGATTAGATCAGCTACCAAAGATTGGTAGATAACTTGAGCGTCATCAAGTCCCAACGGAACATTCGGCAGGATAGGTTCGCTGCAGAGTTCTTTCCACTGCTGAGCTTGCTCTTCTATTTGTAGCAAGGCAACATGTAGGTCTGTGACTGATACTCCGGCTCGAACATACTCTTTGGCATGCTTACTCAGTGCTCTTCTGGTTTTACCTGACATGCCGTTCTTTTCACGACGTGGACTGGTAGCAGTTATGAGATCAGTAAGTGGTCTATCAAACACATCTGGGCGGAATCTGTCTAAGGTTCCACGGATGCTAATCAAAAGTCGAAGGTATTCTCCCCATTGGGCAACATTGAGTGCATATGGGAAGTGGACTTGCTTAGAGATTTCATCTAGCCGTTGGCCAAATGATGGCAAAACCTCATCTGCTAGTCGGCTAGCCAGAGACAGAACTCTCGGCACTTCGGTTGGATCTTCGAAACGAGAGTTGGCCCAGGGACTTGATTGAACGGATAGTTCAAACTCGCCCAGTTCAACAGCTTCGTGCAAAAGCGCAATAGCGGCTGATCTATTCCTAGTTTCAAAAAGAGCAGACCCTGAGATGCGAGCATTGGTTTTAGGAGGCTTAGGTAGTGAACTTAGTTCAGCTAGTTTGGCTAGAGCATCAGAGATGCTTATTCCTAGAACTGGGTGGCTTACAGTCAAAGAATCTTGATACTCGGCTAGCTTCTCAGCGGCTGTGTCTCTAGCAACCGCCGCATCTTGCAGATTGGCAGGAGTTGCTTTTTCGTATCTTGAAAGGGCACTCACAATATCTAGCCAGGCAGAATATGAACGGACCATCAAACCAGATAGTCCGGCCTGAGTAAGACGGCTGGAGAGTTCGTTGAGAGTTTGTCTTCTTGGAGCTATAACTAAAGCTCTTTTTCCTGTTGCCGATAAAGCAGCCAAGATATTGGCAACTGTCTGGGTATAGCCAGTTCCAGGTAAGGCCTCAACTGCAAAGGATTCTCCAGCAACTGCACGTTTGATGATATGAGTTTGGTTTGAGTCTGCGTTGGCGGCAAGTAGCACCTCTGGTAAGTCTTCAGTTTCTTCCACGATGGTTTCACCAAGAGCAATCTTGGAAACAAAAGAGTTAGGTGAACTAGGCAGCTCATTCAACATCAAGGTTGGTGCAGTTACGGCATTGGTAAGCGCCAGCGTTCGTTGAATCTCAAGTTCGGGAATTCCTTTGGTCACATCCGCTAAAAAGCTAAGCAAGGTAATCGGAACTAAATCGGTTGATTCTCGATAAACACGGTTCAGCTTTTGAACATCAAGATCTATTTGAAAGTGTTTCTTCAAAGTCGCTACAAGTTCAGGATTAACAAAAGGCTCACCTACAAGCACTAATTCAAAATCTGAACCTCTGCGGATCAGCTCTGCTGGCCACATCATCGCTGGGATTCGAAGGTCTAGATTTATTGTTCGAAAATCTATTGCGCCTGAGAGCAGGCATATAGTCTCGAGCCCAAAGTTGGCGGTTAGTCGTTCACTCTTGATTTTAATGTGTCGAGCTTCAGTTAGAGCCTTTGAATAAGCAATTGGGTCTCGAACCAGATTCGCTAGTAGCCCTCTGTGGCTTTTAGTAAAGAGTGATAAACCAACTGGATGAGATTTCTCAAGGTTTACCAGACCTAGTACATCCAAGTCGAGGTTGGTTAGCGGGTTAGCTCCACCAATGCCTCTTATCTCTTGAAGCCATTGGTTGTATTGCTCTTGGGTTCTATCTTGTTCACTCATTAGAGACCTAGCCTAACTTTTACGCTTTCACGAACATCGTAGGCTGGGCTGGATTCGGGTAAGTTTGACTCTGGTGAAGAGATTTGCCCTCGTAGCTCAGTGGATAGAGCATTGGTTTCCTAAACCATGTGCGGAAGTTCGATTCTTCTCGGGGGCACCGATTAGGCAGCTTGAGGTAATGCTAAGTACTCATCCCACTCTGGTTCAAGCTTTTCCGCACCCCTGATAAGCCAAGCTCCTCCGGTTGGCATCTTAGGAGTGAAGGATAACTCCCAACCAATTTCCTTTAGAGTTTTATCCCCTTTGAGGTTGTTACACCTGAGACACGCAGCAACTAGGTTTTCCCAAGAGTCTGTGCCACCTTTTGATTTAGGTTGAACGTGGTCAACCGTATTGGCAGCTCGCTTGCAATAGGCACAGCGGTGAGCATCTCTTCTGAGCACTCCTCTTCTTGAAAGAGGAATGTGTCTAGACCCCGGCACTCTTACATATCTGCTCAAAAGAATCACAGACGGCAGATCGTATTCATTGCTTGCACTGTGAACTTTGATTTCAGCTGAGCCCTCTAGGACTGTGGCCTTCTTGTTCAGTACTAAAATAATTGCTCGCTTGAATGAGACCACACCCAGTGGCTCATAACCGGCATTCAAAACTAGTGTTCTCATTTTGCATCCTTCAAGAAATCACCTGCACGGATTGCAGGTTTTCGTTTCGGTCTACTTCCGCTCAAACAAAAAACGCGTCACCGTATTCGGTAACGCGTTTAGGCAGAGAAACTTTGACATGGACAAACTACGTGAAGATGAGCAAACTCATGCTTGGCAGGCACAGGGAAGGCATCCATTAGTTTCTCCTTTCAAAGTCAAAAGTTGACTTGGGAAAAGGTTACGACTTTAAGGCCAATAAGGCTATGAAACACACCATAATCAAAGGTTAAGAATTGGTGATGTTTTTAGTCAATTACTCGTGCGTAATAGACATTCGGGGTGAAGATTGGAGCCAACTTCACTCGGTCACCTGGTCTTGGGGCGTGATAGAACATACCTGAACCTGCATAGATGCCATCGTGGCTGTGGTTACTCATGATTACTAGATCACCAGGTCTGGCATCAGCCTTATTGATTCTCTTGATTCTAGGATGAGCTGCTTGGGCATTTACAGAGTGTGGCAGTAGGACACCGAACTCAGCAAAGACTAGGCGGACATAACCTGAACAGTCCAAACCGGTAGGTAGTTCACCACCGAGGATGTAAGGAACACCTACATACTTGGCAGAAACCTTCATGATGTCATCTGGGTTGAGCTCAGAGTACTTAGGGTTAGCTGCTAGATCGAAGGCAGTTAGACCTGTGTAGCCGCGGTAGTTGTTTCTGTCTGTTAAACGCTGAAGGTCATTAGCAGACATGATTCCAAAGGATCCACGTTCGTAGCTGATAGTTGCATCACGAGCAATGGCTAGGCTCTGAGCTTCGCCTTCGGCACCTGAAGAGTTTGAAGCCAAACCTGAGATAGCTGTCACAGCTGGGCTGTAAGCATAGGCGGGCAAAGTGGCAGTTGCCGTTACTCCAGCGATAACGCTCATAACTAGAGCAGATTTGACCTCTGCTCGTTTGCGGAATGGGATTTTGGCGACTGCTTTGACAACATTTCCAGTTGCATCCATAACACCAGGAGGGTTAGCTGCGAAGAATTTACGGTCTAGTTTGGCTGCTCTTTTTTCAGCTTTTAGGGAAGCTCTGGTTTTGCGCTTTCTTTCGCTTTCCCTGATGGATCTGCGACTGCGAAGTTCAAAAGATTCGAGGACATTAATTTCAACATCAGCGCGACGGCGTCCGGTTGGCTTATCGGTCAAAACATATCCTCCTAACTAATTCTTTGGTTGAAACCAAGTCTTATGCGAACAACTAAAAATTTGAGATCAAGTTGACCTCGATTCGCACCCTGGCCAGGTTGGTTATCCAAGGTTCTTCGAGTTTACCCCGAAAATAGAGGTAAAAACATTATCCATAGCCCTAAAGGGCCTAAAACCCAGTGTTTACGCAGGAATAACATATATATGTGCCACGTCAAAAGCGGTGAGGCTAACCGAATTCACGCCATCAGAGGTGGCTACCAACACCCTGTCGGTAGCCTGAGTAGCCCTGATTTTGGCCCCTGGCACTACTTGGGCAGCCTTGAGGTGAGCTAGTGCATCTGAATAACCTTGAAGCGGCTCAGCAATTCTTTTTACTATTACTTCAACATCAAGTAGCTCTATAAGAGGTGTGACTTTCTCACCTAGAGCAGTGGATTCACCTCTGCCCAAGTGTTCTAGGCCAGGAATTGGGTTACCAAAGGGAGATATCTCAACATCTTTTACTAACTCAAGTATCTTTAGTTCAACCTGCTCGCTCATCACGTGCTCCCAGCGACAAGCCTCCTCATGGACCAGATGCCAATCCAAACCGATGACGTTAGCCAAAAGCAGTTCGGCTAGACGATGTTTACGCATCACTTCGATGGCTAGGTGACGACCCTCGGTGGTCAGTTCAAGATGACGATCTCCACTTACAACGACTAACCCATTCTTTTCCATTCGAGCAACAGTTTCTGAAACCGTTGGTCCTGAGTGATCTAGTCGTTCAGAGATTCGAGCACGCAGCGGCACATGGCCTTCTTCTTCGAGTTCCAAAATGGTTCGAAGATACATCTCGGTGGTGTCAATCAAATCAGTCACCTGATAAGCCTAAATCGTAAGTGGCATTGCACTACTAAACTTCTGGACATGACTTCCATAAATATTCCCAAGGACCTACTCCCCCAAGACGGCCGTTTCGGTTGCGGACCTTCCAAGATTCGACCTGCTCAAATAGCTGCTTTTGCTACTGAAGGTGCGGCCCTAATGGGGACATCACATCGTCAGGCACCGGTGAAGAAGCTGGTCAAGCGAGTACAAGAGGGTCTAATGGATCTATTCCATAACCCAGCAGGGTATGAAATAGTCCTAGGTAACGGTGGTTCAACAGCCTTCTGGGATGTGGCCTCATACAGCCTTGCCGAAGGTAAGTCTCAACTATTGGTTCACGGTGAATTTGGTGCCAAGTTTGCAGCATCTCTTAGTGCCCCATGGTTGTCTAAGCCAACTGTTATTCAAGGGGAAGTTGGATCCAGGTTAGACCTGATTGCTGAAGCTGGTATCTCAGCCTATGCATACCCTCAGAATGAAACCTCAACCGGTGTTGTGACTCCGGTACAAAGAGTAGCGGGCGCTGATAGTAGCGCTCTATATTTCACAGATGCAACCAGTGCCGCTGGTGGTATTGATTTGGATCCTACGCAGACAGACGTTTACTACTTTGCACCGCAGAAGAACTTTGCCAGCGACGGAGGATTGTGGTTTGCCCTCATGTCACCTGCAGCTATTGAAAGAGCAGAACGTATTGCAGCTACCGATAGATATATCCCTGAATTCCTATCTCTAAAGACAGCAATTGACAACTCACGCTTGAATCAAACTTTGAATACTCCTGCCATTGCTACCTTGTTCTTGTTGGCAGAACAAATCGACTGGATGAATGAAAGCGGTGGGTTGGCTTGGGCTGACAGCAGAACCAAGGCTGCCTCAGATCACCTTTACTCATGGGCTGAGGCTAGTTCCTATGCAACACCATTTGTTACTAACCCTGAGCACCGTTCACAAGTTGTTTCAACAATAGATTTTGCTGAATCAGTTGATGCAGCCGAGGTTGCCAAAGTATTGCGCAGTAATGGAATCGTTGATACCGAGCCTTATAGAAAACTTGGTAGAAACCAACTGCGAGTGGCTACCTTTACTGCAACCGAACTAGAGGACGTCAAGCAACTAACTAATTCAATCGACTACGTAGTTTCCAACCTAGGTTAGATTTAGATTTATGCGCTGGATAGCTAAAGACTCGGAGAGAAAACCAGATCCTGCCCCAATCACCGGCACTGTTCGAATAGCTGTGCTGTTTGGTCTAATCGGTTTTTCTATAGGCCTTTTACTGAGCGTAGTTTTCTATGAACAGATCACTAACCCAAATAAAGTTTGGTACCCATACACCTGTGTGGTGGGTTTAGTTCTTGGCGTCGTCGCTTGGTTCAAGGTCGGTAACCGCTGAAGCTTTAGCTGCTTCCTCTTCATCAATAGCATTAGCGGCATCAATAAATGCTTGTCTTTCAAGTTCTAGCTGCAACGCCTGATAATCCGCTAAACGTTCAGACCAAGGCACCCACTGCGGGGCAATCAGAGAATCAGCGCCTGGCACCATTACAACTTCACACAAACTTGGTTCAGTAACTGGATCGGCTTGGTAAATAGTTACTGACCAGCGCCAGCCAAGATATCCAAGTTTCTTAGACTCAAATAGAAAGGTTGAAATACCTTCACCCTCTTCAACAGATTCGATGAAAGAGCCAAGTTCGTTTTTATCGGCAGCTGACTTAGCGGCCACTTCAGCAAAAGCTTTAAGGTCAAACAGATTTTTCACTTGTTTCTCAGGTCTGAGTAACCTTACAAACTTGGGAAGTTTTTTGAGTTTAGCCATTATTTGTGTAACTGGTCTGCAAGGGTTCGTAAAAGGCGCGCAAGCTTCTCAGCGCCAGCGCCTTCCGGAACGTGTCCTGCTTCAATGCTTGGACGAATGTTGTCCAGCGCAGAAATCAAGCCTTCAACAAGGACGACCATGTCATCTTTGTTCATACGTGCGCTAGCTCGCTGTTTCTTCTCTAAGCTCTCAGGAACCTCAAGAATGCGCATAGTCATGACCTGAGCTCCTCGCTTGGAGTCAACGATGCTGTATTCGATTCGAGTGCCAGGCTTCACATCGGTTACCCCAGCAGGTAGGTTGCTGACATGAAGGAACGCTTCGGTTCCCTCATCTGATTGCACAAAGCCAAAGCCTTTGACATTATCAAAGAACTTCACGTGTCCTGTTGGCATAACTACCTCTTTCATTGCCGAAGTCCATTTTACTTCAGCCAAGCCAGTATTCTAAAAGGATGGCTAAGAAACCTAACTCTAATATCCAATCCTCTCCAAAGGGGAATTCTGCTAGTGAATCTTTGCTAGAGAAGTACCTAGCCTTTGCCTTTCTTGGCAGCGTTATTGTCTCGGTAGGAGCGATTTTGGTTATTCTCTTGGCTCCACTGGTGAATAACACCTGGTTGCCAACTGGCTGGGGCATGATCCCCATTCTGGTGATGCCATTTGGTTTCGTCTGTCTAATTGCACTTTTGGTGGCAAGTGCCATCAACCGCAAAAGATCTAGTCAGAACTCCTAAACCTAATGAGCGAAGTCCTCCAAGTTGCCAAGGCTCTATCCCAATCCACTGATTCAGATTTAGTCCGAGTAGCTGGAATCAGGCTGATGCCGACCAGCTCATTCAATGATTTCTATGACTTCGCAACAGCACTGATAAAACCTCAAAACGTTACTGGCGCTGTTTCTGCCATGACAAAAAGCCAACTTCTTGCCTTTAGTAATTTGCTTTCGAATAGTTCCACTAAGGCTGATCTAAAAAGCCTTGATTCAATTGCGACTTTGTTTCTAGTTTTGAAACAAGACGATGGCAGTTATTCACCGCTTGATAATGCAGTAACTGCTTTCAAGCAATTGGTTTCACCGAAACTGTTGGCTGATCTAAAAGATGACGTTAACTCAAAACCTTCGAAGAGTTCGATAGATGGAAGTCAACTAGACCCCCAGGCAGGATTGAGTGCCTTTGAAACTATCCAAGCTCTCACTGAGCTAGTCATTGAACTGGAACAGAATTATGTGCGCGAGGTAGGTCGTGGACAGGTTGGCCTTCCAGAACTCAAACGCATTTCTCTGCACTTAGGTAGAGATACCGAATATGTGCGATTGCTTTACGCTTTAGCTCAAATGTCCTCTTTGATTGGTGTTTCAGATAAAAGGTGGAAGGTTGGTTCTCAATACCTAACTTGGCTAACTAGTTCACCCGAACAACGCTGGCAACACATAGCTAAGACTTGGGTATCGCTGCTGGTTGAAACATCGGCAGCTGAACTTGCAACTGCAGAAAACCTAAGAGCATCGTTTGCAGAAACTTTTCCTATCGCAAACGTTGGCTTTCAATCTCACATCTCAAGGCTCATTGAAATGGCAGAGCTCATAGGTCTAACCTCAGCAGATCAGACCACAAGTTGGTTCAAGCTACTTCTTGAAGGAAACCTTGAGAAGGCCACACAACTCTTGGCACAAAACCTACCCAAGACTCAAAACCGAATCATCGTTCAAGCTGATTTGACCATAATCGCTGTAGGGCCATTACCTACAGATAAAGAACTGGAACTGAGAAGGTTTGTTGAGACTGAGCGCATCGGTGTTGCCTCTACCTATCGCATTAGTAATTTGAGCGTGACCTACGGATTAGAAACTGGTTTATCCGAGCAAGAAATTCGCTCACTGCTTACTGAACTTTCGGGAACCACACTCCCGCAACCAGTTGATTACCTCATCCGTGAAGCCGCATCTAGATTTGGGAGATTGGTTTTGCGAGAGATTCCTAATGGAACCCTCATTCAATCAAATGAGCAGATTCTGCTAACCCAAATTCTTAATGACACTTCTCTACGAACTGTCTCAATAACTAAATCTTCTGAGAACACTTTGGAAAGCAGATTTGAGTTAGATATTGTTTACTACCTACTTAGAGAAAGTAAATATGCGGCTATCCGTAAGGACAGCAAAGACCAGGTCATTAGTGCTTGGCGAGCAGCTGGTTCTAATCAGTCTTCGCTTACGCAGACATCCTCCGTTATGGAGGATATTCAGAGACTTAGATCTCATGACAAACGTTTAGGGGAAGCCCCAGAAGGTCAGGACATAGTTCGACAGATTGAGATGGCCATAAAAACCAAGGTCACCTTGGTAATCACACTTCAAATGAGCGGCACCAGTAGAGAGTTCTCCATCGAGCCAACCGGTCTTGCCAATGGCAGGCTGAGGGGCAAGGACCGCCAAGCAGACTGTGAGCGAGTATTACCGTTAGCCAGTGTCACTGGTGTTCGCTTAGGCTAGAAGGATGTCTGCTGGGCCTCTAATCGTTCAAAGCGATAAAACTGCACTGCTTGAAGTTGATCATCCTCAAGCATCCGATGCTCGTCATGACCTTGCCGTATTTGCCGAACTTGAGCGAGCCCCAGAGCACGTACACACCTACCGAATTACAAAACTTGGTCTTTGGAACGCAAGAGCTGCGGGCCATGACAGTTCATTCGTTTTAGACGTCTTGGACAAATACAGCAAGTTTCCAATACCTACCAGCATCAGAGTTGACATCGAGCAGACCATGTCTAGATACGGTCGTCTAGTCATTAGAAAAGGTGACTCAGGAGATCTTGAACTTTATTCAGATGAACCTGCCGTTTTACTTGAAACAACTGGACAGCGAAAAGTAAACGACCTACTACTTGATCGTACAGACCCGAACACTTGGCTCATAGCTGATTGGGCGAGAGGTCAAATCAAACAGGAGTTATTGAAACTAGGTTGGCCTGCTGAAGACCTTGCTGGTTACACCCCAGGTATTCCTCACGAGATTGATTTAGTTCAAGATGGTTGGAATCTTCGCGACTACCAAGCGCTAGCGGTTGAAAAGTTTTGGGATGGTGGTTCAGGGGTTGTTGTTCTTCCGTGTGGAGCTGGTAAAACTATCGTTGGTGCAGCCACGATGGCTAAGGCCAATACCAACACTTTGATTCTGGTCACAAATACTGTTTCAGCAAGACAGTGGCGAGCTGAGTTACTAAAGCGCACCACACTCACTGAAGAAGAGATCGGTGAATACAGCGGCTCTATGAAAGAGGTGGCTCCAGTTACTATTGCGACCTATCAGATCTTGACCACTAAGCGCAAAAATGAATACGCTCATCTAGCGCTACTCAACAATCATGACTGGGGTTTAATTGTTTACGATGAGGTTCACCTATTGCCTGCTCCTATTTTCAAAATGACTGCTGACCTTCAAGCAAGAAGAAGGCTAGGACTAACTGCAACTTTGGTTAGAGAAGATGGCAAAGAAGGGGATGTCTTTTCCCTGATTGGTCCTAAACGCTTTGATGCGCCTTGGAAAGAAATTGAAGCCCAAGGATATATCGCTCCTGCAGCCTGTTTTGAAGTGAGAATAGATTTACCTGTCGATGACCATTTTGAATATGCCATCGCGAACCAGGAAGACAGATACCGACTAGCTGCCAGCTCGCCAGCCAAGATTCCGGTTATTCAAAAACTCTTGGCGAAGCACGCAGGCGAACCAACTCTCATCATCGGACAATACATAGATCAGCTGCACGCAGTTGCCAGTGCCCTTAAGGCAGAACTAATTACCGGTGAAACACCAATCGGTGAACGCGAAAGGTTATTTGCCGACTTTAGAGAAGGACGTGTAGGCGTTCTAGTTGTGTCTAAAGTCGCCAACTTTTCCATTGATTTACCAGAGGCATCGGTAGCCATACAGATTTCAGGTTCCTATGGCTCTCGCCAAGAGGAGGCTCAGCGTCTAGGGCGAATCCTCAGACCTAAAGTTGATGGCCGTACAGCAAGCTTCTACACCCTCATTGCCAGGGACACTGTAGATCAGGACTTTGCTCAGAACAGGCAGCGGTTCCTTGCCGAGCAGGGTTATGCCTACGAGATTCTTGATGCTGTAGACCTGTAGGAAAACTCTTACAGGCAACACTCAGGTAACTTCCAGACTTAATGGAGTATTGGGTGGGACATTTAGAGCATGAAGAACCCAAAGGTATTAATCGTCGATGACGAAAAGAACATCAGAGACCTCCTTGAAGCTGGTTTGAAATTTGCAGGCTTTAGTGTCTATTCAGTTGGTACAGGAGCAGAAGCTGTAGCGGTAGCTGAGAAGGCTAAGCCAGACATAATGGTTCTAGATGTAATGCTTCCTGACCAATCAGGTTTCAGCGTTACCAAAAAGCTTCGTTCCATGAATCTTGAACTCCCCGTTCTATTCCTAAGCGCTCGAGATGACCGTGGTGACAAAATCACTGGACTCACAGTAGGCGGCGATGATTACATGACTAAGCCATTTAGCATCGATGAGGTTATTGCCAGGATCAATGCCATTTTGAGAAGAACGAGAAAACAGGATGCCGAAGAGAGCATCTTCGAAGTTGGCGAAATAAAGATCAACCAGGATGCTCACGAAGTATTCGTCAATGGTAAAGAAATAGACCTGTCCCCTACCGAATACAAGCTATTGAGATTCCTCATGGGTAACGCCAACCGGGTTATGAGCAAAGACCAGATCTTGGACCATGTCTGGGAGTATGACTTCAACGGTGAGCAAGGAATTGTTGAAAGTTACATCTCTTACCTACGCAAGAAAATCGATCCGCTAAGCAAGAATCAACTTATCCTCACAAAACGTGGGGTTGGTTATATGTTCCGCACATTCAAGAACGAAGAGTAAATGCCTAGATCTGTCCCTGTACCTAACTTTCTAAGTAAGCTCTGGGGGCGTATCTCACTTCGAACTCGTTTAACCGCTCTATCGGTTGGCATCATTGCGCTTCTGCTTGGCGTGAGCATCATGGGTACGGTTGCAGTACTTAGAACTTATCTGCAGCAAAACACTGATAAACAACTTATAACCGTGGCCACACTTTTAGCCACCGAAGATCCATTGACTATCAAGACACGCATTGATTCTGGATTGGTGAAAATACCACCACTGCCTGGGGATTATTACATCGCGTTCCTCGACCCACAGGGCAGAATCTTTATCGGACTTGTAGGTTCACCTATTTATGAAGGCAATGTTCCTAACCTTGCTGAGTTCAACGTCTTAGCTGTTCAAGCAACTAAAGGACTCCCGTTCACAGCCAACATCAGCAAAGCCGAACCCGAAGAGGATCGTGAAGATTGGCGTTTAGTCGCCCTCGCCGATGCCAACATGGCTGGATCAGTTGTTGTAGGTATTCCCCTAGCCCAGAGCCAAGCAATCGTGAGTCAGTACCGGTCTATAGCAATTGGTTTTAGCGGACTTCTCCTAATCATCAGTGGTTTTGCCCTATGGCTAACTATTTCATCAGCTCTACGCCCACTCAGAGAAGTATCCGCTGCTGCTGACGCTGTTCGCCAAGGTAAATTTGATCGACGCTTACCCCCTGTTGAGGGTAAGACTGAGATTGCCAGACTAAACAACTCCCTCAACGAAATGCTTGGGTCCATCGAAGATTCAATTCAATCTAGAAACAAAACCTTGAGCCGCATGCGACAGTTCGTAGCTGATGCGAGCCATGAACTTAGAACCCCGCTAGTAACTCTTAGAGGTTACGCTGAGCTCTACCGTAAAGGTGCTTTCAAGTCAAAGGCTCAGGTTGATGATGCAATGAGTCGCATCGAAAATGAAGCAATCAGAATGTCATCTTTAGTTGAGTCACTCCTAGCCTTAGCTCGTTTAGATGAAAACGCAAAACTACAAATCACTGAAGTTGATCTTTATGCAGTCACAGACAAAGTTGTGCGTAATGTCTCAGCAGGTTTTCCTAAAACACATATCTCTATTACGAACCTAGTGAATAAGCCAATCAAAACAGCTGTAATAGCCAAGCTCGATGAGCCAGCAATTATTCAAGTCCTAACTAACTTGCTGTCAAACGCTTGCAATTTTGCTGGTGATAAACCTGTCGAGATAGCGATCGGCAACAAAGATAACCAAACTGTCATCAAGGTTATTGACCATGGTGAAGGAATCCCTAAACAACTTCGTTCAAAAGTTTTTGAACGCTTCTACCGAAGCGATAACTCTCGTAACAGAGACACTGGCGGTTCAGGACTTGGACTTGCGATTGCTAAGGGAATTGTTGAAGCTCACAAGGGAAAGATCATCGCTGAAGAAACTAATGGCGGCGGAGCAACATTCAAAATCACTTTGCCTAACTAGTTATCCCCAAAAGAAATAAGTTACTCACATATCCAAACCAAACTCACAATTAGTTCCTGTTTGCTGTGAGCATGTTTACCGAAGGAGGTAAACAAATGGCACAAATTCAAGTAGACAGCGAGCATGTACTTGCTGCTAACAGCACCATTCAAGCGACAATTGCAAAACTACAAGCCGAGGTAGATGGACTTCACGTTCAGCTAATTGGCTTGCAAGATGTTTGGCGCGGATCAGCTGCAAGTAGCTTTCAAGAGTTAGTTACTCGCTGGAAAGTGACAGCAACCACAGTTGATGCTCAACTTGGTGAACTAGGACAAGCGCTTCGCTTGGCAGCAAACCAATACAGCGAAATTGAACTAGCTAACCAACGCCTATTCCTCGGTTAGTCCAGGAAATGGTTAAGGGGTGGAACTAATTAAAGTTCCACCCCTTTTTAGCCGGAGCGATCCTAGCTAAGTTTTAGTAATCCATTCCGCCGCCCTGAGGCATTTGAGCGCCTGCAGGCTCAGGCTTTTCAGCAACTACAGCTTCGGTGGTTAGGAATAGACCAGCAATGGATGCAGCGTTCTGCAGAGCAGAGCGTGTAACCTTCACAGGGTCGTTGATACCTTCAGCAAGCATGTCTACGTATTCACCGGTAGCGGCGTTTAGACCGTGTCCTGAAGGCAGGTTGGCTACCTTCTCGGCTACTACACCTGGCTCTAGACCTGCGTTGATAGCAATCTGCTTTAGTGGAGCTGAGATAGCAACACGAACAATGTTCGCACCTGTTGCCTCATCGCCAACAAGCTTTAGAGTTTCGAATGCAGCCTTACCGGCTTGGATTAGAGCAACTCCACCACCGGCGACGATACCTTCTTCAACAGCAGCCTTAGCGTTACGAACTGCATCTTCGATGCGGTGCTTACGCTCTTTTAGTTC
>CANKLZ010000005.1 GCA_947483795.1 Micrococcales bacterium | reverse complement strand
TCTCATGTCTTTAGTCTATGTTTGAGGCTCGGTTAGAATTGCCCTATGAATAGAATCCAACTAGCCGTTCTAGTCGCTGTGGCAATATTTCAGATTTTCACAACCGTTTATGCAGCCAGTGCTAACCCAAGACAGGTAAGAGTCTTACCGAAGATTGTCTGGGTTTTATTGTGTCTATTCATCCCAATTATTGGTGGACTTCTATACATCACCATCGGTAGACCTATTGATGGGGACTCAGGGCAGGGAGCTAAGCGCTCTCGACCGGTAGCTCCAGATGATGATGCTGATTTCCTAAGAGATTTAGGAACTCGTTTCAAAAACGATAATGATAAATAACCAGACTGATACCGAGTTAGTTTCACCTGCACAAATATTCTCAGCACACATCATCGCTGAGCTTGCAGCCTGGGGTAGAGACTTCTGGTTAGCCCCTGGCGCAAGATCACAAGCTTTGGCTATTGCAGCAGCTCAACTAGCGGAGGCAGGCAAGGCAAATCTGCACGTAAGAATTGATGAGCGCTCTTTAGGCTTTAGTGCTTTAGGTGCTTCTGTCTATGGCGGACCTCAGGTAATCATTACAACCTCAGGAACTGCGGTAGCTAACTTACATCCAGCAGTTCTTGAAGCACATCATTCAGGTTTAGGTTTGATTCTTCTAACTGCAGATAGACCAGCAGAACTTAGAGATAAGGGTGCTAATCAGACAACCAATCAGGTTGGCATATTCTCTGATGCTGTTATCGAATGCATAGACGTTGCAGCACCTACGGTGGAAGATATTCCTAACCTTCCCCGCCTTGCTAAAGAGCTAGTTGAGAAAGCTGTCTTACTTGCTTGGGGCAAGAGAGCACAACCTGTTCAACTCAACCTTCAGTTCATTGAACCGCTGTCTGCGACAACTCCTGATGCTGTTGAAGTTCTTGAAAGCATTTGGAATGAAGAAGAGAAGGAAGTTGCAAGTACCGAAGAGACAACTGCTGGCTTCCCAATAGATCTGTCCATTCCAACAGTTGTTATTGCTGGAGCTAACGCCGGTGTTCATGCGGCTGAGATCCAGAACCTAGGTCTTCCAGTATTTGCTGAACCTACTTCAGGCGTTAGACATCTAGAGCAATCAATCCTTCGATACAGGACACTTCTTGAAAATAACACAGCTCTCTTGAGTGAAGTTAAACAACTTGTTGTTTATGGCAAACCAACTCTGAGTAGACCAGTTATTGCACTACTCAAAAGAAGCGATGTAAAGGTATTCGTTCGTGAAGGGCAGATGGGTGCCTTTGAAATCGGTAACGACATCACCAAGGTTGATAACCACATTGAAGGAGCTAGAAATGGTGCTTGGTTGGAGTCTTGGCAACAAGAATCAAACCAGGTTGATCTCTCTCATGCAGATGGCTTAGACAGAAGAACCATCATCTCTAAGACATGGGCAGCATCTCATGCAGCAGATACCATCTTGGTTCTAGGTGCTTCTCAACTGATTAGAGAAGCTGATTTCTATGCTCCTGGCAATCAGGTTAGAGCTTGGGCTAACCGAGGACTATCAGGCATTGATGGCACCATCGCAACCGCTACCGGTATTGCTATTCAAGAGCCAGAGAACCAGGTGAGAGCCCTAATGGGAGATCTAACCTTCCTACATGATGTTGGCTCACTATCCATTGATAAGAATGATGGACCTTTAGATCTTCAGATCATCGTGGTCAATGACAATGGTGGAAAGATCTTTAGCAATTTAGAAGTAGCTCAAAGTGTTGGAGCAAATACTTTTGAGAGAGTTTTTCAAACTCCGCAGAATGTTGACATCTCTAAGTTAGCTGAAGCTTATGGCTGGCAGTATGTGAACCCTGAGACAGTAACTGACTATGAGTTAGCGCTAGAAATAAAGGGTCGCGTAATTATTGAAGTGAAGCTGGATTAGCTAAGCGCATCAACAATCGGCTTGAACTTCAGAATTGCTTCTTCTAGTTCAGCTTGAGCACCAGATCCTGCAACAATTCCACAACCAGCAAAAGCAGTTAGTGTTTGATCTTTGAGTTGAGCACCTCTAAGTGCTATTGCCCAAACACCATCACCATCGGCACCTAGCCAACCGACAGGACCTGCGTATCTACCGCGGTCAACATTTTCAATCTCTTCAATAACTTCTAACGCTTTATCTCTAGGAGTTCCAGCAACCGCAGCTGATGGATGCAAAGCATTAACTACTTGTAAAGAACTCGAGTCTGAGTTGAGAACAGCTTTAACATCGCTCGCGAGGTGCCAAAGGTTAGGTAGCGCCATGCTAAATGGTTCTGCATCAACATTGATTTCAATACATAACTCTTCAAGGGATGCAACCAGTGAATCAATAGCGAACTTGTGCTCTGCTCTATTCTTAGGCGATTCAACAAGGGCAGTGCCAATGGCCTGATCAACACCAGGGTCTGTGCCTCGACCTGCAGTTCCAGCTAACACCCTTGCACTTACTTCGGAGTGCTGAACTTTTACAAGGAGTTCAGGACTTGCTCCAAACAAACCAGCAACGGAATAGATGTAGCAAGTTTCAAACTTGCTCTCTAGTTTCTTGAGTGCAGGATTGATGTTGAAATCTTTGGAGACAGTTGCCTTTAGGTCTCTTGCTAGCACTACTTTCTCAATGTCATTAGCTTCGATTGCTTCTAGAGCCTTATCAACATTGATCTTGTATTGCTCTGTCGAGATCTGGCCTGGTTCAAATGAAGCAGGAACGAAAGTGCTTGCCAAATCAATCAAGTCAAGAGCATCTTTTTCAGAGATGTTTATTGTGGTGATCCAGAGACTGCCATCTTGCTTACCAATAACAACTTGTGGGATTACCAAGACGCTTGTGGTCTCGCTGTTTGCAGAGAAAGCTATTGAACCGAATGAGATTAGCCCTGAGCCAGGGAGGGTTACCTCATCGATTATCTCGGCACTTGTGACCGTATCTCTCCAAAGCTGATCTAATTCAAGAATTCGATTAGATCCAGAGGCTTCTAGACGAAGAGCCTCACCCCAGCCAATCAGACCCTGATGCTCGTAGATAAAGGCTGAGCTATTTGAGCCCAGGAGCTCTGCAAAGTTGAAACCCTCGGTTAGGCCTAGTTCAGTGGCTGTTATTAGCCTTGAATTCACCTTTAGGGACAACAGTTTCTTTCCGGAATCATCGTCTGAGCATTATCTGTGAAAGGCCCAGAGAGCCTAATCGACTGGCTTTTCACTGGGATATCCTTAATGCAAGCCTAAATCAGTGAAAGGAGCTAAACATGCGTAAAGTTCTAAATACTCTCGCAGCGCTACTGCTCCTTTCATTAATCTCTCTCCCTTTGGCTAGCTCCGCGGATGAAGTGGCCCCTGAAACAGAATCAACCATCGCGGAAGGCTCTTTGAGCGAGCACGAAGAGATGAATGACCGCCACGACGAAATTGAAGAGACATACGAGAACTTTGAGGGTGTTGTCATTCCACCTGTGGTGATGAGACTGGGTGAACAAATCAACCCTGATATCTACATCCTGCCCATACTGCCGCTGACCCAAGAAGAACGCTCAACACTGGCTGGATCGTCAAACCTCATTATTCAAAACATTGGAATTTCAGGGTATGACCAGAGAAAGAGCCTTGACCCTCACAAACTCTCCCCACTTCCGGTCGCCGACTTGGTTTTGACTACGCGAACCCCTGCAGATGAATTCGTGGATGGGGCTAGGCAGTGGGGCATAGTTTTAGTTGTGACAACCTTTGCACTCTTGGGCCTTGCAGGAATATCTTCTTATCGTCGTGATCAAGGAAAATTCAACAATCTTTAGCGCCCTGGGCAGTAGATACTCATCTGCCCAAAGATTAGACTTGGCTAGTGAATAAAGCGGATATGGCTAAAAAGCCGGCAGAAGTCGCAGCCATGTTTGATTCGGTTGCTGAGAGCTACGACCGCACGAATGACCTCTTATCTTTCGGTCAAGACCGTTTATGGCGTAAAAAAGTATTGAAGACTGTAAACCCACAAAATGGACAAACTGTACTAGATCTTGCAGCAGGCACAGGTTCCTCATCTGTTGTTTTCGCTAAGCCTGGGGTCAAAGTTATCGCTAGTGATTTCAGCGAGGGTATGTTGGCGGTTGGTAGAAAGCGTCATCCTGAACTTGAGTTTGTTTATGCGGATGCAACTAAGTTGCCATTTGGAGATAGTTCAATGGATGCCGTAACCATATCCTTCGGACTTCGAAATGTTGTTGACCCAAAGAAAGCACTGTCTGAAATGTTGCGAGTGCTCAAGCCTGGTGGAGTAGTTGTGATCTGTGAGTTCTCCCACGTCAGCACTCCTGTTATTGGTTCTTTGTACCGCTGGTATCTGGCTAACGTATTGCCAACACTGAGTAGAATTCTGGCCAAGAACAAAGGTGCTTATGATTATCTCTCTGAATCAATTGCAGCCTGGCCTAAACAAGAAGTACTAGTTCAGTGGTTAGTTGATGCAGGATTCACTGATGCTACCTACAAGAATTCAAGTTTGGGAATCGTAGCAATTCACAGCGCTAAGAAAGCGACTAAATGAACAAGATAGTTTTACCTCCCCAACTACGCAAGGTAGTTGATAAAGCTCTACTGAAGAAGATTCAGTCGGGCTTAGAGCAAGTGGAGATTCAACTTCTTGAAGCAGTTACTCATACTGATCCGGTTGCCAATGTGACTTCAAGACATCTGCTTGAAGCTGGTGGAAAGAGACTACGCCCTGTTCTAGTTCTATTAGGAGCAGCTCTTGGTGATGACTCAAAGGATGAGGTTATTAAGGCTGCAGTTGTAGTGGAGCTAACTCACCTAGCAACTCTCTATCACGATGACGTTATGGACAGAGCACCAATGCGCAGAGGTGTGCCAACAGCACATGAGGTTTGGGGTAACAGCGTAGCCATCTTGACTGGAGATTTACTCTTCGCACGTGCATCACAAATAGTTAGTCGCCTTGGCGGCAAAGCACTTTCTTTGCAGGCAGATACTTTTGAAAGACTATGTTTAGGCCAGTTGCACGAGACCTTAGGCCCGCAGAACAATGAAGATCCAATCGCGCACTACATCCAAGTTCTAGCAGATAAGACAGGTTCCCTAATTGCAGCAAGTGCTGAACTGGGTGTTGTCTACGGTGATGGTCCTGATGAATACCGTGAACCAATGAGAATCTATGGTGAGAAGGTTGGCGTTGCCTTCCAACTAATTGATGACGTTATCGATATCGCTTCTAATGAATCAGGTAAGACTCCAGGCACAGACCTCCGTGCAGGCGTACCAACCATGCCAACCCTGTTACTAAGAGCCCATGCAACAACAGACCCTAAGGCTCAAGAACTAGTTGAGATAATTGATGCAGGTCTCGAAGATGATGACCAGTTGGCTTTTGCAGTAAGCAAGCTTCGCGAGCATCCAGCTCTCGAAGAGTCCTATCAGTTAGCAAAGACTTGGGCAGCTGAGGCTGTCGCAGCACTAGCTCCGTTACCAGACTCACCAGTCAAAGATGCCCTGCGAGTATTCGCTGAGGCAGTCGTTGACCGCGAACAGTAAAAAGGATTTGAATTAAGTTGAACAAAATGCGTTTAGCAATAGTTGGTGCTGGCCCTGCCGGTATTTATGCTGCCGATCTAATCATCAAAGCTGAAAGAGACTTTGATGTGAGCATTGACCTATTCGATTTACTTCCAGCACCGTACGGTTTGGTTCGCTATGGAGTTGCTCCTGATCACCCAAGAATCAAAGGAATCATCAGAGCGCTCTATGAAGTTCTAGATAGAGGTGACATCCGTTTCTTTGGAAACGTGAAGTATGGAACTGACATCACACTTGATGAACTAAAGAGTCACTTCAACGCAGTTATTTTTGCAACAGGTGCTATCAAGGATGCTGAACTAAACATTCCTGGTGTTGAACTTGATGGAAGCTATGGTGCTGCTGATTTTGTGAACTGGTATGACGCTCATCCCGATTTCCCTAGAACCTGGCCACTACACGCTAAAGAAGTTGCAGTCCTAGGAAATGGAAACGTAGCACTGGACGTTGCACGTATCTTGGCTAAGCAGCCAGAAGACCTTTTATCGACAGATATCCCAGACAACGTTTATCAGGGTTTACTTTCATCTCCTGTTACTGATGTGCACGTCTTCGGTAGACGAGGACCAGCTCAAGTGAAGTTCACGCCGCTAGAACTTCGTGAAGCGTGTGACATCGAAGGTGTTGACACCATCGTCTATGACGAAGACTTCAAATACGATGCTGGATCACAAGAAGCCATTGATACCAACAACCAGACCAGAGTTATGGTCAACACCCTTGAGAGTCACCGAGGCAAAGTGACTACAGGTGCTACAAAGAGGCTTCACCTACATTTCTTTAGTTCACCTACAGAAATACTCGGTGAAGATGGCAAGGTTACTGGTCTAAGAATTGAAAGAACAGAGCTTGATGGTAAAGGTGGTATTACTGGAACTGGAAAGTTTAGAGAGTTCCCAGTGCAAGCTGTTTACCGAGCTGTTGGTTACTTTGGTTCTGAATTAGATTCAATTCCTTTTGATGACAAACAGGGTGTTATCACCAATGCTGAGGGAAGAGTTTTAGATTCCGCAGGTGAACACATTCCTGGTATCTATGCAACAGGTTGGATCAAGCGTGGACCAGTAGGTCTTATTGGTCACACTAAGAGTGACGCCATGGAAACTATTGCTTGTGTGCTTGAAGATAAAGATTCTTGGTGGCAGCCAGCTCACGCAGATGAATCAGCAATAGTTGAACTTCTAAACTCCAAAGGAGTTCAGTTCCTAGGTTGGCCTGAATGGCTAAAGATTGACGCAACTGAGAAAGCTATTGGGGCCTCTCAAGATCGCGAACGAGTAAAGCTAGTCGATCGCGAAGATTTCCTTGATGCTGCCTTTAAGAACTACTAAGGATGAGCACAACAGGCATCTCAGACAGTAGAGCTAAAACAGCTCAGTTCGCTCTGATGCTTTCATTCTTTACCCAGGGTGTAGCAGCGCTTTCTTGGATGCCTCGCATTCCAGAATTCATCGATAACCTTCAGGTCTCTAAAGAACTTTGGGGAGCAATCATTGGTTTTGGTGGAGCTGGAGCGATTATTCCCCTGATCTTCACTAGCCGATTAGTAATTAGGTTTGGCACAACACCTCTGATCAAATGGTCGAGTTACTCCGTAGTGGCAATTCTTCTAGCGATGCCGTACCCAACCCAGTGGTGGTTGTTTTTAGTTCTGCACTTCATGCTCTCCTTTGCTATCAACGTTTTCAACATCGCTTTAAACTCTCAGGCAGTAATGTTCCAGAAGAGAGTGGACAAAGTTCTTCTGGGAACCTTCCACGGTTCTTGGAGCGTAGGAGCCGCAGCTTCAGCCGCTGTTTCTAGCGTGATTGCATCTTTCACTCCTTTGAAAGTTCAGATGTTTATCATGCCTGCTGTCTGTCTAGTTCTATTTCTCTGGTCAGCTAAGCACATGCTGCAACCTGCTGAAAGTGACTCAGTTGATAGAGATATTCCAACCGAGCGAATCTCTTGGTTGAAGACTCCAAGTTTCCTATGGCTTTTAGCCATCGGAGGTTTCATGGGAATGTGGCCGGAACTCGTGATTATGGACTGGGCAAGTGTCTATGGCAAGGAAGTTGTTGGTGTTGACTCTTCCCGAGCAGCCTGGCCTTACACACTGTTTGTAATGGCAATGATCTTGGGTCGATTCTCAATCGGCAGACTAACCAAGAAATACAATGTGGCTAGGCTCTCTCAGGTTGGTGGAATCTTTGGATCGATGGCTCTTGCAATTGCAGTGTTTGCTTCGGCTAGCATTGCCGAGAGTAATCAAGATTTAGCACTGCTTGTTCTCTGCGTATTCTTTGCAATTGCTGGACTGGGTATTTCATCGATGGTCCCTGGATACTTTAGTGCTGCAGGTAATGTCGAGGGACTCTCAACTGCTCAAGCACTAAGTCGACTACTGATGTTCAACACTGTTGTGGTGATCTTCGCAAAGATGTTTATGGGTTCTTTGATTGATGCATCATCATTGCCACTAGCAATGATTTTCCCAATAATTACTTTTGCTATCGCTGGTGTTATTGCAGGTTTTGTTGCTAACAAGCACAGAGATATCAAGCTCAATCCAGATCTTTAGTTTCTAGCGGTAGTTTGTGAACTGAACGTCAATGTCAAGATCGCTAGAGCGCAATAGCTCCATTACTTCTTGAAGATCATCACGGCTCTTGCTAGTGACTCTCAGCTCATCACCTTGAATGTTAGCTTTGACTGATTTAGGTCCTTGCTCGCGGATGATTGCAGAAATCTTCTTAGCCTCAGGCTGCTCAATGCCATCCTTGAGAGTGGCTTCAATGCGGAATTCTTTACCAGAGGCATAAGGCTTGCCATCATCGAGGCTCTTTAGAGAAATACCACGCTTGACCAACTTGCTCTGGAATACATCCAGAACAGCTTTCACACGTTCTTCGCTGTTGGCTTTCATCAGGATCTTGTCGCCTGACCATTCAATAGATGCGCCAACACCTTTGAAGTCGTAGCGCTGTTCAATTTCTTTTTCAGCCTGGGTTAGAGCGTTAGACGCTTCTTGCTTGTCAACTTTGCTGACTATGTCGAATGAGGAATCTGCCATAACTGTGATTCTAACTAACTACTGGGCTGATGGCGCTCTGGCTGTGCTTGAACGGACAATAAGTTCTATTGGCCACTCGGTAAGTTCAGGAACCTTTTGGTCCGGGTTATCTAGTAACTCCAGCATGGTCTTAGCTAGTAGCTCACCTTGGCCAACAACATTCTGGTTAATAGTCGTTATTCCAAAGAACTCAGCGAGCTCGTGGTTATCGACTCCGACAATAGATAAGTCGGCAGGGACATTTAGACCAAGGTCCCTGGCAGCAAGTAATACCCCAAACGCTAATTCATCTGAAGAAGCAAAGATTGCTGTTGGCGCATTTTCAGGATCGCCAAGTAAGTTCTTGGCTGCAGCATATCCTTCTGGCATTGCATAACGAGCGACAGCTCTATACCAACCAGGTCTTGGTTCTATTCCTGCCGCCTTTAGAGCTTCTTCGTAGCCAACTCTTCTAACGTCGAAGACTTTATAAAAGTTATCGGTTGACTCACTTTGGCCAATCATTGCAATCTTGGTATGTCCCATAGAGAGTAAGTGGTTAGTTGCAAGAGATCCGGCAGCATGGTCATTGATTCTTATTGTCTTAGCGCCTTGAACAGAACCACCTAATGAAACCAAAGGCTTATTCACTTTGGTTAGAGCAGCAATCTCTTCTTCACTCATCTTGACTGAAACACACATAACAGCGTCCACTCTCTTGCGTGGAAGAGACTTAGTAAAAATTGACTTACGGTGTTCATCTCCAGCGGAGAGGTTATACAAAGTCACGTCGTAGCCAGCAGCTACCAGTAACCGGTCAATCGCTTCGAGCACAGTTGCAAAGAACCAGCGATCTACGTAAGGGACTACCACCCCAATGGTCTTAGTTCTACCGGTAACCAGGGTGTATGCCGATGCAGAAGGGACATAGCCCAATCTGTCAGCAACTGATTGAACCAGTTCCTTAGTCTCAATAGAGACATAATCTTTACCGCTAAGTGCTCTTGAAACAGTTGCTGTTGAGACCCCAGCCTCACGAGCAACATCAACTATGCCAGCCATCAAAAACCTTTTTCTGTAAAAGTAAGCGAATCTCTATGTAATCTATCTACCTTTACATACCCTTACAGGTAATAGCTCCAGATTGAAACCTTTTCGTTGTGTAAGGGCGATTGGCGAAGAAGGCTCTGTTTCAGGTATTCTTTATTAGCACCCGTCCGGCTGATTACAGGCGGATGGGAGCACTGGCTAGTTACCCAAGCGGCCAAAGGGATCTGACTGTAAATCAGCCGTCTCAGACTTCGGGGGTTCGAATCCCTCACTAGCCACGAAAACCCCAGCCCTCCACGGCTGGGGTTTTTCACTTAAGTCGAAGCCAAACGGTCTGGTTAGTTGCGATAGCTTCAAACGCCGGAGAGCCGGCGGCTAATAGTTCACCTTGAAAGGATTTGACACTCGCAAATCACATGCCTAGACTGCCAAATGGAATGATTATTCGTTTATAGAATTATAATTCAAGTACTGAAATCGTTGGCCTTTAGGCGTAGCTGGTTTCAGACCGACAACGAGGTAAGGCGAGGGTTCTAGGTGAACTTATTTGAAAAGGTCGAAGACCCGACTGATCTGGCCACGCTCAAATCAGTGATTGCCGCGTCGGATCGGTCACACGACCTGGTTGCCCTAGGCATCAAGCACCTGGTTATTTCAGCGGATGCTTCGCTAAAGGTAGTTGAATACCTTCATGATTTGCTGGACGCTGACCTCTCGGCTAGCCGACCTCGGGTTGTGTTGCTGGCTGATGCCACCCAAATTCTTCGAAACGGTCAGGACCTCAAGTCTTTAATAGAGGTATCTCTCGCAGAGCACTTTGATGTCTCCCGAATCACTCTCGGTGGTGGTGGCCATCTATATGCAGACGACACTGCGCTCGATGCTGCAACCAAAGCTCTCGAAGGCGCTGCTGCAGTGGTCTCGGTTGGTTCCGGAACTATTTCGGATATTGCCAAAGTCGCAAGTGATCGACAGGGTGCTGTGCCTCACGTGTTGGTGCAAACTGCAGCTTCTGTTGATGGCTATACAGATAACGTCTCGGTGGTGCTTCGTGCCGGCGCAAAGCGCACAATTGATTCGCGCTGGCCAGAGGTGGTTCTGGCTGATACCGAAGTTATTTCTTCGGCTCCGGCTGAATTGAATACATCTGGGTTTGGCGAATTACTTTCGCTATTCACCGCACCCGCTGACTGGTGGTTGGCATATCAACTGGGCACTGATAAAAGTTTTCACAGCACACCAAGAGATTTGCTACTCACCTTTGCGGGAAACCCAAGTGAGTGGTGCGCTGGCATTAGCCAGGGCAACCAAGTAGCAGTTGAGCAACTGACCAAAGTTTTGGCTATTCGCGGAATTGGCACTGGTATTGCAGGAACAACTGCCTGCCTGTCTGGCATGGAACACCTGATTAGCCACATGCTTGATATGTATGCAGCAGGTCACCACTTTGAAGTTGGTTTGCACGGTAAGCAGGTAGGCGTGGCCTCCGTTGTTGCAGCCGTGACTTGGGAATACCTGCTTGATCAAATTCGTGCCGGTCGCAAAATTGAGATTCGCAATTCGACCGCTGGTTTAGAACAAACGGTTGCCTCTGTGTTTGTTGTTTGTGATGAAACTGGAGCGCTCGGTGCAGAGTGCTGGAATGACTACTCGGCAAAACTTGCCAAGCTAGATTCCGCTGGAGACAAAATTACTGAGCTGCTTAGCTCCGCAGAAGAAATTGAAACTGCCCTGGGCAAGACCTTACCTAACTCAGAAAATCTCTTACGCGGTTTGCACCTAGCCGGTGCTGCATACTCGCCTTCTCAACTAGACGATTGGGTAACTGCTGATGTTTGGAAGTGGGCGGTTAGAAACTGTTACCTTATGCGTAATCGCGTAACTATTGTTGATCTTTTAGATGCCGCTGGTTGGTGGACGAGCAACGATGTCGACGAAGTTCTAAATCGCGTTGAGACCCTAATCAGTGAGGTGGAAAATGTCTGATCTGATTTTATCGGTTGACTGTTCGACATCCGGCGTGAAGTGCATCGCTTGGGGTTTAGACGGCACTCAGGTTTCCACTGGATCGAGCGCTCTTGAACTGAGCATCCCAGAACACGGCTACGGCGAGCAGGACCCGCGCGATTGGTGGAACGGTTTTGTCAAAGCTGTGCGCTCTTGCATGCAGTACCTTGACCCGTCACGAGTTAGAGGTTTTGCCGTCACTCATCAGCGGGAGACTTTTGCTTGCCTTGACTCATCGGATGCACCGATACGCCCAGCAATGCTTTGGTTGGATGTGCGCGCTGGTAATCAGGTAAACCGCTTTGGCACTGAGCGCATTCACGCACTCACTGGCAAACCTCCTAACCCAACACCAGCTTTTTATAAGTTGCTGTGGATTCGAGAGAACGAGCCAGAGACCCTTAAGCGAACCACACACATTGTTGATGTGCACGCCTACCTGGCTCACGAACTAACTGGTGAGTGGAAGACATCGGTGGCTAGCGCTGACCCGCTTGGGCTAATTGATCTTGCCACCGGCGATTACTCAGATGAGATTTTAGAAATCATTGGCATTGACCGAAGCTTGTTGCCCGAACTTGTAAAACCGGGGGAGGTGCTTGGGTTGCTGAGTGACAAAGCAGCTAAGGCACTGGCGCTACCTGCCGGCATTCCAATTATCTCTGGAGCAGGTGATGGCCAGTCAGCCGGACTCGGAGCTGGGATCACTGGGCCAGGACTTGCCTACCTAAACGTTGGTTCTGGATTAATTTCAGGTTTCTTTAGCGATAACTATTCGGCAAGCACTGCCTACCGCGCGATGGCCGGAACAATTCCGGGCACCTTCAATTACGAACTGTTTGTTGGCGCTGGAACTTTGATGGTGTCTTGGTTTATGAAAACCTTCGCGGCAAATCAAGAACTACCTGGTGGATTATCAAAAGAAGTTTTCTGGGAGCGCCAAGCCCAAGACGTTGAACCTGGGGCTGATGGGTTATTTGTGCTGCCGTATTGGAACGGACAGCTCACCCCATTCTGGGATCACAACGCACGTGGTGTAATGATGGGTTTCACCGGGGCACATCAGTCTGCGCACGTTTATCGAGCGATGCTCGAAGGCGTTGCCTTCGAACTTCGCATTTGTCTTGAAGAGGCCGAGCCTAAACTTTCTGAGCCGATTCAAAAATTTATTGCGATGGGTGGTGGAACAAGAAGCCCACTCTGGTGTCAAATATTTGCGGACATATTGAATCGACCATTGATGCTGGCCGGTAGCGACGAAGCCACGGCGCGTGGCGCTGGAATTCTGGCAGCGGTTGGTGTCGGGCTGTACCCCAATATTGATGTTGCGGTCAAGTCAATGACCACCACACGCACACTTTACGAACCAAACCCTGAAAGCGCCGCACGCTACGAAACTCTTTACCAGACCTATCGCACAATTTATCCAGCATTGAAATCTGTTTTTCTAAACGCGTCACGAAATGAGCACAAAGAAAATGACTGAGTTGTCATTTGCAGCAGCGGAAACAGTAGCAGAGCTAGGAGGCGCACTTCCAGATGAAGTTTTTGACGCCTATCTTTTTGATCTAGACGGCACCATCTACCTTGGCAGTGAGTTACTGCCAGGTGCCAGTCAACTGATTGAGAATTTGCGTCTTGCTGGTGCAAAGACAATTTTTCTTTCGAATAATCCAACCCGTGATCCAGACATGTACGTGCGCAAGTTGAACGATTTAGGCATTCCAACCAAGCGCGAAGAAATTCTCAACACCGTGGTGACCACCGTGCTGTGGTTGAAACAAAACCACCCTGATGCCGTGGTGTTTCCGATTGCCGAGGAACCACTTATCAATGCTCTGGTTAGAGCCGGCATCAAGATTTCTAGCGATCCAACTGAGATAGATATTGTGATTGCCAGCTACGACCGCACTTTTGACTACGCGAAACTGCAGATTGCCTTTGACGCAATCTGGCAGCACAAGCGAGCTTTCCTAATCACCACGAACCCTGACCGCTATTGCCCTTTCCCAGGTGGCAGGGGTGAGCCGGATGCGGCCGGAATTGTTGCAGCGATTGAGGCAACCACTGGCACAAAGTGCGTAGCCAATATGGGAAAGCCAGACAGCACCATGATCGAGACAGCCTTGGCCGAGATTGGGGTAGCTGCACAAAGGACCATCATGGTAGGCGACCGCTTGGAAACCGACGTTCGCATGGCCGTAAATGCGGGCATGAAATCGGCCCTAGTCCTGACCGGAGACTCAAAGCTTGAAGATCTCGAGTCCACCGACAGGGCTTTCTGGCCGACTTTCGTGCTCCAAAACATCGCAACGCTTTACCCCGAAACAAAAGAATAAAGATTTGGCAACAAATTCTGCAAGTTTCGCAAAATTGCCAAAACTTGCAGTAATTAGTAATAGAATAACTAACCAGTTAATGAATAATTATTTCAAACAACGAATTGAGAACAGCAAGGAGTTCCATTGGCCACTCTAAGTAGAGAGCAGAAGATAGAGGCTCAGCGCCGAATGCTGCGCATTCGTGCATTTGACGAACGCGCCTCAAAAATGGTCAAAAGAGGCCATATTCCTGGAACCGTGCACACCAGCATTGGCCAGGAGGCACAGGTTGTTGGTGCCACCATGGCATTGGGCGAGAAAGACTACATGTCTGGAAACCACCGCAGCCACGGACACCCAATCGGTAAGGGCTCACCACTTGGCCCACTGATGGCTGAGCTTCAGGGCAAATCAACCGGCGTTTGTCAGGGTAAAGGTGGCTCACTTCACTTAGCTGACTTCAACGTGGGTAGCCTCGGCGAATCGGGAATCGTGGGATCTTCGATTCCAATCGCGATGGGTGCAGCTCTTTCATCACAGGTTTTGGGTCGCGACACAGTTGCGCTGGCTTTCTTTGGTGATGGCGCGGCAAACCAGGGCGTGCTTTACGAATCAATGAACATGTCTGGTGTTTGGAATCTGCCAGTTATCTTCCTTTGCGAAAACAACCAGTACGCACTTTCAACTCCGGCTCACACCGTGACCTCGGGTGTTATCGCTGAGCGCGCCGCAGGTTTCGGAATTCCAGGAATCCGCGTTGAAGATGGTCAAGATCTACTTGCAGTGTTCGACGCGGTTTCAACCGCGGTTGAGCGCGCTCGCCGTGGTGAGGGACCAAGCCTGATTGAGGTTGTCACTTACCGCTACAACGAACATTCAGAGGGTCTTCGTTTGGGCACCGATTACCGTCCGGCAGATGAGCGTGAAGCTTGGCTGAAGAAGGACCCACTGGTGCTGTTCCGCGAGCACCTAATTTCTGTTGAAGGTTTCTCTGCAGAAGAGATGGACGCACTCGAGGCTGAAATTTTGGCCGAGGTTGATGCCGCAGTTGCCTTTTCAGAGAACAGTCCCTGGCCTGACCCTTCTGTCGGCTTTAAAGATCTCTACACCGATTCGGAGTATGCAGCATGAGCGTAATGAGTTTTCTAGGTGCCATTGGCGCCGCACAAAAAGAAGCGATGGATGCCGACGAGCGCGTAATCATCATCGGTGAAGACGTAGAGGCAAATGTGTACGGAACCACCGGTGGCGGAAAGACTCGTCAAGAAACCGGCGACTTCGTGCAGATGTATGGCCGCAACCGAATTCGCAACACACCAATTTCGGAAGAGGGAATTGTTGGAGCTGCTGCAGGTGCTGCGATGACTGGTCTTCGTCCAATCGTTGACCTTTCGTACTCGAGCTTCCTATACATGGCGATGGACCAGCTGGTAAACCAGGTTGCGAAGAACCGTTACATGTTTGGGGGGCAGGCTTCGATGCCGGCTGTATTCCGCTCGGCTATGTTCTACGGCCTAAACACCGGTGCCCACCACAGTGACCGCCCATACCCTATGTTCATGAACGCACCAGGTCTAAAGATCATGGTTCCATCAACCCCTTCGGATGCCAAGGGTTTGCTTCGCACTGCAATTGATATGAACGATCCGGTACTAACTTTTGAGGCTTGTATTCTCTGGGGCCTAAAAGAAGAAGTAAACGATGACGAGTTCTGGATTCCCTTCGGTGTTGCTCGCACCCACCGCGAGGGAACAGATGTCACCATCGTTGCGATTTCAAGCTCGGTTCATGAAGCTCTTGCCGCTGCTACAGAACTTGAAACAGAGGGAATCTCTGTTGAGGTAATTGACCCGCGCACTTTGGTGCCGCTGGACAAGCGGGCAATTCTAAATTCAGTTGCCAAGACCGGGCGCCTAGTTGTTGTAGAGCCAGCTCACCGAACCTGTGGAGCAGCTGGAGAAATCTCAGCCATCGTTGCCGAGGAAGTCTTTGACTCGCTGAAGGCACCGATTATCCGAATTACAGCACCTGATATGCAGATTCCGTTCAGCCCCTCGCTTGAGAAGCAGATGTATCCAAACAAGCAGGACATTGTGGCTGCTGTTAGAAAAATAACTCAAAAAGACAAAGAAAGAGTGCTCGCCTAATAAGCGAGCCTCGAAGACGGGAAATCCAGATGGCAAGAGTAGAAGTTTTGCTCCCTCAGTGGGGCATGGGAATGAGTGAGGGCTCAATCGTGACCTGGCTCAAGAAGGTTGGCGACAGCGTTGTAGAAGACGAGCCGCTAGCTGAGGTTGAGGCCGAAAAGGTAGAAGAGATCCTTGAGTCTCCGGCAACCGGAACGCTAATTGAAATCCTTGTCAAAGAGGGCGAGACCGTTGAAGTTCGCACAGTAATTGCAATTATCGAGGAGTAGGAAAATGACAAACACTCCAGTTGATCCAACGAAGACCAACCTACTGAAACCAGATCCACTTGCTCTGATTGAAGCGGCAAGGTCTGGCGGATACGCCGTTGGCGCGTTTAATATGCACAACCCAGAAACCACTCAAGCACTTATTCGTGCTGCAGAGATTGCCGATGCACCGGTATTCCTGCAGGTAGGTCGTGCTGTGGTTCCACACATGGGTGTGCGCGAAGCCTTTGAGATGACCCGTCGCGAACTTGATAAGTCAGGAATCTCAGCGCCGATTCACCTTGACCACGGAACCTACGACGAGGTTCTGCTCGCTATTAAACTGGGTTTTGACTCAATCATGTTTGATGGCGCGCACTTGGACCTTGAGGAAAACATTCGCGTCACACGCGATGTTGTAGAGCGTTGCCACGCCGCGGGAATTCCAGTTGAAGCAGAGTTGGGAAAAATTCCTGACGCCTCGGTAAGCATCAATTGGTCTGACTACTACACCCAGGTCGACGAAGCGGAGCGCTTTGTTGCCGAGACCGGTGTTGACTGGCTAGCAATTTCTGCAGGAGTGATGCACGGTGTGACAGATGTCGCGCAGCAGCCTTTAGATATTGAAAGAGTTTCTCAAATTTCAAAAGTCACTGGTATTCCATTGGTCCTGCACGGAGCCTCGGGTGTTCCAGCCGATCAACTTCGGAATGCTGTAAAAGCCGGCGTGCACAAACTAAACGCAGACACAGATCTACGTCACGCGTTCCGTGCCGGGCTTGAAGAGAAATTCTCTGAGGGTGACCGTCAGCTGGAAGAAGCTATGGTGGCTGGTCGTGAGCGCATGATTGTAGCCACTGTGCAGAAGATGCGTGAGTACGGCTGCGCTGGAACTGCAAACTACAACCTCTAACTATTACTATCCCAATCAATGAAAGTTTAAATGAGTAACCAACCAACCATCATCCCGTTAGCTGGAATTGCGCGCACTGCTGCAAAGCACATGGTGCGCGCTTGGCAGGCACCGGTCTTTCACCTAAACATTGAAGTCGACATGACTGAGGCAATGAAGGTGAAGTCAGTGGTGCCAACCGCAACTGTCACAGACGTAATTGTCTCGGCTGTGGCAAAGGCACTGAAGGAAGTACCTGAGGTCAACGTGCACGTTGGTGAAGAAGAGTTGGTGAGTTATCCGGTTGCCAATGTTGGCATCGCGGTGGCAAGTCCTAAGGGCCTAGTCGTTCCGGTAATCCATGATGCAGGTTCGCTATCGCTTTCCGAGATTGCGTCAGCTCGATCAGATTTGGTAACCCGTTCTCGTGAAGGTGCGCTGGCGAGACCAGATATTTCAAACGGAACTTTCACCATTTCTAACTTGGGAATGATGGGCATTACTCGCTTCGATGCAATTGTGAATGTGCCTCAGGCGGCAATCTTGGCTGTTGGTGCAACGGTAAATCGTTTTGTCGGTGGCCCTGAGAACGCAGGGTGGAAGCCAATTGCTGAATTAACGCTTACCTGCGATCACCGCGCGCTCGATGGTGCCACCGGAGCTAGGTTTGCCGGTGCACTCAAGTCGCATCTAGAAACCAGTCTTGCGGCCACCGGGTTGGTAAAGGTCAGTTAATCATGTCTTCAAATCCGCAGGGCACCTACTTTGATCTAGTGGTGATTGGTGCTGGCCCAGGTGGATACGTAGCGGCAATTCGTGCCGCGCAATTAGGCAAGAGTGTTGCCATTGTTGAGAAACAGTACTGGGGCGGCGTTTGCCTAAACATCGGTTGCATCCCAACTAAAGTTCTGCTTCGTCACGCTGAAGTTGCAAATCTGGTTAGTCGTCACGCTAAGGCCTTCGGTTTGCCAGAAGGTTTGAGCGCGGATTTCTCCGCAGCGCACACCCGCAGTCGTGAGGTATCGGTTGGTCGCAACAAAGGCGTGCACTACCTAATGAAGAAAAATGGCATCACCGAATTTGAAGGCGCTGCAAATTTTGTCGACGCAAATTCTCTGACTGTGACCGGTGCCGATGGAACACTAACTGACACTCTCAATTTTTCCAACGCAATAATCGCAACTGGTGCGGTAATTCGCACTCTGCCAGTTGTGCCAATAGGCAAGCGCATCACCGGCTACGAAGAAGTTGTCCTTGCAACGCAAATGCCAAAGAGCCTAGTGATTGTTGGCGCGGGACCCATCGGTATTGAATTTGCCTGCGTGGCCGCAAGCTTTGGTAGCCAGGTCACAATCCTGGAGTATCAGGATCGAATTCTTCCGCTTGAAGATGCCGATTCATCTGCCGAAATGGCTAAAGCGCTAAAGAAGCTCGGCATCAGTATTGTTACTGCGGCTCGCGTAACCAGTGCTGTTGAAACTGTAAATTCCGCGATCGTTAGTTTTACTGTTGAGGATCTCGAGCAGACTCTTGAAGCAGAGCACATTATGGTGTCAGTCGGCTTTGCCCCATTTGTAGAGGGCTACGGTCTAGAAAACACCGGAGTCGAGTTGACGGCAAACAAAGCAATCGCTGTTGACTCGCAACTGCGCACCACCGTGCCGCACATCTTTGCAATCGGCGATGTTACCGCCAAGCTTTCTCTGGCACACGTTGCCGAGGCCCAAGGTATTTTGGCAGCCGAGGTGATTGGTGCAGACAGCAAGCGCGAAATCGCTGACTACCGCTTTATGCCACGTGCGGTTTACTCTTTACCACAGGTAGCCAGCTTTGGACTCACTGAAGCAGAAGCGAGCGCAGAATTTGGCGAACTAAAAGTTGCTAAATTCCCCTTTGTGGCAAACGGTAAGGCTCACGCATTTGGTGAAACTACCGGCTTTGTAAAACTGATTGCCAACGCTTCAACTGGCTTGCTTGTCGGTGGCCACATGGTGGGGCCAGAAGTATCTGAACTGCTGCCGGAATTAACTTTGGCTGCTGAAGCAAAACTGACCATCGATGAATTGATTCATAACGTTCACGCTCATCCAACCCTCAGCGAGAGCCTGCAAGAAGCACTGCACGGGCTAGCTGGCCAGATGATTAATTTTTAGGCATTGCTATGAACACGAGCGGTATGAAAACAACACTGATCACAGGTAGTTCAAGCGCTATTGACTGGGGCCTCGAAAGATCAGCCGATTTGACCGCCTCTAAGCGGCTGATCTCCATGGTTTCTTTGAATCCCGAGTTGGGCCGAGTAGTCAGAATATATCGCCCGGCTCCAACCGTGGCTTTTAGTGGACTCGAACGAAGACTGCCTGGGT
Source organism: Micrococcales bacterium (assembly GCA_947483795.1). Lineage (GTDB taxonomy): Bacteria > Actinomycetota > Actinomycetes > Actinomycetales > Microbacteriaceae > Rhodoluna. Next base: position 20,101 of record CANKLZ010000005.1, on the reverse strand, counting down.
TCCAAGATGCCGTGAGTGAAGCAGCAGCTTATTCATTTGAACCAGTAATCAGACCGGCTGGAGGCCGAATGGTGGCACTGGACCAGGACTGGTTAATTCTTGATGTCATCACTCCGGAACCTGAAAAAACCAAGAGCAATCGGGATGTGTATCTGGAATTTGGCGCGATTCTGGTGAATATCTTGCGTGAGCTAGGAGTCGACGCCAATCTAGGCGCGGTCACAGGCGAATATTGCCCGGGGGAATACAGCATCAATGCCCGTGGACAGGTAAAGATAGTCGGCACCGCTCAGCGGGTTCAGCGTGGCGCTCGCCTTTTCAGCGCATGCATCCCAATTTCTATCTCACATTCGGTGGCAACTTTGTTCGAACGAGTAAACGCTGAACTTGGACTTGATTGGGATCCAGCTACTTTGGTGGGATTAAATAGTGAGGTACCGAACTTTAGTATTGATGACCTAGAAAAAGAGTTGATTGTGGCATTTGCACCCGAGGTTGATTCCTTCGATTCGCTAACCGATCTATACCAATTTAACCGACAACTTGTTTTACAGGGCGAGTAAAGGGAGAGCCAAGATGAACGACTTTGATTCCACGAATGACCACAACCAAACTTGGGAGACACGACCTGCTTTCCTAGCACTGGAGAACCACCGCAGCGAAGTCCTCGTTATCGGGGGCGGCATCAACGGAATATCTATTTTGCGAGACCTGTCTCTGCAGGGAGTGAAGGTCACGCTTGTTGATTCAGGAGATCTAATCAGCGGGGCATCAGCCGCATCTTCACACATGATTCACGGTGGCATTCGCTATCTAGAAAACGGCGAGTTCCGTTTGGTGCGCGAATCTGTTCAAGAGCGAAACGATTTGCTGAGAACCGCGCCTCACGTGGTGAAGCCACTTCGAACCGTTGTTCCAATCTTTTCCTTGACCTCAGGAATTCTAAAGGCACCAATGAATTTTTTGAATCACGGTAAGAGCAAGACAAAGGCGAAGCGCAACGAGCGTGGCGCACTGCTAATTGCTATTGGCCTGGTCATCTATGAATCATTCAGTCGGGTAAATGGCATTATGGATAGGTTCAGTTTTTATGGAGCTAAGCGCTCTGCCAGGGAGATTCCATCGCTGCACCCAAAGGTCAAGTACATGGCTACCTACTTTGATGCTTCGGTGCACGAGCCTGAAAGATTAGCGCTCGACCTAGTTTCCGATGCTTTAGCAACCGGCAACGCTTGCGTGTTGACCTACGCAAAAGCTGTGGGCACAAAAGATGGTGGCGTAATCATCCAGGATGCACTTTCACATCAAACCGTGCTCACATTCGCAGACGTTGTAGTCAATGCTTCTGGACCGCTAACTGACATCACAAATTCTTCGCTTGGCAGGCAAACACAGTTCATGGGAGGTACCAAGGGATCGCACATTGTTGTTGACCACCCAAAGCTCTACTCGGAGCTCGCCGGTCGCGAGTTGTTCTTTGAGAATGAAGATGGCCGAATAGTACTTATTTATCCAGTGAAGGGACGCGTGCTGATTGGTAGCACCGATATTTTTGTGGAGTCAAGTGAGGATGTGGTTTGCACCGAGGAGGAAGTCGACTACTTCTTTAATCTTGTTGAGCACATTTTGCCTGGTATCCACATGGAGCGCTCTCAGATTGTCTTCCGATTCTCAGGTATTCGACCGCTGCCTAAGCAGGACGCAGCGCAGCCAGGATTCATTTCTCGCGATTACAAGATCGACCAAGGCATCTTGCCCAAATCTGAGAAGACCCCGCTATTTAGCGTGGTTGGTGGAAAGTGGACAACTTTTCGCGCCCTTGGCGAGCATGTTTCTAACTTGGCGTTGGCAGAGCTTTCAAAGGCTCGAGCGGTGTCCACCCTGGGACTTGGGATTGGTGGTGGAAAGAATTTTCCGACAACTGCAAAGGCAACTGAGGAGTGGGTTGCAGCTCGCGCATCAGTGTTGGGTTTGATTCGCACTCACGCACTGCTAACTCGATACGGCACCGCTGCGGAAAAACTAATCAAGCACCTTGAGCAAAACGGTGATACCGAATTTAAGAGCCTCGAGGGTTACAGTGAGCAGGAGATTGCCTACCTCGCGAAAGAGGAAAATGCAGTTCGACTAGATGACTTTTTACTTCGCCGTACGACGCTCGCCTTCAGCGGTTTGCTGAACCAAGAGCGCGTTCAAGAGCTAGCCAAAGTAGCCGCAGCTGCACTTGGTTGGAGTGCGGAACAAATGCAGAATGAAATCACCCGAGCCTGGGACATTCTGCAGTTCAAGCACGGAGTTGAGAAAACTGGGGGACCCGTTGCAATTTAGAGAGTTTCTTAGAACGCAGTATCAAGTTAAAAAAAATAAAATAAAAAAATAAAATCAAGAAGAAGGAGGTTCAAAATGACAAAGTACGAAGTAAAGCCATTCAAAATTCATTTCAGCGATGCAGAAATAAATGACATGATGGCTCGTTTGCGTCAGACCCGTTTCCCTGATGATTTTGGAAACGATGATTGGCGCTACGGATACAACACCGATTACCACCGCAAGTTAATTGACTACTGGGTGAATGAATACGACTGGAGATCAGTCGAAGCAAAAATGAATGAACTGCCACATTTCAAGGTAGATATCATGGGTGTGCCATTGCATTTCGTTCACGTTAAGGGCAAGGGCAAGAACCCAATGCCACTGCTACTTCACCACGGTTGGCCTTGGACTTTCTGGGATGTTCGAAAAGTAATCGAACCGTTCACCAATCCAGAAAAATTTGGTGGCAACCCAGACGATTCATTTGACGTAGTTCTAATCTCGCTTCCTGGTTACGGGTTCTCCTCCCCGTTGCACGAAACTGGCTGGAACTGGTGGCACACCGCCGATCTTGAGAACACACTGATGAAGGAAGTTCTTGGTTACGAGAAGTATGCAACCGCTGGCGGAGACTGGGGTGCATTAATTGCACAGCAGCACGGTCACAAGTATGAGAAGGACGTCATCGGTGTTTACACTCATTTCCCTGCGCAGATGAGTCACTACTTGGCAGATCACCCTGACCAACCAGAAGGCGTGAAGTTCGACGCAAAGTTGGGTCTTCCTGCAGCCGGTGAGTACACCGCTGACGAAGCCGGCTGGTTTGAACGAGGAAAGCTCTTCGTTGAAAACGAAAGCGGCTACGGCGAAATTCAGTTGACTAAGCCACAGACCCTTGGTGCGCTGGTTGCTGATTCACCAGCAGCTCAGTTGGCTTGGATTACCGAGAAGCGTTACTTCTGGGGCCTAGCTGAGCGCGGCACCGGAACCGATGCCTTTGAAAAGGTATGGCCAAAAGAGGACCTAATTACTACCGCTTTAGTCTACTACCTGACTAACACCGGTGGTTCATCCTCTCGTTACTACTGGGAGTGCCGCGGAAATCCTTGGAAGCCAAGCCATGACCGGTTCCCAGTGGTTGGGGTGCCAACTGCCGTAAGCATCTTCCCGGGTGAGATTTACAAGCCTCCAATGACCTGGACAAGCAAGTATTTCAACCTTCAGCAGTATCGTGTGCACAACGAGGGCGGGCATTTTGCTCCTCTAGAGGTGCCAGAGATCTATGTGGACGACGTAACAACCTTCTTCCGCACACTTAGATAGGCAAAATCAAGTTAATAGGTAACAAGTAACAATGCAATAACAAATGAATAAATTTTCACTATTTGGCTGTCTATTCGTTAATTCTCGTGATAGAAATAATCCGAATGTTCATCCAATAGCCGAATGATTATTCACCACACACATAGCTTCACCCAAACTAAAACGAAAAGGAGTCAAGATGTCTCTAAAGAGCATCCTCACAAAGCCAGTGCGAATGATTGCAGCCCTGACTTTAGCTTCATCACTAGCACTATCCGGTTGTACTTCAACAACTGGCGAAGGATCAACCGCTCCTTTGAAAAAAGAGGATTTAGTAATGGTTGTTTCTGTAATTAACACCACCAACCCTTATTTCGCAGCTAACATTCTTGGTGCTCAGGTTCTTGCAAAGAAGTTGGATATTCCTCTAGAGATTGTTGACTCACAGGGTTCATCTCAGGTTGAAATCTCAAAGATCCAGGCAATTCTTGCTAAAGGCAAGAAGGTAGTTATGTTCGTAAACACTGTTGCTAGCTCTGATGCTCCAACAATTGTTAACGACGTAAAGGCTGCTGGTGGTTTCGTAACTATCTGGTGGAACAAGCCAGATGAGCTAAACCCAGCTGACATTGGTAACAACTTCGTAGCTTTCCAGAAGCACTCAGGTCTTGAGTCAGGTGCCTGCACCGCTTCAGCTTTGAGCGACGCTATTGGCAAGAAGGGTGGCATCATTGCTCTTCCAGGTGTTCAGGACAGTACCACAAGCGCGACTCGCGTTGCAGGTATGTACCAGGAGCTTGACGCTAACTACCCAGATGTAACTGTTCTAGATGAAATTCCATCAAACTGGGACCCACAGTTGGCTTACAAGAACTCAAAAGATCTAATTGCTAAGCACGGCGACAAGATCAAGGGTGTTTGGACAGCTGATGACGGTATGCAGATCGGTGCAATGCAGGCATTCAAGGAAGCTGGCATGCTTGAGAAGGTTAAGTTCGTTTCTGACGGTCTATACCCTGAAACCGTTGCTGCAATCAAGTCAAACGAAGGTAACGGCGCAATCGTTGGAGAGACCTTCCACCGTGGATACATGGCATCGGCAATCGGTCTATACACCGCTTACCTTGCTGCTATCGGTGAAATCGACCCAAGCACATTGCCTGCAGAAAAGCGCGACAGTCTGTTCGCAATTAGCTGTGTAACCCCTGACAAGATCGACGAGTACCTACAGTGGGACAACGACGTTGAAGGTTGGGTAGACACCCTCATTGAGAACGGTCCTTGGGACACCGCTCCAGTACCTCTAGTAGGCGCTGGTCCGGAGAAGATTCCAGCTCGCAACAAGTAACAAATAAAGTTAAAGTAATACCATTCTGGCCGCAGTGGCTCATAAACCCTGCGGCCAGAATGGGCTCCAAAAACTCTTAATCAGGAGAATTCAAATGGCTTCAACAGCAAATGCCAAGTCAATGAATCGCGCTGCAACGGGCCAGCCGACTAGTGTCGTAGCTAGCTTTATCAAGCGAAATGTGGAGGTCATCTCCATTTCTGCTTCTATCTTCGTTCTTGCGATAATTTTCTCAATCTTGAACCCACGATTCGCAAGCGTCGAAAACTTAGAAAATATCTTGAATCAGGCGGGTCTTCCACTGATCATCGCCGTAGGTGCCACTTTCGTGATTTTGATCGGCTCCATCGACCTCTCCGTTGAGGGTGTGATGAGCGCCGCGGGAATGACTTTCGTTCTGATGACCGCAAACAGCCGCGGCGGAACAGACTATGGTTTCTGGGCCTATGTGGTAGCCATCGGGCTAGCTGCGGCACTGGGCTTTTTTAGCGGAGTTCTGTTTACAAAGGTAAAAGTCCCCTCATTCATCGTCACACTTGGAATGTGGTACGTAGGGCTAGGCGTTGCAACAGTTCTTTTTGGTACAGACACAATGCCATTCCTAACTAACGACGATCTCTCAACCTGGGCATCACAGCAAAATCTTGGAATGCCGAACAACTTCCTTCTAGGTTTGATTGTCGCAATTCTCGGTGCACTATTTCTTAGATTCACTTCCTTTGGTCGCGTAACTCTTGCTGTTGGTAACAACGAAGAAATCGCAAGAGGCAACGGACTAAAAGTCAACCGCAATAAAGTCACAGTATTCGTAATTGCCGGAGCAATCAGCGGCATCGCTGGTATCGTAGCCACCATTCAACTCGGTGCGGTAAACCCAACCATCGCGGCTGGAAACCTATTCATTGCACTTCCAGCGGTGGTAATTGGTGGAACATCTCTTGCTGGCGGAAAGGGAAGCATGCTTGGAACCGTTCTCGGTGTAATTCTTCTAACCACACTGACCAACGGACTGACCTTGGCTGACGTGAGTCCTAATTTCAAAACGGCAGTTTCGGGAGGAATCCTGATCCTTGCCATTGTCATAACCGCATGGTCACAGCGTGACCGCCTAAGGATCTCAAAATGACACCTTCAACGAAGAGTGGTGTTCCAGTAATTGCCCTAACAAACATCGAAAAATCTTTCGGCTCCAACAAAGCTGTAAAGGGAATCTCGTTCTCAATTAATCCAGGCGAAGTAGTTGGATTGATTGGTGAAAACGGTGCCGGTAAATCAACTCTGCTAAAGATTCTTACCGGAATGTATCAACCGGACGCTGGATCCATTGAAGTCAACGGCAAGGTCGTGAAGTTCAAGAACCCCAGAGACTCAATCTCAGCGGGCATCGGTGTTGTTCACCAGGAGCAGTCTCTCTTCACCAACCTCACAGTCGCGGAAAACATCGCTATGAACAGCGGCAAGGGCTCATCGGCATCAACTAAATTCGGCATCTACCGCTGGAGCCAGATTTACCAGGCTGCAAAGGTCACCTTGGAGGCAATTGGTTCGAAGCTTGATCCAAAGGCAGTGGTTAACCAACTTGGTTTCGTAGACCGTCAGATGGTTGAAATTGCACGTGCCGTTAGCGCAGACGCTGGAGCCGATGGTTCCTCATTGGTTATTCTTGATGAACCAACCTCTGTTCTTGAAAAGCATGAGACCGAAGTTCTTGAAAAAGAAATCAGAAAACTAAAAAACTTTGGGGCTGTGATTTTCGTTTCACACCGTCTTGATGAAATCATGCGAAACTGCGAGAGAATTCTGGTTATGAGAGATGGTGAACTTGTTGCAGACCGCAAGACATCTGAAGTAACTGAAAAGCAACTTTTCAAACTGATGATTGGTCACGATTCACGTGCCGAAGCAAGTAGCCGTAAGTCGATTGATTCAAAAGAGACCGCGGCAATTGAAGTGAATTCTCTGTCTCGAAAGGGCAAGTTCTCTAACGTTAGCTTCTCGGTTCACTCAGGAAGACTAACTGCGATAGTTGGAGCAACTGGCTCTGGTCGCGAAGAATTAGCCCGTGCACTCTTTGGTGCAGAAAAGATTGACTCCGGAAGTGTGCTGCTTGATGGAAAACAAATCAATAATTGGCGCATTCCAAAAGCTGTGAAGTCTGGAATAGGCTACGTGCCATCCGAGCGCAAGATCGAGGGCATCATTGGTGGCTTCACCGCATCGGAAAACCTAACCTTGACTCATCCGGGTAAGTCAGCTCTCGGTCCGTTCCTAATTCCTCGGGCACGCAAGAAAATTGCCCAGGATTGGTTCAATGCGCTTGATGTGCGACCAAACGACATCTCTCAGGAGCTTGGTCGCTTCTCTGGTGGAAACCAGCAAAAGGTGGTTATGGCGAAGTGGCTTAACTCACCTGAACTGCGTGTTCTAATTCTTGACCATCCACTTCGCGGTCTTGACCCGGGTGCTGCCGAAACTGTAAACGCTGAGATCAAGCGCGCTTGCAAGGAAGGCGCGGCGGTGATTCTGCTGGCTGACACTCTCGAGGAAGCACTAGAAATGGGCGACCAAGTTCTAGTCATGCGCGATGGTGAGGTTACCTCGTCATACGATTTGGCGAAACAGAATCCATCAACCCTTGACCTGCTAGAACGGATGGTTTAATCAAAATGACTGCTGAAATAAACGTAGTGCCTGCGGGCGGAAACCTAAAGGTAAAGTTAGCCAAAGCCTGGCAATCAGTTGGCCCGCTAGTTGTTTTCCTGACCATGTTTGCACTCGTGGCAATCCTGACCCCAACCTTCCTAGGCAACGGCGGTGTGACAATTGTTGCGTCATCGGCGGCCTCGGTTTTGCTAGTTGCACTAGGCCAGTCTCTGGTTTTGAACATTGGTTCAATTGATCTGTCCAACGCATCGATCACCATCTTGGGTGCGATTCTGCTTGCCATGACGCTTAATTCAGTTGGAGCAATTGCCCCACTGTTTATCTTGATAGTTGTGTCAATTTTTGGTGCCATTAACGGTTTGATTATTGCCTTCACCCAGGTTCCATCATTTGCGTTGACACTTGGAACTTTTGGTATTTTTCAGTCAGCCGCGCTTGTAGTTAGTGGCGCTACCACTGTTTATGTAAAAGAAAATGGCGACGCAATCAAAGCTCTTTACCAGAGCGGTATCGGCGGTATTCCAATGACTTTCGCACTTGGTGTAATAGCAGCGCTCGTGGCTTGGTGGTTCCTTCGCTTCACCCGCCCGGGTCTAGCTATGACTGCAATTGGCAAGAACGAAAGCGGCGCTATTTTCTCAGGCATTAAGACTCGCTGGTTAAAGGTTCTTGCCTTCACAATGTCTGGTTTCTTGTCTGGCTTAGCCGGTCTAACCATCATTGCTCAGGCTGGATCTGCATCGCCAATGGGGCTTGGTAGTGACCTCTTGCTACCGGGTATCGCTGCGGCTATCGTTGGCGGAACATCAATTTCTGGAGGTGTGACAAATCCGCTAAACGTGGTCTTTGGTGCGCTTTCTGTTGCGCTTGTTCCAATTGCTTCGGCTGCTGTTGGAGTTCCATCCCAGGCACAGAGCTTGGTTTATGGCCTAGTAATTATTGTCACCGTGGCCCTGACTCTATCTAGATCTAGCAATTCAATTGTTAAGTAAGGAAAAACAACAATGTCACCAACAATTTCTCCAGCGGTTGAGACCAAGAACGTCCTTGACCATCTAGAGCCTAAAGAAGTGCTTGGCCTTTTTGAGGTGCTGGCAAATATCCCTCGTGGTTCAGGAAACGAAACTCAAGTAGCAGATTGGGTGGTTGCATACGCAACCGGCCTCGGTCTGGAAGCCAATAAGGATGCACTGAGCTGTGTTTTGGTTAAGAAGCCAGGCCAGGGCGGACTAGAAAGCGCACCTGCACTTATTCTTCACGGCCACCTAGACATGGTTTGTGAAAAAGCCGAGGGCGTTGAATTCGACTTTAAAAAAGACCCGATCAAACTACTGCTTGACGGGGACTACATCACCGCCGATGGCACCTCCCTTGGCGCAGATAATGGCATCGGGGTCAGCTACATTCTTGCGCTGCTTGCAGATGAGAACACCCCGCACCCACCGCTAGAGGCAGTACTTACTGCCATGGAAGAGCAGGGTAAGGCTGGCGCTAACCAGTTCGACACCACTCAACTTAAGGGTCGTCGCATGATTGACTTCAACTGGATCACCGACAAAGAAATTTTGGCTGGCTGTTCAGGAGATGTGACCTTCACCGTTGACGTGCCGGCAGATTTCGAGGCAAACCCAAGCTCACACTCAGCACACCACAAGCTCTCAGTCCGAGGACTACAGGGCGGGCACTGCGAGTTTGACATTCAACTTGAGCGAGCTAACTCGCTGCAGATTCTTGCCCGCGCAATTAACGCAGTCTTAGACAAGGTTGACGCACGAATCTCAGCTCCTTATGGCGGGGCACAGAACAACGCGATTCCCGCTGATGCTGAGGTTGTTCTCTCTGTGCAACCAAGTGACAGCGCAGCGGTTGCAGCGGTGGTTGCCGACCTTGAAGAAGCTTTGCGTTACGAGTACGGCGTAGCTGACCCTGGAGTTCGTTTGCAGTTGGATTCTGCAAGCGCACCAGAGAAGGTGTTCTCTAAGCCAGCTGCAGTTCGTTTTGCGGCGGTTACAATTTTGATTCCGCATGGAGTGATTAGTTGGAACTTGCGAGTTCCAGGTCGAGTTGAGACTTCAAACAACCTTGGAACCATTCGTCCAACCGCAGATGGTATTCAGTTGATGTCAACCATCACCTCTGCAGTCACCTCACGTAAACACGAACTCTATAACCGCGTGCGTTCTTTGATAGCTGCCGTTGGTGGCCAAACAAAGGTAGAAATGTTTGGCCTTGATGCACCCGAATTTCCGTACCGTCCAGATTCAGAGTTGCTTGCAGTCGCCTCGCAGGCCTACCGGGACGTATTGGGTGCCGAACCAAACGTGGAAGTTTCTCAGTGTTCCCTCGAGCTTGGAATGTTTAGTCGTAAAGTCCCGGTTGCCGATATCATTTCGATTGGTACTGAGCTACAAGCCTTGCATTCGCCTGCAGAAAAAGTTAACTACACATCTGTTGCTCGCGTGTGGCCCCTGGTGAAGGAAGTAGTCTCCCGCCTGGGCTAGTTTGTTAAACAAATCAACCACCCACTTGTGCGAGGGTGGTTGATTTGTTTAAGGATTTTTGGATTAGATGCTTTGTGAGATTAGGTACTCTGCGGTTTCTTCATCGGTGATTAGCACGTTGATCCAACCGCCTCTTATAGCCGCAAGGGTAATCTCGTGTTTCTCTACACCGCCGGAGACCGCAATTCTGCGCTCTGCCTTGGCAAGTTGATCGAGCGAAATTCCAATTACCAAATCATCAAGCTCGGACTTGATTGGTTTTCCGTTTTCGTCTATGAAGCGCAAATTAACTTCGCCTACAGCACCCTTAGATTTTGCTAGGTCAAACTGCTCTTGGCTAAAGAAGTTACCTTCGGAAACTCGACCAGATCTGAATGCACACGTTCCAATACCAACAAGTGCAATATCCAGTTTGTCCATCGCCTCTAGGGTGAGGCGTGCGTGTGGGTCACTCTGTAGGATGGCATCTTTCATTTCCATTGTAGAGACAACTCCAGGGACTCGAAGGAACTTGGCCTCGGCATCAATCACTGTTGCAAGTCTTGCGGTGGCGTTAGTAGCCTCGTGCTGCAATGTTGGCTCACCAACACCCCCGACTAGTTCGACAACTGCTTGAGCTTTAGCGTGTGGAAAGCGGTTCAGGCTGCCTACGAATTTACGCATGGAACGGCTCCATGAGGTAAGACCAATCACCTTGTCCTTAAGCGGAAGAATGATGAAGATGTTGCCGAGGGCACGGCCAAGGGTCTCTGCGCGCTCGATATCAGTGCCGCCCATAGTGTCTACCACGTGAACTTCAAGCAGGCCAAACTTCTTCTCGATCTGGTCTTCGATTTCGGTGTTTAAGCCAATTGGTGGGACCACAACGGTGCGAATGATGTTTGCTTCGGCGGCTGCCGAGAGAAGGCGAGAGACGCGGGCTTGGGAAAGGCCTAGGGTCTGGGAGATCTCTGACTGAACCATGCCTCGGTTGTGATAAAGGTGGGAGACTTTGACCATCATCCTCATCTGCTCGAGGTCGTACTTGTCTTGAATCAAAGCCAACTCCTTATCTGTAACGATGAATAGACTATCGGGTTGTGAATGGGTCACTGTAGGGGCGGAGGGGCAAAATAGAGTTAGTAGACAGCAGTTTACAGCTCTTTTTGACCTATACTTAGCATAGTGAATAGTTGTTCATTCATTGACTATTTATTACTAAATTTAGCGCCATTCAAATTCTAAGTAAAAGGAGACAGCGGTGCCAGAGCAGGAAAAGACTTACGACCTAGTAGTAATCGGGGCAGGTATTAATGGTCTCGGCATATTGCGCGACGCAGCCGAGCGAGGTCTGCGCGTGGCCATGGTTGAGCAAGAAGACTTTTGCTATGGGGTATCTGCTTGGTCCGGTCGTCTTGTCCACGGTGGGTTGAGATATCTTGAGCACGGCGATATTCCCCTGGTTCGTGAATCCCTCCGTGAACGTGAACTGCTGTTTAAAGTTGCACCACATCTTGTTAGGCCAGTGCGATTGCTTATGCCTTTCTATTCGAGAAACAAGCGTCCCGCTTGGATGATCCGCCTTGCAATGCTCGCCTATGACTTTTTATCGTTTGATAAAAGCGTCAAGTGGCACCGAGTACTTGGTAAGACCGATGTGAAAAAGCGATTTCCCGCAATGTCAACCGAGGGTCTTGGCGGTGCAGCTTTGTTTACAGACGGTCAAGTCGAATATGCAGAGCGCCTTTGCACCGAACTTGCTGTTGCAGCTGGAGAGGCAGGAGCAGAAATTTTTCTACACTCAAAAGTCGCCGGTGTTATTAAAGAAAAAGGCCGCGTTGTTGGAGTCCACGCTATTGGCAGTAGTGGTGAGAAGTTTAAACTCCGCGGCGATCTAACTATAAATGCCGCGGGGCCATGGGTTGATTATGTCTTGAGGGGCGATGAAGGTTCTCTACGAGTGGAATCAAAACGTCTAATCGGAGGTTCCAAAGGAAGCCACATAATTGTTGACCCATTTGAAGGTGGGCCGACTGATGTCGTTTACTATGAGTCACAATCTGACAGGCGTTTAGTGCTTGTTATTCCTTGGATGGGCAGATACCTAATTGGCACAACCGACCACCTTTTTGAGCAAGAACCAGATGAGGCTCGTTGTGATCAAGATGAAATTAATTACCTTCTCAAAGAAGTGAACACCCTAATGCCAGAGGCAAAGCTCACCCGCGCAGATGTTCTTTACACTTACAGTGGTGTTAGACCACTGCCATACACGCCAGGTGTTTCTGAATGGAAAATTCCACGGAGCCACATAGTCCATGACCACGCCAAGACTGGCTACCCAGGGCTGCACTCAATCATTGGTGGCAAATTGACAACCTACCGTCAACTCGCTGAGGATTCGGTTGACCTAGCGGTGAAGCAACTCGGTCGCGGATTGAAAAAACCAGTCAGCAAAAACACAATGTTCCCAGGTGCACGCAGTTCAGACATGGAAGCTTTCAGAAAAAATTTCAACGGAGATAATGTTGTGCAAATAGATTCTGCCGAGCGACTTCTAAAGCTCTACGGCACTCGCGCAGAAGATATTCTGCAGCTGGTTCGTGAAAATTCAAAATTAGGTGAAAGATTTGATCCAAAATCTGCAGCAATCGCAGCTGAACTTATATTCTCTGTCGAAAAAGAATTCGCTGAAACTATGGCAGATATTTTTGCACGAAGAAACCTTTTAGCATTCGAACCTGGTCACGGCCTTCAAGGCGTGCAGCGTGCATCAGAAATACTTGGCACTCACCTAGGCTGGAGTTCAGTTGAGCGCAAAAAACAAATTGAAAACTATGAAACTTGGCTAGATCACCTAAAGGTGCCAGCTTAGGCTCAGAGCAAACTCCCTTAGTTACAAGTTAATAAGGGAACCCAGGAAGGAGTGCCGTGTCAGGTAACTACATACTTTCTATAGATGGGGGCTCTAGCAGCGCTAGAGCTGTGATTATCGACGACCAAGGAAGAACTGTAGGTCAAGCTTCACGACCGATTGACGCTCTGTTTCCGAACACAGGCTGGGTAGAGCTGAGCCCGGCCGACCTATGGAACGCTCCTAAGGCTTGCATTGACGAAGCGATGAAGACCGCAAACCTTAGCGCCAAAGACATTGCTGCTGTTGGGGTGACCACTCACCGAGAAACGATCGTAATGTGGGATCGTAAAACCGGTATTCCGATCTACAACGCAATTATGTGGATGTCTAAACAGACCGATGAAATTGTTGCAGAGTGGTCGGCCAAAGGGCTGGACCAAGAATTCAGACGGCGCACCGGAGTTCGCAATGACTCTTATTTTTCTGCCGCCAAAATAACTTGGTTACTTCGAAATATTCCCGGTGCTCGCGAGCGTGCTGAGCGTGGAGAGCTAGCTATTGGCACACCAGATGTGTGGCTGCTTTGGAATTTGACCGGCGGAACCGCTCACAAGATCGATCCAGGGGCTGCCTCAAGAACAGCGCTGCTAGATATCCATACGGCTCAGTGGGACGGAGAGTTCTGTCAAATACTTGACATCCCAATGTCTCTATTGCCGCAGGTAGTTCCTAGCGCCGGAATTTTTGGTGAACTTGCAGAGGGTGTGCTACTGGGAACACTCACTCACTCAGTTCCGGTGACCGCCATGTTGGGAGATCAGCAGGCTGGGCTATTTGGTCAAGCGTGTTTGGAACCAGGCAGTGCAAAAAATACTTTTGGGACCGCAAGCGTACTTGTAGTGAACGTTGGAAATGCTCCAAAACTTATGGATGGTATGTCAACTTCTGCCGCTTGGAGTATTGACGGTCAAGTGACATACGAAGCTGAAGGTGTCGTATTTCACAGCGGACAAACCATCCAATGGATGCGCGACAAGCTCAAGTTGTTTTCTTCAACTCAAGAAGTTGAATCGCTGGCGGAGAGTGTGTCATCGAGCAACGGAGTTTATTTTGTGCCTGCATTCTCGGGACTCTGCGACCCTTACTGGGATCGAAATGTCAAGGCGTCGATAATGGGCCTCACTCTTGAATCAACCTCGTCTCACGTTGCCAGAGCAGGCATCGAGGCAATGGCATTCCAGACCCGAGACAATGTTGACAAACTCACCTCAGGTGGGATTCAAGTCCCTGAACTCAAAGTTGATGGTGGAGCTACAAAAAACAATATGCTCTGCCAATTTCAAGCAGACATCTTAGGAATACCGATTCTGCGACCAGTGAATCCAGAACGCACCGTTCTTGGAATTGCACACATGGCCGGTTCTGCAATTGGCTGGTGGAGTGAAGATAGCATTTCTCAGCGCTGGATTCTTGACAGAACCTTTGAGCCTCGAATGAGCGAAGACGAGCGTGAAAGAATTTACGCCGGCTGGCAGGATGCCGTGGCCGCTGCACGCAGCTTGCCCGTGCGCCCCTAAGTTGTGTAGACCGTGAATCGTGAGGCGTTTTCCAAAACAAACCGGGACTTAGATCTCCGAAGAAAGGTGTCCGAGCATGGGCGAAATTGATTCAAGTTTGCTAGAGAGGGGGCAGAGCTCGCTACCGGATAGAAATCTAGGCATGGAGTTGGTTCGAGCCACCGAAGCCGCAGCAATTCAGGCGAGTGCTTGGATCGGCCGAGGGGACAAGGATTCTGCTGATGGTGCGGCTGTCACCGCCATGAGAGATTTCCTAAACACTGTGGATTTCGAGGGGACCGTCATAATTGGAGAGGGTGAAAAGGATGATGCTCCAATGCTCGCAAATGGCGAGATCGTGGGAAATGGAAATGGCCCTAAATACGATATTGCGGTCGATCCAGTCGATGGCACATCGGTCACAGCTGAAGGTAGAGCACACGCTATATCCGTGATAGCAGTCAGCGACCGAGGGACCATGTACAACCCTAAAGATGTCTTTTATATGAACAAACTGATCACAACAATCGCAGGGAAAGGTGTGGTGAGCCTGGACCTAAGTCCTGCTGAGAATGTCCGTGAGTTAGCGAAGGCCCTGAATAAAGATGTCAGTGAAATCACTGTCGCGATTATTGATAGACCTCGCCATCGCGAAATTGTGGATCAAGTGAGATTAGCAGGAGCTCGAACTCGGCTTTTCTTGGACGGAGACGTCGCAGCCGGCGTTCATGCGGTCACTGGAAGCGGTGGCATAGATATGTTGCTTGGAATTGGTGGAGCGCCAGAGGGGACCATTTCTGCATGTGCCACGAAAGCACTCGGAGGCTACATGCAAGGTCGTTTATCCCCGCTTTCGCCTGAAGAGATGAAGAACGCTATTTTAGCTGGACACAATCTAGAGAAAATCTTTGAGATTGATGATTTGGTGGCCAGTGACAACACGTACTTCGTCGCCACTGGAGTCACTGACGGTTTGCTCCTTAACGGCGTTTATAGAAAAGGTGACCTAATCCGGACCGAAAGTATGATTCTGCGATCTCACTCGGGGACAATTCGCAGAGTGAGCGCAGACCACATTGCAAGTCGGTGGAAAAACAAAAGGTCGCCATATGACTTGAATGGATTCTAGCCTTGTCAGAAATAGAATTCACCACGCGCAAATGGGTGCGACCCGAAGACCTGAATGCCAATAGAACACTTTTTGGGGGAAGTCTCTTGCGTTGGATTGATGAGGAAGCCACTATTCACGCAATTTTGCAATTGGGTAATCGCCGAGTGGTGACAAAATTCATGTCTGAAATCAACTTTATTACCTCTGCAATCGAGGGCGACTTAATAGAAATAGGCCTGGTTCCAACAAAGTTTGGCACCACATCAATCACCATGCGAGCTGAAGTTCGCAACATGGTCACCAAGAAGAATATTCTGACCGTGGATCGAATTGTTTTTGTGAGCTTGGATAGCTCAGGCCGGCCGTTTCCCCATGGCTACGATTCAGTCAGTACCGAGAGGGATCGCATACCCAAGGAGCATGAATAGCTCATCAGCCACAAATGCCCCAGCCCCCCTCGGCTGGGGTTTTCACTTTTTGTCAGGTTCAAGCCAAATACCATTGGTCTAGTGAACATCCTGAAAATTAGCTACCCGGAAGACCTACCGGTTAGTGCTCGCCGTAGCGAGATTCTGGAAGCTATTAAGAATAACCAAGTAGTTGTTATAGCTGGTGCTACCGGTTCTGGTAAAACTACCCAGATTCCGAAGATGTGCCTTGAGCTGGGCAGAAACAGCATTGCTCATACCCAACCTAGAAGAATTGCTGCCAGAGCAGTTGCTGAACGTATAGCCGAAGAACTAAAGGTAGACCTAGGAGACCTAGTTGGCTACCAAGTTAGGTTCACCGATAAGTCCAGCCCTAAGACAAAAATCAAAGTAATGACCGACGGCATTTTGCTCAATGCCATGCAAAGAAATAGAAAGCTAGAGCAGTACGACACCATCATCATTGATGAGGCTCACGAGCGAAGTCTAAACATTGACTTCCTTCTTGGGTACATCAAACAACTACTTCCTAAAAGACCAGACCTAAAAGTAATCATTACCTCAGCAACAATTGACCCAGGCTCATTTAGTAAGCACTTCAACGATGCTCCCATCATTGAAGTCTCTGGGAGAACCTTTCCTATCGAGATTAGATATCGTCCAATCAATCAAGATGAGGAAGACAATCCAGATCCTGATGCCAGCACAACTGCTCGAGATTACATCGATGGAATCCTCAGTGCTTTGGATGAACTCTCAACGGAAGATAAGGGTGCTGTTCTCGTATTCCTTTCTGGTGAATCAGAAATCAAAGATGCTCAGGAAGCCATTCAAGGAAGAATCACATCAGGTGCTTTAGGAACAGGCGTTGAAGTCTTACCTCTCTACGGAAGATTGTCTTCAGCCGAACAACACAGAGTTTTTGAAACTAGCAAGGTCGCAGGGCTGAAGAGAAGAATCATCTTGGCCACAAACGTTGCAGAGACCTCTCTTACTATTCCAAACATCAAGTACGTAATTGATGCCGGAACTGCTCGCATATCTAGGTACTCACCGGCAGCTAAAGTTCAACGTCTACCAATCGAAGCAATATCTAAAGCAAGTGCTAACCAGAGAGCAGGTCGTGCAGGACGAACCAGCCCAGGCGTTGTTATCAGGCTTTATTCAGAACTTGAGTATGAGGCTAAATCAGAGTTCACCGATCCGGAGATTCTAAGAACAAACCTTGCTTCTGTAATTCTGCAAGCAGCTCAGCTTGATCTGGGTGAGATAACTAAGTTCCCTTTCCTTCAAGCACCGGAACAACGAGGAGTCAAAGACGGACTAGCTCTACTGGGAGAACTGGGTTGCCTCAAAGATCCAAAGAGTAAAACTGTTGAGCTAACTCCAATTGGTAAAGATTTAGCTAGGTTACCGATTGAACCACGCTTTGGCCGCATGCTTCTTGAATCAAAGAAGCACGACCTAGTTCGTGAAGTAATGATTATAGTTGCAGGGCTAACCATCCAAGACCCTAGAGAGCGACCTGTCATCAAAAGACCGCAGGCAGATCAAGCACATGCCAGGTTCACCGATTTCACAAGTGATTTCCTAACCCTTCTAAACCTCTGGAACTATGTAGAGCAAAAACAAAAGTCACTGTCTTCTTCTGCCTTCAGAAAACTGTGTAAGAACGAGTATTTGAATTACTTAAGGGTAAGAGAGTGGCAAGACTTAGTTCGGCAAATCACAACTATCGCTAAACCTCTAGGACTCATCCCAGGAGATGCGAAAGCAGATGCAGATGGAATTCACAAGAGTTTATTACCTGGCCTTCTCTCTCAAATAGGGCTCAAACAACTCAGCGATAAGAAGGCTGGAGATTTAGTCAAGAAGAGCGATAAGCCCGCCAAGGTAAGCAATGAGTACTTAGGTTCTAACGGTAAGAAGTTCGTAATCTTCCCAGGTTCGTCTTTGGCTAAGAAACCACCTGCTGCTGTGATGAGTGCTGAACTGGTTGAAACCAGCAGAGTATTTGCACGAATGAATGCAGCTATCAACCCTGAATGGGCAGAAGCACTTGCAGGAGATCTAGTAAAGAGATCGTTTAGCGAACCTCACTGGGAGAAATCACAAGGTTCGGTTGTTGCCTATGAGCGAGTCATGCTCTTTGGTGTTCCGATTGTTGTCTCTAGAAGAATGCAGTATTCACGACTGGATATGAAGCTCTCACGAGAGTTGTTTATCAGGCATGCTCTGGTTCAAGGGGAGTGGGATTCGAAGCAAGCCTTTGACCGAGCCAACAAAGAACTCCTCAAGCGCTTAGAAGAACTAGCTGAGACATCTCAGAAACCGCTATACGCCCCTGATGATGAGGATGTCTTCCGCTTCTATCAAACAAGAATCCCTCAAGAAGTTGTTTCAACTAGAAGCTTTGAAGGCTGGTGGAAGAAAGCTCAACGAGACTCACCAAACCTTCTAACTATGACTCGTGAAGACCTACTCCCTCCAGAGACAACAGAACGTATTGAGATTCCTAGTGAGTGGACCTTTGGTGAGAATACTTACAAACTTGAACACAAGTATCAACCTGGTGAAATTGAAGATGGTCTGACTGTCGTAATTCCAATAGTTGAACTTCCAACAATTACCCGAGATGTATTTGACTGGCTGGTTCCTGAACTTAGAAAAGATCTAATTGCTGCACTAATTAGAACTCTTCCCAAAAACATCAGGAAGTATGTAGTTCCTGCTGCTGACTGGGCCAATAAAGCACTAGCCACTCTGCCAGAGAATCCAACAGAGCCACTACTTGAAACAATTGCCAAAACACTTAGAACCCTAAGTGGCACACACATGACCCAAAGTGATTTCAAGTTAGAAGAGCTCCCCCACTCTCTACGCATCACTTACAAACTCCTAGCCGAGAACAAAGAGGCTAAAGGAATAAGCCTTGATCTTGATGAACTCAAGCTAAAGTTTGATTCAGCCTTTATCAAACACAAGCCAGGCATGGCTAGGGTTCTAACTCCAAACATTGATGCATTGAAGTTGAGGCAACAGTTCATCAATGAGGTTATGACTCAAGTAAATGCTCCAGTTGCTCAAGTTACTGAAGAATTATCTAAAGAGGACAAGCTAGCAATTGTGTCTGTTGGATATAGAAACGTTGCCGCTTTTGTTGAAGATGTGACTCTTGCTCTTGTTGAAGATCAGATTGACAATCAGACTCTAGCCAATCTAGATGCTTCTCTTGTAGGTAAAGATGTCACTGCAAAGGTTCTTGAGGAGTGTCAGCGCTGCATGAAGGTTATTTCTCAAGTGTCATTGTTCTCAAGAGAAGCAAGTAAAGCGATTTCTCTTCTTCAAGACATCTCTCTGTTATTTGTCTTAGCTAATCAAAAGAAGCATCTGGCTCAGCTAATGACAAACAAACTCATTAGCACGACAGGATTACAGCGATTGACTCGATTGCCTGTCTATCTCCAAGCTAACAAGATGAGAACAAACAAGTTACTTGAAGATCTTGAAAGAGATAGACGTTTAGAGATTGAACTCAACCAAGCAATCTTGTTATTCGAAAACGCTGGTGGGTCATTGCCGTTGAAGGATGGAATGCCAGAAAACATTGTGAAGGCACGTTGGGCCCTAGAGGAATTCAGAGTGAGCTTGTTTGCTCAAAGTCTTGGAACATTGGAACCAGTATCGCTAGAGAGACTCAAGAAGATTCTAAATTCCTAGTCGAACCATTCATTCGGTGGGCCCAGGGTTACTAGTAAAGAGAAAAAGGCTGTAAGGCCAACCACAATAACAACAACCAGAATTACTGGTCTTGCAATGAACCAGCGGAACAGCCTGTCAATTAATCCTTTATCTCTTGGGTCTTCACTTACTGCTGTTCGCCAAGATCCGTCAAGAGAACCGTTCTTGGCAACTCTCATTTCAAAAGGAATAGTTCCATAAGGCACAATTGCCAAAGCAACTGCAAGCGTTGTCTTACCAAATCCCCATCTTTGGTTCACACCAGTCAATGCGGCTGTCACTGCATAACCTAGGAACACAG